>NZ_NUQC01000052.1:0-50407 GCF_002585125.1 Bacillus sp. AFS029533 | reverse complement strand
TTACGAAAATTTGGTAATGTCATTAACAAGGTTGTTTTTCAACAGCGTGAAAAGAAGGTATCATTCTGGATACCTTCTTTTTTTGTTTCTTAAAACAAATTAACGCTAATACATTATAGAGTTATACTTTGTACAATAATTCACAAAACGTTAACAACTTACAACTCCAATTCAATTCATTTTATTATAAAATAAGGTTGTAAGGTTGAATTGAGCAGAAGTTCAAATTCTTCTACTAGTTATGTTATTAACTATTTCATTCAGCTTATTTTTTAATCGTTTCGTACAAAACCTCATTTCCCCCCTCTTCTTTCTAAAGTAAGAGGCTTTTTTTTGCATAATTTTACCTTTATTGAATACATATAAATTAAATATTTGTAAAGGATTGTCGATAGTTAATAATTTAAAAATTTGTTATAGGGGTGTGAAGTGCTTGTCAGATGCTCCCTCGGGAAATAGTATAAAAGATTTTTTTAACTTTATTAACCGACTTTTTTTAAAGGAATCAAAGGATCGAAAAAATGTAGATTCAAAAGAAAAACATCTTTTAACTCATAATTATTTGTTTGATGTTGTTGAAGAGGAACAATTTAACTTGTACGAAGATGAATTATTTTTAAGAACAATCACTTTTAAAGAAAAAAAAGTAAATGACATTTTGACACCCCGAACAAATGTGGTAGCGATTGATATAAATGAATCTGTAGACTATATATGTAATTTGTTTTTACAAGAACGGTATTCTAGAATCCCGGTTTATGAGCAGGATATTGATCATATAATTGGTGTAATTTCTGAAAGGGAATTTTTAACTCAACAAATACAAAAGCAAACAGTTAATATTCATGAACTGATTAGAGAGCCGATTTTTGTTATGGAAACAATGAAAATTTCTACAGTGTTAAAAATTCTTCAAAAACAAAATGCACATCTAGCTATTGTTATGGATGAATTTGGAGGAACTTCTGGTATCGTCACGCTTGAAGACATAATAGAAGAACTCGTTGGCGAAATTAGAGATGAATTTGACGAGCAAGAGGATGATTTTTTCCAAATAAATGAGAATGAATACCAATTCCAAGCCTCAATTGACTTATCGAGTTTTTTTAATCGATTTAACATAAAAAAACCTAGTAGTAGATATTTAACATTAGGTGGATGGTTATTTGAAAGTTTTAAACATATACCAAAAAATGGAGAATTACTTCAATATAAAAATTTAACCTTCATCATTAAAGAAGTTCAAAATAGAAGAATACAAAGTGTAATTGTAAAAATAAACCACCAAAATTTGCAAAGTAAACTCGGGTCTTAAGAGCCGAGTTTTTTTATGTGTTGAAATACAGTCTTTATTGAAAAATAGAACAATAGGTGAAATTGGATCAAGTTTTGAACTTTAATGGTATAAAAATGAGTTTTATATATGTGACGCTAAAAGTATGAGTAAAAAGTTTGAATCGTTCTTTGACCTTAATATTTTGAGGAGATTAATGTATATTAATTTTTTATCTTTCTTTTACTCTATTCCATCAAGATTCGTGAAAACTTATTTGGAGAGTGTAATACACTTCCTCTTAATGGAATTTTTAAACGTTTTAAATTTTACACTTTTTTTGATGAATAAGTTGATTGGAACGAAGGGATGCTCGACTCCTATGNNGCCCCATGGAAAGCGAGCATCCCGTAGTGGAAATCAACCACATATACTTATTTGTATATGATTAATTTTTTCGAACTAAAAACAAAGTGAAATACTCAGTTTTTAGAAATTGGGCTTTTCAGTTATAAAAATAGAATTAAAATGGCAAAAAGAAAAATAATAAAAATATAAGATTTTTTTGTTGTAATTTTTTAATACATGCAATATATTTAAGACACACAATTCAAAACAAACAATTCCGATAAGGTTAAGGGAGATTAAAGAATGAATATTAAGAAAATTGGTTTAACATTAGGTTCGTTATTTTTAGCAGCAGGTGTTATGGCAGGCTGTAATACAAATAAAAAAGAAGAAACTGCAAAAGGAAAAGATTTATTAACTCAAGTGAAGGATAGCGGAGAGTTAAAAATTGGTACTGAAGGTACATATGCACCTTTCACGTTCCATGATAAATCTGGTAAATTAACAGGCTTTGATGTTGATTTAGCAAATGAAGTTGCAAAACGTCTAGGAGTAAAACCAAAATATTTTGAAACTCAATGGGATGCAATGTTTGCAGGTTTAGATGCAAAACGTTTTGACATCATTGCAAATGAAGTTGGTATTAGAGCAGATCGTGAGAAAAAATATTATTTCTCTGATCCATATATCACTTCATCAGGTGCATTAGTTGTAAAATCAGATTCAAAAGTTAAATCATTTAATGATATTAAAGGTTTAAATGCTGCTCAATCTTTAACAAGTAATTATGGCGATTTAGCTAAAAAATATGGAGCTAAATTAGTTGGAGTAGAAGGATTTAGCCAAGCAATTCAATTAATTGAATCTGGCCGTGCTGATGCTACAATTAACGATAAATTATCAATTCAAAACTATTTAAAAGAAACTGGTGACAATAAAGTTAAAATTGCAGCTTTAGAAAATGATGCTTCTAACAGTGGATTTATGTTCCGTAAAGATGATGATTCATTAGTAAAAGCAGTGAACAAAGCACTTGCAGATATGAAAAAAGACGGAAAGTATGATGAAATAGTACAAAAATGGTTCGGTAAAGATGGACTTAAATAGTATATTCAGCCAAGAAAATTTAACCATTGCGAAGGATTCTTTCCTTCCAATGGTTAAAACTGCTTTATTCGGTACTATTCCATTAACAATTATTACTTTTATAGTTGGTATAGTTTTAGCATTTATTACCGCTCTTTTCCGTCTATCAGGTAATAAATTCTTAAATGGTGTAGCCAGATTTTATGTTTCAATTATTAGAGGAACACCTCTTTTAGTACAATTATTTATTATTTTTTATGGATTACCTTCAATAAATGTAACAATATCACCTTATATTTCTGCTATTATTGGTTTTTCATTAAGTGTTGGTGCATATGCATCTGAAATTATTAGAGGATCAATCCAGTCGATTGATAAGGGGCAGTGGGAAGCTGCTTCATCAATAGGCATGACATATAATCAAACATTAAAACGAATTATTATTCCTCAAGCGGCGAGAGTTTCATTACCGCCATTATCAAATACCTTTATAAGTTTAGTAAAAGATACTTCTTTGGCTTCCTTAATATTAGTAACTGAGATGTTTAGAACAGCTCAGGAGATAGCTGCAACTAACTATAAATTCTTAGTTGTTTATACAGAAGCTGGAATCATCTATTGGATAATCTGCTTCTTCCTTTCAATCATTCAAGGTCGATTAGAAGCACGAGTTGCACGCTATGTTGCTAAGTAAGGGAGGAAGAACTTATGATAAAACTAGAAAACATTAAAAAAAGTTTTGGTGAATTAGAAGTATTAAAAGATGTAAGCTTAAATGTAGAAAAAGGTACAGTTACAGCTATTATTGGCCCTTCTGGTTCTGGGAAAACTACATTTTTAAGATGTATTAATATTTTAGAGCAACCGACAGATGGAAAAATAACAATTGATGAACAGACAATTGATTTTTCAAATAAGGTGTCAAAAAAAGAAATTATTTCTTTAAGAAGTAAAACAGGTATGGTTTTTCAACAACATCATTTATTTCCTCACTTAACAGCGTTAGAAAACGTTATGGAAGGTTTAGTAACAGTACAAAAAGTAAAAAAAGATGTTGCAAAAAAGAAAGCAATTGACATACTTACTAAAGTTGGATTAGAAGAGAAAATAAATTTATTACCTCATCAACTTTCAGGTGGTCAGCAACAGCGTGTGGGGATTGCTAGAGCGTTAGCCTTAGAACCAACAGTCATTTTATTTGATGAACCAACTTCAGCATTAGATCCAGAGCTTGTACAAGAAGTTCTAAAGGTAATGAAGGAGTTAGCCGAAGAGGGAATGACAATGATTGTCGTTACACATGAAATGAAATTTGCTCGAGATGTAGCGGATGAAGTCATTTTTATGGACGGTGGTTATATTGTTGAACAAGGTCATCCTAAAGATGTTTTAGAGCATCCTAAACATGCAAGAACAAAACAATTTTTACAATTAATACAGTAATTTTTAGATAAAATATTTTATAAAGTAGTGTAGAAAACTAGTACTAGATGTTGATCTAGTGCTTTTTTTTATGTAAAAAAGTAGAAAAACAAATTAAATTGTTTTTTCCAAAATTTACATTAGCTAAACATACATATGTTAATCGATTAGAGTCATACTATCATTACACTACTTAAGGAGGTGAGACAACATGGCAAACAACAACAGCGGAAACAGCAACAACTTAGTAGTACCTGGTGCTCAATCAGCATTAGATGCAATGAAGTATGAAATCGCTTCTGAGTTTGGAGTAAACTTAGGTCCTGATACTACAGCTCGTGCTAACGGTTCTGTAGGTGGTGAGATCACTAAACGTTTAGTTCAAATGGCTGAACAAAGCTTAGGTGGTTATTCAAAATAATATCTATGGCTAATAAGGGATGGAGATTAATCTCCATCCTTTCTTAATGAAGTAAATGAGATTGGAGTGAGCTTTTTATGGATGGTATTTGTCCTCTTTGCAATGGAATTGAACAGTATAAACTAAAATGCCCTATTTGTGAAAATCATTGTGAAGATAAAGGCAGAGCTGTTGATTACGAAGATAAATATAGTCCATATTTAGATTATGATATTTCAGCAAAAGCTGATGGATTAACTGAGCAAAATTCAAATCAGTATTGTACTCATATGTTTAATTGTCCAGATTGTAACGAAGGTTTTCTTAAAATTATTGAGAAAATAAAATAACGCAGTACCAATTAAAATGGTACCGCGTTATTTTAATTCATTTTTAAATTATCGGATACGAGACTCTGTATCTTTATCAAAGAAATGAACTTTGTTCATATCTACTGCTAATTTAATTACTTGACCATGTGTAAATGTTGAACGTGCATCTAATCTTGCTACTAATGTATTTCCTTCAAAATTAGTGTAAAGCATTGATTCTGCTCCTAAAAGCTCAGCTACTTCAATTTTTAAATCAAGAACTGTACCTTGAGATGCTTCGATAAAAACAGGTTCGTCATGTAAATCTTCAGGTCGTACACCTAAAATAACTTCTTTTCCAATATATCCATTATCGCGTAATGTTTTCATTTTTCCTTCAGGTATAGCAACTTTTTTGCTGCCTAAGTTAAAGTGACCATCTTCAACTTTACCAGAAACAAAGTTCATTGCAGGAGAACCAATAAATCCACCAACGAATACATTTTCAGGGCGATCATAAACTTCCTTTGGTGTTCCTACTTGTTGAATAATACCATCCTTCATTACTACTAAACGTGTTGCCATTGTCATTGCTTCTGTTTGATCGTGTGTTACATAAATCGTTGTCGTTTGAAGACGTTGATGTAATTTTGAAATCTCAGAACGCATTGCAACACGTAATTTAGCATCTAAGTTTGATAAAGGCTCGTCCATTAAGAATACTTTTGCATCACGTACAATTGCACGACCAAGAGCTACACGTTGACGTTGTCCACCAGATAAAGCTTTTGGTTTACGATTTAAATATTCCTCAAGACCTAAAATACGTGCAGCATCTTTTACACGGCGATCAATTTCTGCTTTGTCAAACTTACGTAATTTTAATCCGAAAGCCATGTTATCATATACTGTCATATGTGGATATAATGCGTAATTTTGGAATACCATTGCAATGTCACGATCTTTTGGTTGAACATCATTTACACGCTTACCGTCAATAAAGAAGTCACCTTTTGAAATATCTTCTAAACCAGCGATCATACGAAGTGTTGTTGATTTACCGCATCCAGAAGGACCAACGAATACGATAAATTCTTTGTCTTCAATGTGTAGATTAAAATCTTTTACAGCTGTTACGTTATTATCATAAATTTTATAAATGTGATCTAATTTTAATTCTGCCATTAGTATTACCTCCAACTATTTGTAATCGGTTTCATTGATTAAATTGTAAACATTTAAACGTTTTTAAACAATGGCAAAGGTTCACAAAAAAATTAGCCTACTTTGTACAAGGTGCACAAAATAGGCGTAAATTAATTTTCATTCACGTTCTCAAGTAGATGAATGGCTAAAAATATAACTAATCCATCCTCAAAATGCTTTAAATCTATACCAGTTTGTTCCGAAAACTTATCAAGTCGATATTGAACAGTATTTCGATGTAAAAAAGCTTTTTTTGAAGTAGCAGTAACATTTAAATTTTGTTGAAGAAAGATTTTTACCGTTGAAAGAATTGGGTCATCAATTTTCATATCATTCAAAAATAAATTAGGTAATTCCTTTTGTAAATCATCTGGTATAAAGGAAAGGATATAATAAAGCATTTCTTTTGAAAACCAAAGTATATTTTTTTGCTTTTTTACGGATAATGCTTTTTTAAAACATTGATGTTCAATATCAAAATAAAGGCTTAGATTCGCTAATGGTGAATAGCGTTTTCCTACAAAAAAGGTAACGTCATGGTACAAGTCAGCTGCAATGATCTCTTGCATATGCTCTAAAAATTCTTTGTTAAATGGTTGATCGATTATTTTTTCAATAATGACGCCTTCCTTAGCAGAATTCCAAACCACTATTACTTCTTTATGAAAGAATGCATTAATTGCTTCCTCAAACTCAGTTTTACTAGAAAATAACTGATTGCTGTAAAAGTGAATAAAACGTATTGAAGTAGGGAGAGAAATATCGGTTTCGAAAGAGAAAGGATTATGTCCTTTACTGAAAAATAAATATTGAAACCATTCGGTTTGTGCTGATGGCATCAGAATTGTATCTGATTCTAATTTTGTAAAAAGACATTCCAGTAGGTTATTCTGTTCTTCTGATATTGAATTTTTTCTAATCCCGAAAATTTCTTGATTCTCAGTAGAAAACCAAGAATAATCCATATATGTACTTTCATCAGGCGTGATTGAAACAGACTCACTCCCAAATAATGTCTTAATTTTATCAATCATTTTCATTCATTACCTTCCGAAGCATTTTTCATTTTAGTTTATCATTGTTGGTAAAAATAAAAAAGAACAGTAGCTCAGACTGCCCGTCAAACGTTCGCTTTCTTCGTTGCTTCGCCTGTCTGCGGTGCTCATTACCGTCTAGGGTAACTCCGCTCCTCACCAGCCTTCGCGCCTCGAAAGACAAACGCTTGCAATCAGTCTGAGACCTAAGTTTTTTATACATTGATAGAGTTCCTTATAAACTACTGTTTAAAATTCGAAAGTTCATAAAATAGTCGAATTAAGTTTTCGAGTCCTTGTTCTTTTATCGCAATTTCGTCAAAGACCATTGGTTTAGAGTTAATTTCAAAAATATAGTAATGATTGTTTTGAATTCCGATATCCATTGAAAATTCATAAAAATGCGCATCATCCATATTTAAAGCAGTTCCTGTTTGTGTGACTATTTCTTGTAATAATGAAAAATTTAATTCGATCGGTAGTTCTTCAATCGTAATAATGCTACCACCTCTAGGTACATGAGTTGTAATAGCATTAAATGTTCCTACTCTTACACCGATACCGGAAAGAATATAATTATTTTCATTTTTATGTGCAAGAATTCGTAGATCAAACTTTCTTCCATCTGGTAATTCGCTCAGTATCCCTTGTTGACAAATAAAATCCTCGCTTAATGAACAAAGAAATTTCCAACAATCACTAATTGATTTCACCAGTTCTACATGAAATGCATTTCGGATTATGACTTCTTTATCATTTTTCAAGGAGAGCTTAAACACGCCAAATCCCTTTGAAGAATTATGCTTCTTTATATATAGAAATTTCCATTTTTTTAAATAGAAATATAAATCTTTTTCGCTAGATAAATCGATTGATTTTGGTATATAACTTTTTAAAAAGTCGTTTGAAGATAATATTGACGCTGTTTGTATTTTTGAGAGATATGATTCGTTAAAAAATGGAATGTTTAGTTGTGAGATTTTATCTCGGAAATTTTTATAATCATCGTTAGATTCGTACTGTACAGATGGGATCCGATTATAAATTACGTCTGGTAATGGGGAATATAGCGTAAGCCATTTTTTTGTTTTAAAACAAAACGTATAACATTTAACCGAATGACCAGAAAGGGCGGTAGGGGTTAATATGATAGGTATACCGCCATCAGATAATACCTTCTTACAAATTCTTTTAAAGGTTTTAATGTTTCCACTAAAAGGTAGCCGATCTTCGTTTGTTAAAATACCGATAATAGGACCTAAATGTGTTCCGGTTTTTTTTACCTGAAATTGTATGGAATTTAAACGATCGTCTTGTGATGGTAATATAGTAAGCCGATTATGGCCTATGGAATATCTTGATTCACTATGGTCATGTGACCAAGTATTTTTATCAAGATGATAAAAAACAGAGATCATTTCATTGAAACCTCGAGTTCATTACCCTTCTTGGAAAGATGAGTAGCATATTCCAAAAATAGTTTTTTAATCTGTTTGTCATTTTCTTGGAAACTAGGATTTGAAAAGATTGATCTTCCAGGTTTAGAATTCGCTTCGAACAGCCAAATTTTTTCATCCTTATCAACCCCTAAATCAAATCCAATTTCTCCGATATGACCATCTACTTGACGATCTAAAGATTCACTAATTTTTAATGCTGCTGTAGATAATTTATCATGTATTCTTTTCGCTTTTTCCTGATCAAATAATTCTTCAAGAGTTTTCACTCGACCACCGTTATTTAAGTGAGTAGTTGTGCTACCTTTTCCTGCTACTTTTGCAGCAATAACCGTTACATGCCATTTTCCTAAAGCATCCTTGTTTGTATGAACTCGGAAATCGACAGGCTGATGCTCGTAGCGTGTTAGTGAAATACCTTGTTGTACAATGAAGTCGTGTAACTTGGTGCTACGAAAAACATGATTAATTAAAGATTGGAGTGATGAGAATTTTTGAAGTTTATTTGTTTCAAAATCACGATATCTACAATAATAAATTCCTTCTTCTCGGTGGTAACGAATTAAAATGACTCTTGAACCGAGGCTACCATTTTCAGGTTTAACGTATACAAATTGGTATTTCGATAATAATTCTTCAATCGTGTCAAAATTATGGAACTTTACTGTTTTCGGAAGATAATGTGCAACTGATTTTTCATTTTTTAATTTTACATATAAGTCCCATTTATTGAAGAATCCAGGATTAAACCATGGAATTTTGTATTCTTTTTCAAGTTTTTGACGTACGCGTTTAATTGATTTATGAACCTCAACTTTTCGATTTGGTAATCTATTATAAATAACCGTTGGAAAAGGAACTACTTCTTTAGTCCATCGCTTATTCGTAAAGAAATAACCTTGAATGGTTTCAGATTCCCAATCGATCCCGTGAGTACCAAATACAAATATAAAACTATTTTTGTGATTGTTTTCTGCAATTAAGTTTGCAAACATAAAGCTACGATCTCCGATAGGGCGAAGTAATGACTCAGTAAAGCCAGCAGTGAAAATTCCGACAAGTGGCCCAAGCTGTAAAGTATTTCCGATAATAATGGGCTCAATAGAACCTTCAAAAGGTATACAGAGCATTTCGACTAAATGCTCTGATATCGAAATAATATTGTGAAGTGTATTCATCGTAACTAGTTGACAAGGATATTTTTTTTGACCAAAAGCAATATATTCAATATCTCTAGAAGTAGTAAGCTCTTCAGGTATACATACTAGATTCTTACTCTGTCGATGAGTAACGATTTTATAAACTTCATTCATTATTTAATTTCACTTCTTTCACTTTTAGATTTCGATTGTAAATGTAAACAATACTGAATAGGTGCTGAGTAAAGCTTTTGTTGGATAGAAGGGTCGGTTTGAAGTAAAACTTTTCTACCAGGCTTTGAATTAACATCTAAAATCCAGATGGCTTGATTTGAATCGATGCCTAAATCTAAACCTATTTCAAATAAAGGAAGAAAATTCTTTTCAAGTGTGATAGGTAATTGTTTACAAATTGTCTCAATATCTTGCTGTAATATTAAAGCAGTTCTTTGATTAAATTGAGTAATCCATTCTTCAAATGGAACTGCATTACTTCCCGCACTTAAATTTGCAACAATTGAATTAGGCTGACCAATGCGAATGCCTTTTCCAACAGCTTGCCACTCGCCTTTTTCATTTTTTTGTAAAAGGATCCTTAAATCAAATGCTTCGCGTGATTTTGTTTGGAGGTCTAGATAATTTTGATAAACATATCCTTTTGATTCAACAATTGGTTGAAGCCACTCAAAAAATTCATCTCGTGTTTCGTAAACAGTTTCAATTACTTCCTTTTGTTTTTGTGTTGAAACACTAATTGAGTAGGCACTTAACGTAATAAAATAAATATTAATTCCTCTTGAACCATGAATCGGTTTAATGACGAGCTTGCGCGTTTTTCTAAGTTCTTCAAAAAATACAGCTAAATGTAATAGTTTCTTTGTTTTAGGGATATATGGATTTAAGCTTTCATCAGTTGCTAGAGCCTGGTAAGTTTCCCATTTACCTGGCAGTCCATATCCTAAAAAAGTGATGTCTTTACGCTTTTTTAGCCAGTCAACAATAGGCTTTGCCTGCTTACTTTTAATACTTGGGGAATAGAAACAACGATCATAAATATAATTCGGTATTTCAAATGTTGTTTTCTCCCATTGTTCTGTTTCTGCTATATACTTCCAGCCCATAATTTCTTCAGTAGCTGGTTGAATATTGAAAGGGGTAAATTGAACGAATTCGTAACCAAGTTTACTTGCTTCTTTCGCCATATGCTGAACGTATTCACCTTCTTGTCTTTCTTTAAGAGATAAATAACCTATTCTCATTCTTTTCACTCCTTGTACTTATAAATATGATTGAACAAGAGAAAAAATAGCTTTTGTTGAGGGTCTAATTTTTTGAATTGGGTCTGAAACATGTAAATCCTTAGATGGCTTTGAATTTATTTCGATAACCCAAGGGTTAAATTGATTGTCTATAGCGAGATCTACACCAAACTCTGCGAATAATCCATCAAAGGAGGAGTCTATACATATACAGCATTCGATGGCTAATTCAATCATTAACTTTTTAAAGTGAATTCGCTCTTTCTTTGGTAAATAGTGACTTAAAAATTCATCAATTTTTTGAAGGTCTCCTCCGCGGGCTAAATTGCTTACAAACTGCGTAGGGTGACCAATCCTTGCTACAGTTGAAGTTACTTCCCATTTATTAAATTTATTTTTATGACATAGAAATCTAAAATCAACAAGTCGATCATCCTTACTGATTAAAGGTAAGCCTTCTTGGATGATAAAAGTCCGCTTACTTAATTGCTGTTTAATTGGATTAAATAGTTGAGAAATTGATTTATATTCAACTTCTACTTCGGAGTTTTGGCTATTTTTCAAACGATACAAATCTTTATCTTTTGTAACCTTAAAAATGTTTCTACCTTGGCTACCATGAACTGGTTTAATAAAAACCGTTTCATATTTTTGAATAAAATTCTCTAATTGTACGACTGAGCAGCATTCCTCAGTGTATGGAACGTATGGCTTTATATAGGCTGAATCAATCAGAGCTTTAAATACTTCAAGCTTATTTAAGAAGCGAGCATTAAAAAAAGGTATTTGCTGACTTGTTAGCGAAGAATTAAGTAATTTAAACTCTTTCGTTCGTTCAAGTCTTCTTGAATGAATACGATTATGAATGATTGAAGGGGCAGGTACATTCATTAAAGTCCAGCCATTTTCTGAACGTTTATATCCCTTTAATTCATTCGTTAGTAGCTTTTTAAATGTAGTTACATAGAAATCAATTTCAGAATCTCCGCATAACTCTGATAGTTCCTCACAAAGTGTCGTTATTGAACCGAGCGGATTTAATGACTCCTCATTGATTGAATCAGTTACTACAACAAAAGATTGGGGTTCTTGATTTTTAGGAAAAGATTGCAATGATTCTCCTCCTTTCCAAAATAATTGTCGTTGTATACTATGTGATATTCGCCTAGTTGGTGAATGACTTTATGAAATTTTTAGGGAAGAAAGTTTGATTTGTTTTAGAAAGACTGACATATAATAGAATGTTTGCTATAGTGGAGATACAAAAGTTTATAGGAGGTAGTAACATGGCTGTAAATATTTATGATATTGCATACTCACTACAAAACGCTTTTAAGGAGCAACCAGAATTTAAAAACTTACAATCACTTTACTCACAAGTATTAGCTGATCCAAATGCAAAACCATTATTTATGGAGTTTCAAAATTTCCAAAAGGCGATGCAACAAAAAATGTATCAAGGTGAAGCGGTTACACCTGAAGAAAATGCAAAAGGACAAGAAATTGTTGCAAGAGTGTCTCAAAACCCTTTAATTGCAAACTTAATGCAAGTTGAACAAAGACTAAATTTAGTCATTCAAGATGTAAATAAAATTGTCATGAGTCCATTAGAAGAATTTTATAAATCTTTACTTGAACTTTAATACTTAAAAGGCAGGATAAGAAGAGGATCATTCATTCTTTTACTTTTTCCTGCCTTTCTTAAAACCCTTTTATCATAAGAGAGACTTCATTGAAATGGAGTATAAATGAAATATAAAAAATTTATATTCAGACTGATTGCAAGCGCTTGTCTTTCGAGGCGCGAAGTCTGATGAGGAGCGGAGTTACCTTAGACGGTAATGAGCACCGCAGACAGGCGAAGCAACGAAGAAAGCGAGCGTTTGTCAACAGTCTGAGACTTCATTGAAATGGAGTCTTTTTTAGTATAAGAATGGATATAATAACAGCCTATAATGTTCTAATTAAATGAAGCATGTCATATATTATAGTAAGGTATTTCTTCGCGAAATGGGGGAGATTAAGTGATTTATAAGTTACTTGCAATTAATATAGATGGTACTTTATTGCAATCCAATGGAAAACTCTCAAAAGAATCGAAAGAAGCTGTTGAATACGTTCAAGACAAAGGGATTTATGTAACCTTATATACAAGTAGAAATTTCCAAGCTACAAAAAAAATCGCAAAAGCTCTTAAGGTTAATAATCTTTTGGTCTCTCACTCAGGTGCCTTTATCTCTTCAAAGCTTGATGAACCATTATTTGAAAAGAGAATTGAAGAGGAAGAAGCTTATGACATCGTTAAAAAACTAGAAAAATATGATTGTAATATTCGATTGTCACATGAACATTTTTCAATTGGAAATCGAAAAAAATTACAATCTAATTTAGTGGCAAAAGCAGTTTTATCAAATGCTGATCCTGTCTTTTATCCAATCCAATTTGTTGAATCACTTTCAGATAGCATTCTGGAAAATTCAATATCACCGTTAAAAATCGAATGTTATTTCTCTGATGAAGTAGAGAAAAATAAAGTGAAAAAAGAATTGAATGCAAAGTATCCACATCTTGATTATTTATGTGATGAAGATCGTAAAATTGAAATCGTCCGAAAAGGAATTTCAAAATATTCAGGATTAAAACGATTAGGAGAGCATTTAGGAATTTCTTATCACGAAATGGTTGTAATCGGAGATAATTATAGTGATTTACCATTAATCGAGCATGCAGGTTTAGGAGTTGCTATGTCAAATGCTCCTGTAGAGATTAAAAAAGTTGCAGACTGGATTACAAGATCAAATGATCAAAATGGTGTTCCATATATGATCAAGGAGCATTTCAGGAAACAATTTCCACTGCCATTCTTAAAAACACATTTAAAAATCGAAAAATAAATAAAAGCCTGGTTTTCAAGAGAATCCTCTTCGAAAACCAGGATTTTTCAGTGAATTTTAAATAATTGACCTCGCTACTCTTTAATTTTATACTTAAGTGATAACTTAAAAAGGTGATAAAAAAATGAAAATATATATTAAAGGCTTAGAGGATATTCGTTTTCAAAGACCGTTAGAGCTATTAGCTCAATTATTTTTTGAAGACTGTGATGTATCGTTAGAAAAAATAGATGCTGATATAGAAGTAAGTTTTGTACTAGATGAAGTTAATAAAAAAGTATCAGGTAAGTTAGATCCGAATTTCGAAGCAAATACAAGCTATGTAGATGGTAAAGATGATCGAGAATCATTTAAATTTAAAAAGAAAGCAGTCAACTTTGTCTTTTTATCATTACTACAAGAGCATACTGGAATACAGCAAAAGTGGGGAATCTTAACTGGTATACGACCAACTAAGCTCCTTCATTCAAAACTTAAATCTGGTATGTCAAAGGAAATGGCGCATGAAGAGTTACGGAATGACTATTTAATCCATGACGAAAAAATTGAATTAATGCAATCAATCGTTGATCGTCAATTAAAAGTAATACCAGATTTATATAACTTACAAAATGAAGTTAGTCTTTATATTGGTATCCCTTACTGCCCTACTAAGTGTGCTTATTGTACATTCCCAGCTTATGCTATTCAAGGGAAACAAGGTGCAGTCGATTCATTCTTATATGGATTACATTACGAAATGGAAAAAATCGGCGAATTTCTAAAGGAACGTGGAATTAACATTACAACGATTTATTATGGTGGAGGGACACCTACTAGTATTACAGCAGAAGAAATGGACTTACTGTATGCTAAGATGCACGATTCATTTCCAAATATGAAGCAGGTTCGTGAAATTACGGTAGAGGCTGGTAGACCTGATACAATTACACCCGAAAAATTAGATGTTTTAAATAAATGGAATATTGATCGAATTAGTATTAATCCACAATCCTATATTCAAGAAACTTTAAAAGCGATTGGTAGACATCACACTGTAGATGAAACAATAACAAAGTACCATTTAGCCCGTGAAATGGGTATGAATAATATAAATATGGATTTGATTATTGGTTTACCTGGAGAAGGGTTAAAAGAATTTCAATATACTTTAGATGAAACCGAAAAGTTAATGCCTGAATCATTGACTGTTCATACACTTTCATTTAAAAGAGCCTCAGAAATGACGCAAAACAAACAAAAATATAAAGTTGCAGATCGAGATGAAGTGCAGCAAATGATGAATGAAGCAACGGTATGGACAAAAAATCATAACTATCATCCTTACTATTTATATCGCCAAAAAAATATATTAGGTAATCTTGAGAACATTGGTTACTCTGTTGATGGTCAAGAAAGCTTGTATAATATATTAATTATGGAAGAAGAACAAACAATTATAGGTTTAGGTTGTGGTGCATCTAGTAAGTTTGTAAATCCAGAAACCCGTCAAATAACTCGTTTTGCTAATGCGAAAGATCCTAAATCATATAATGATGGTTATGAGCATTATACAAATGCCAAAATTAAGATTTTAGATGAATTATTTTCGAAAACTAATCAATCAAATTAAAGAAAAATAAAGGAAATTCCCCTTGCGATGTTTAATGTTTAAATTAACCATGAAAACAAGGGGGATTTTTTTATGTCTATTTCGAACACGGCAGAACATGTTTTATTAAGAAAAGAGGGACGAGTTGCGACTGTTGTTTTTAATCGACCTGAAGTATTGAATGCAATGAATGAAGATACATTCAGACAATTTCGAGATGTACTAGATGAAATTGCTAGCTCAGACGTTGATGTAGTCGTTCTATGTGGAAATGGAAAAGGTTTCTCTTCAGGTGGAGATTTAAAATCAATGCTAAGTAACACAGATGAGTCTGCCTTTGGTCCAGTAATGGATTTAATTACAGATGTAGTAGTTAAATTATATACTTTACCTAAAATCGTTATTAGTGCTATTCATGGGCCAGCTGCAGGTATAGGACTTAGTTTTGCTCTTGCTAGTGATTTCGTTCTTGCTCACGAATCAGGTGTATTGGCAATGAACTTTATCGGAATTGGCTTAATTCCTGATGGTGGTGCACATTATTTCTTAGAAAAAAGACTAGGTGAAACAAAGTCTAAGCAACTAATCTGGGAAGGTAAAAAACTAAATGCAGCGCAAGCGCTAGAAATCGGTTTAATTGATGAAGTAATTAGTGGGGACTTTGAACAAAAAATTAATGAACGCGTGAAGTCTATTCTTCAAAAACCAGTAAGTGCGATGATCCAAACAAAACAAATCTATAGTAACGGTAACTTAGAGTCCTTAAAAAATGTACTTTTATTTGAAAAAGAAGGACAAAGTGCAATGAGAAGAACAGCAGATCATCAGGAAGGTGTACAGGCCTTTTTACAAAAGAGACTGCCGGTTTTTACTGGTAAATAAGGATTGTGAAATCGACTGGATTCGGTCGATTTTTTTGATTAGAGGAAAAGAAAAGATGTACAAATAAAATTAACAAAAGTACAATTAAATAACCTGAAATGTAATTAACAATCCAAAAAAAAATATAGTATTGAATATCACACACTATTTTCTTTCTGTAATCCAATGTTTTAAATATAAAAAAGAATAAATCATTAAAAATTAGATTGTCTATATTCTATTATGCACTAGTCTTTGTTGTTAAATTGTGTCTGACAATGAAAAAAACTTAACAGTTGTTTTACGAAATGGTTAATTTTAAAATACAAGACTATAAGTTTTTCTCCACTCATGGTAGAATGTTGACATTCTCAGTTTTGGGAGAGTGGTTAGATTGAAAAAGATTCAAAGCAATTCACGTACAACGTCAAGAGCGAAAAGAAAAAAAACAAAACTCATTTTATTTGGATCAATTGGAATCGTACTAATACTAATAGCGTTTATTTCGTATTCCATTTTTTCGCCGAATGATAGTAAGGCAGGATCTAAAAAAAGTGACTATGCATCGGCCAAAAACAGTGAAAAGAATGATGATAACGGTGTTAAAGAAACATCAACAACGGTTCAAACAATTGATGATGAAGATTCAGATGGCACTGCACCGGAAACACCAGAACAAACGGGTGCACAAACTGGTGGGAAGCATGTTACAAGTTATGATCGAAATTCTCAAGACTGGCAGGCAATGCTACAAACAATCTCTTCTGCTGCTGGAATAGATTCAGGCAATATGACTGTATGGTTTTTAGGAAGTGACAAAAGCAACCCAGGTGGCTCAGTCGGGACTGTATCAGCAAAGACAAAAGGCTCGCAAAAATATCGAGTATATCTCATGTGGGATGGCTCTGGCTATAAAGCTACAAAAGTTGAACCTGCTTCATAAAATGTAAATAGGATGCACTTAGAGGTAATCCTATGGCTGTCGAGAAATTCCCGACAGCTATTTTCTTAAAAGGATCGTTCCACGCCAAGCAGAAGTTGGAAAATGTTGAAACTTTGATTGGTACTTTAAACATTAATTTAGATCAAAAACAAACAAGCTGCGATCAATTTTCGCAGCTTGTTTTATTATGGATGAAATAAAAGAAGTTTACCAGTTTGGTTAATGCAACGGTGTGTTTTATCAAGTGCACCGAGTGTAGTAAGTTTTTCTGTACCAATTTTTTTTGCTTCTAAGTCAGAATTAGCTTCAAATTGTTCATCGACAATTGATTCGCCACTTTTTTCAAAAGCAGTAATTCGATATGTTGCCATGTCCTAGACCTCCCTAAAGTAGTTGCGATATTACTATTTTGGCATAGATTGAAAAGCTGTGTAAAGTAATAATTTGAATTATAAAAAAATTCAGTGCAGATTTATAATTTTGACATTTGTAGGTTCGAACAGATTTTAAGAAATGTTAGATTATGTCTTAATTTTTTGTATGAACATTGTTGGGCTAAGCATCTATTTTAACGTATAATAGGATAAGTAAAACGACTAATACATAATTTGATTTTCCTTTTTTTATTTTGTGAAATTAATTTTCCAAAATATTTTAAGCTATTTACTTAAGTAGAGCTTAAGGAAGCATATACAAAATGGAGGTACTTATGGATAAAAAAGTATATGATCATGAAGTTGGCGAACGTTTTGTAACATTTTTATTTGTCAAAGCTGTTACTAAAGGTGTAGCAAGTAATCAAAAAACATTCTTATCTTTAACTTTACAAGATCAAAGTGGAGATATTGAGGCGAAGCTTTGGGATATTTCTTCAGAGCAAGAAGAAGCATATGTAGAAGGTACTGTTGTAAAAGTTGAAGGGGAGCTACACGACTATAGAGGAAAACTTCAACTTAAATTACGCCAAATTCGTCCAACTAAAGATACAGACGAAGTTAATCCAGAAGATTTTTTCGCAAGAGCACCAGTTTCTAAAGAAGAATTATATGAGAAAATTACTTCATATATAAATAATATGACCAATGAAAAACTTAAAAAGCTTACTGAGTATCTAGTATTAAAAAATCAAGAGGATTTTCTTGATTATCCAGCGGCAACTAAGAATCACCATGAATTTGTTTCTGGTTTAGCATACCATGTTTTTTGTATGTTGAAATTAGGTGAATCAATTGCGAATTTATATCCTTCGATCAATAAGGATTTACTGTATGCTGGAATCATCCTACATGATTTAGGAAAAGTTAGAGAATTATCTGGTCCAGTTTCAACAAAGTACACTGTAGAAGGTAATTTGTTAGGCCATATCTCGCTTATGGCAATTGAAATTGGAAACGCCTCAATTGAACTAGGTATTGAGGGAGAAGAGGTTACTGTTCTGCAGCATCTTATTTTAAGTCATCATGGTAAGTATGAGTACGGTAGTCCAAAACTACCTTTAATTAAAGAAGCGGAAATTTTACATTATATTGATAATATTGATGCAAAAATGAATATGTTAGACCGCGCACTTGAAAGAGTCGAACCAGGAGAATATACAGAGCGTATTTTCCCATTAGAAAATCGTAGTTTTTACAAACCAAAATTTTAAATTAATCATACTTCCTCTTTATTAGCCATATAATGAAGCAAATGCTTGTCTACTAAGGAGGAAAATCAATGCCAATTTTACCATTTTGGATGTATATTGTGATTTTAGGAATTTTTGTAAGTGGATTTATGGTGCTTTATACCTCGAAACAAGAAAGAGATGCTGATGAAGCATTCATTGAAAAAGAGGGAGAAATTTACTTACAAAGAATTAAAGAAGAAAGAGAACGAAGAGAACAATTGCTTATTAACTCTGAGATTTCATCTAATTAAAAAACCTGCCATTAAGGCAGGTTTTTTTTTATGATTTTTTCTCTTGGCTTTGTAAGTCTTTATCTTTTACTTTAAATTTAGCTTTTTTAAGAAGTTCATCAGAGAATGCTTGGAAGTTTTCTTGACTTAACTTAGACTCAGCAATTTTTTTGCGAGCATCTTTTTCGTTAGCAGTCTTTTTGCCAGTTAATTTAATAACATGGTATCCAAATTGTGATTTAACTGGTTGGCTAATTTCTCCAACTTTTAATTTATAAGCAGCTGCTTCGAATTCAGGTACCATAGCACCTTCTCCAAAATAGCCTAAATCTCCACCTTTATCTTTTGAACCAGTGTCAGTAGAATATTTTTTTGCTTCTGCTGCAAAATCTGCACCTTTAGCTAATTCATCTTCGACTTTTTTAGCTGTAGCTTCATCTTTTACTAGAATATGGCTAGCTCTAATTTCTGGTTTGTATTTTGCAAGGTCAGCTTTTGTTACTGAAGCTTCAGCAGCTTTTTCAGTTAATAAATCGATTTTAACACGATCTTTAAATGCTGCTTCATCTTTAAATCCGTACTGTGCTAAGAAAGCTTTAAATTGGTCACCATTTTGTGTTTTATACTCATTGAACTTAGCATCAACATCTTTATCACTAACTTTGTAGTTTTTCTTTAAATAATCTTCAATAGCCATTTGCTTAAGCATTGCTAATCCTGCTGTATCCTTCATCTTATTATATAAATCTTTAGATGTGATATCTCCAGCATTAGATGTAGCAACAACATCGTTACTAACACCAGCAGATCCACATGCTGCTAGTCCGAATACTGAGGTAGCTAAAACTGCAGATACGATTAACTTTTTCATTTAAACATCTCCTAATAAAAATTTAAAATGATTTCTTATAAAGAAAAATTTTACATATTAAAGTATGGAGCTTAAATCTTAATTTTTCCTGTATTTAGACATACCTTTTACTGGAAATTACTTCACTTAATATAACATATTTTTCTACAATGTGACAAAGTTTATCCAAAAAAAGAATAATTTGGTATGCTTTTTAATAAAAAATTAATTAATTTTAAGGAAACTTGAACTAGTTTTAAATGAAATGTAGGCACTATGAGATGAGGTAATAAATGAATGGAGATTTCTATTTTTTATATTTTAACACCTGACTTTGCCTAAAAACCATGCTTATCCAGCAAATTAAAAACTTGTCAATCGTGACATTCGCCCAATCATTTAAGGCATTCGTCTATATATTATTATGGATTACTGTTAGGAGGGTGGAAAAATGGAGGGGAAAGCATCGCGTGAATTTGTATTAATCGTGATCCTGTTTATTTTGTTAATCATTATTGGGTGTTCATTTATATAAGTAGTATGAATCTTCAAAAATGAAGGTTATTTATACATTTGCCCAGACCATTTTTTACTACACGCATAAGATAAGATATGTAGCAAAAGGAGGTGTGAATGATGGGCGTAGGATTCCATGGTGGAGGATTTGCGTTAATCGTTGTATTGTTCATCTTATTAATTATCGTAGGAGCAGCTTGCATCTAATTTGTAAATAAGACAAATATTCGACCGGAGGTATTGTACCTCCGGTTGAGTTTTTATTCCAGATTGAAATAATTAATGATGTACATATTCTTTGTCTATTGAAATTTAGAAATAAATGAAAAGGAAAATGAACCTGAGGGTTTCAAAGAGGTATTTATGTGAAATTTTGAACAAAAGTGGCCGAAATAAAAAGCGGAAGGATTTAATTAATCTTACCCCGCTTCTATTTATTTGTACAATTTCAAATGACATATAAACTGAAATTGTAGCTTTAAAGAAGATATTAAGGTTTCTTAATTAAACGATTATCTTCTTCGATGAATTCTTTATCTATGTTACCTAACGTTGTTTCAAATATATCCATAAAATCTTTTCCATAAATATTACGTAAAATAGCCATAATTTCCATATTTTCTGGAAATTTACCATAAAATTCTTTTAATGGTAAGGTACCTTGAAAAACTGAATTTGTCTCTGGATCAAATTCACCTAGAATCTCTAATAGCATTTCTTTACCTTTTTCTGTTAATTCAATATACGTATTACGTTTATCTTCTACTTTTTTAGAAAACACTAATAAACCACGTTCTTCTAGCTTTTTAGAGAAGTTAAAAGCAGTTGATACGTGCATTACACCAAATTTAGCAATTTCAGAAATAGACGCACCCTTTAAGTGGAAGGCGATCATTAAAATATGATGTTCATTGATATTTAAATCATAGGGCTTAATCCATTGTTGCCAGTCCTTTTCAACTGACTTCCATAATGCTTTGGAAATTTGGGCAATTCTTTGACTAAAAATCAAAGCTTCTTTCATTGTGTATAATTTTTGTTCAGTTTTCATCAATTCACCTTCTTTTCTATTTAACTATCTATTTATTATTATGCCAATAATATGTGAAGAAATAAAGAACTTTTAGTTAGAATTTTTAAAAATTTTCACAAAGTAGTTAATAAAATTCTACATTTTTATATTATAATTAAGTGTTGCGGGTTGTGAAAATTATGTTTATATAATAATTTTAACGAAACTATAGAGTGATTGTCGATAAAATATTATTGGTAATATAGTAAATATATAATATAAATCTATAAAAATATAGTGTAAAATGCAGGATTTAGATTAAAATTACATAAAAAAAACAAAAACAGGAGATATGCACTCTCCTGTTTTCGTATTTAAAAGGGATGGTTTTATTATTTTTTAATAATGTTATTTTCGATAGATTTTGCAATCTCTTGTAGCGTTTCATTTGTGTATTGATTTTGGTTTGAAAGCCATTTTACATCAAAGCCATCATTATTTCCGTATCGTGGTAAAATATGCATATGATAATGAAATACAGTTTGACCTGAAACTTCACCACTATTATTTAAAATATTTACTCCTTGAACATTAAAAGTTTCTTTCATTGCATTAGCAATGTGAGGTACTTTTCGGAAGTATGTACTAGCTGTCTCTTCACTCATTTCGAATATGTTTTCAACATGATCCTTTGGAATGACTAATGTGTGTCCTTTTGTAACTTGACTTAGATCTAAAAAAGCTAAAATATCATCATCCTCGTATACCTTTGATGCTGGAATGCTACCTTCAACAATTTTACAGAAAATACAATTAGCGTCATGTGCCATTTTTTATACTTCCTTTCACTTTTTTCCTTATTTTAACATAGGCGTATGTTAAAGGGGAAATAGGGGCAGGGGAAAATAAACAAGAAGCAACCTATGTTGCTTCTTGATGAAGGGGAAAACTAATGGAGTAATTATAAATTGTCTTTAACAGACACCTCATTTGCTTAAATGTTCAATAAATTGGTACACCTTATAAGAAATTTATATGCTCTGGTCGAGACACCTCATTTACAAATTGGTATACTAAAACCTTTGTTTAAAAGTGATAATGTTCAAGCTAACCATCTCCTTTGATGTTTTCACTGCTGTTTTATACAACGATGTTTTATCTATGGAGAAACTTCACTTCAACAACTACCCTTGCATTGGTTTGAACGCAAATTAAATTACCTTTAACACACACCTCATTTCAAATTTTGAACTGGAAAGTGTGTTGCTTTCCCTTCAAGAATTATGATGCCCTGTATTAAAGAAAGTATGCAAAAACAATAAAAAACTTTGAAAAGCAGAGAGAGAATATTAAAGATCAGGAAATTTCAGAAACAAAACAAAAACACAAGCTTAATAATGAGGATTTAAGTGGAAGTTAAGACTAAATTTATTTTGGATCATCAAGAGTATAGATAATTGAAGTTATATTTTTAAAAAATGTTTTCAGGGGGAACGGGAAGGCCGAGCGCTCGTAGGAACAAACCTAGGTGGAGCAATCATCTTGACATTACTAATTTAAATTACAACTTCTTTTCAACAACATAAAACAAGAAGCAACCTAAGTTGCTTCTTGATGAAGAGGAAAGATTAATGGAGTAATTATAAATCGTCTTTAACAGACACCTCATTTGCTTTAATGTTCAATAAATTGGTACACCTTAAAATAAATATATATGCTCTGCTCGAGACACCTCATTTACAAATTGGTATACTAAAACCTTTGTTTTTAAGTAATAATGTTCAAGCTAACCATCTCCCTTGATATTTTCACTGCTGTTTTATACAACGATGAATTATCTTGTGAGACAATCACTTTAACAGTTACCTTGCACAGGTTTGAACGCAAATTAAATTACCTTTAACACACACCTCATTTCAAATTTTTGAATTAGAAAGTGTGTTGCTTTCCCTTCAAGAATTATGATGCCCTGCGGTAAAGAAAGTATGCAAAAACAATAAAAAAATTTATAAAGTAGTTAAGACAGGGAGAGATAATTAAAACAGGAAAGTAGAAGATGTTTGGAAGAGATCCCAGTTAATGTGGAAATTGGGACCATAAAAAGTATAGATAATAGAAGGAAGTAGTTAAAAAAAAGATTAACTATGGGCGAGATACAAGAAGTTAATGACCACGTGACATCAACAAAATAAAACAAGGAGCAACCAATAGTTGCTCCTTGATGAAGGGGAAAGATTTTAGAAAAGATTTTAGGTTAATAAGTTAAATTGTCTTTAACAGACACCTCATTTGCTTTAATGTTCAATAAATTGGTACACCTATAAATAAATTATATGTTCTGCTCGAGACACCTCATTTACAAATTGGTATACTAATGACCTTTGTTTTTATAGATCCTGTTCAAGCGCACCATCTCCTTAGATTTTTGCATTGCTGTATATGACAACGATGTTAATCTTTGGAGATACCTCATTTCACTTAAACAATTATCCGACTTAGGTTTGAACGCAAATTAAATTTCCTTTAACACACACCTCATTTCAAATTTTGAACTAAGAAAGTGTGTTGCTTTCCCTTCATGAATTATAATACCCTTAACCTAAAATAGTATTCAAAAAAAGAAGGATTTTTTTTTAGTATTCCATAAATAGGATAATAAGGAAGTTAAGAATATTATTTGATACAATAAAATTTATAGGAAAAGTACATTTGAAAGGATTTGTAAAGAATGACTTTATTGCATGTAAAAGATGTCACAGGTGGATACACTAGACAGCCTGTCATTAAAGATGTCTCATTTACGATTAATAGAAATGAGCTTGTTGGGTTAATCGGGTTAAATGGTGCCGGTAAGAGTACGACTATAAAACATATATTAGGACTTTTGAAACCATCTAAAGGCGACATATTAATTAATGGTGAATCATTTGAGAAAGATCCAACTGCATATCGTGCTAGCATATCATATGTTCCTGAAACACCGATGATTTATGATGAATTAACTTTACAGGAACATCTTGAAATAACAGCCTTGGCATATAATATTCCAGAAATAGATTTTAAAAAACGTAGTGAAGAGCTATTAAAAACATTTAGATTATATGACAAAAGAAAATATTTTCCTTCGACCTTCTCTAAAGGGATGAAACAAAAAGTAATGATCATTTGTGCCCTTATTGTCCAACCACAGTTATACATAATAGATGAACCTTTTTTAGGACTAGATCCAATCGCGATAAATGATTTACTTGAGATTTTGAACAATGAAAAAGAAAAAGGAGCAGGCATTTTAATGTCTACTCATATTTTATCGACTGCTCAAATTTATTGTGATTCATTTATTATTTTGCATGAAGGAGTAATTATTGCAAAAGGTACATTAAACGAATTACAAACTCAATATAATATGCCAAATGCTTCATTAGATGAAATTTATATTTTTGCAACGAAGGAAAAAGAAATATGAGTACGATAAAAGAATTATGGTTAGCACGGTTTAGGAGCTTCATTAAAGAAATGAGTAAATATGGTCGGTATATCTTTAATGATCATATAAAATTTGTAATTGTTTTTGGATTTGGAGGAGGAGCATATTATTATCAACAAATGCTAAAAACAATTTCTCCAGACTTTCCAGCTATTTTACTAATCGCTATTCTTTTTAGTTTTCTTGTTGTAACAGGTCAAGTAACTACTTTTTTTAAAGGACCTGATTTACATTACTTATTACCATTAGAAAAAAAGATGAAAAGTTACTTTGTCCGCTCCTTTTTAATTACGTACATCTTTCAAGTATATTTAATGTTAATGATGTTAGGTGTGATTTATCCAATTTATAAGAAATTTTCACTAGGACAAACAACAAGTTTTATCGTCTTTATGGTAATAATTTTCTTATTAAAAGGATACAATCTCTTTGTTTCATTCTTACACCTTACAAATAGCGGTGTTTTAAACCGAGCATTTGATTATTGTTTTAGGTTGCTAGGTACTTTCTTATTTATTTATGGTTTATTAAGTAAATGGAGCAGTTTTTTCCTTGTAATAATCATCGTAATCTTAGCAGTTTATGCATTATCTATTCAAATAGGTAGTAAAAATAAAAGAGTGCAATGGGAAAGAAATGTTAAACTTGACACTTCAAGATTAGCGACTTTTTATCGATTTGCGAATATGTTTACTGATGTGCCGTCTATTCAACAACAAGTTAAGCGAAGAAAATGGGCGGATCCAATCATTAATAAAATTAAAATGAGAAATGCTGCGAATTATTTACTAGTTCGTACATTCATCAGGAATGGTAACTTTTTAAGTATGTTTTTAAGACAACTGTTCGTAGGAGGATTTGTAGTTTACTTAGTGCCAACTACAATTGGGAAAATATTGATTGGCATTTTATTTCTTTATGTAATTTCCTTACAGAATATGTCAATTTTAAAACAGTATAACTATCATTTGTTGTGGAAAATTTATCCTTATATAAATGAAGAAAATAAAAAATCTATTTCGACACTTTTGTATATACTACTGATAATATGTAGTCTAGTTTTTAGTATTATTGGTTTAATAAAGGGCTTGTCAATTTTTAACTTTATTATGGCAATTGTTGTGTATACTTTATTTTCAATGTGGTTAATTAAATTTTATGTGCATAAAAGGTTAAGTAAGCCACAAAAATTGTAAAGGGTGGACAAAATGGATTCTTATGAACTTCGTATTCAGTACGAACTATCTAGATGGAAACAAAAAGTAATGTCCGATTCAAATATTTTTCAAACTTCTGCAAAAAAAGTTCAATTAAAGCTTCAATCATTATTACCAGAACAAATCCAAGATCTGCTTACAAAAACCGTTAAAAATATGATGGTTTTATTTATTGGAGGGTCCACTGTATTTAATGGCAGTGGTGAGGAGTATGAAGCATTAACACTTAGAGAAAGAGATTTAATTTTAGATAAAAAGTTAAACGAGTACAAAAAGATTTCAGCTGTAGAAGGTGCTGGTACAGGAGCGGGTGGAATTTTACTCGGTCTTGCCGATTTTCCGTTACTACTTGGAATAAAAATTAGATTTTTAGTTGAGGCAGCCAAAATATATGGTTACTCACCTAAAGATGAGCTCGAAAGACAGTTTATGCTGTATATTTTTCAACTTGCTTTTTCAAGTGATACCCATCGGAAAAAAGTATTCCAAGTTATTGAAAAGTGGGAAGATAAAGTAGATGAAAATCCCCAAGTCAATTGGGAGCAATTACAACTAGAATATCGAGATCATATCGATTTAGCAAAACTTCTGCAATTAGTCCCTATTATTGGAGCACCGGTTGGAGCTTATGTAAATTATCAACTTCTTGAACAATTAGGTGAAACAGCTAAAAATGCTTATCGAATGAGGTATATGAAGAAAAAGGAAGATATCATCTAAGAAGTTACATACTAAAAGGAGAACTAAAAAGTTCTCCTTTTTTTATTTTTGCTCAACTAATTTTTGTGATTGTTTTAATGAAGCTAATGTCACAGACCCTAGTGTTTTTGCTGCAATTAGCATTGCTTTTTCGTCAAAATCAAATTTTGGATGGTGATGAGGGTATGCATCTGTAACATGAGGTGGTTTAGCTCCTGTGAAGAAGAACGTTCCTGGTACTTTTTGTAAGTAGTATGCGAAATCTTCTCCGCCCATTTTAGGGTCCATTTCTTTTAATAGACTAACTTCATCAATTGATTCGGCTACTTTAACTAATAAATCGGTTTCTTTTTCATGATTTACTACTGGCGGATATCCATCATCGTACTTATATTCGTATGTAACATCATTTGCTAGACAAATCCCTTTAATGATTCTAGCTATTTGTTTTTTTACTTTTTCCTGTGTTTCCTTTTTGAACGTACGAACCGTTCCTATTAAAGTTGCTCGATCGGCGATTACATTAAAAGCATTTTTAGCTTCGAAACTTCCAATCGATAACACTACAGTGTCAATTGGATTTGTTTCTCGACTAACTACTTGTTGAAGTGCCATAACAAGTTGACTAGCAATTACAATGCTGTCCTTTGTTCGATGGGGTTCTGCACCATGACCGCCTTGGCCCTGGATTGTGATTGAAAAGCGATCAGCTGCTGCCATGATTGGTCCTTTACGATAACCAATTGTACCTAATTCTTCAATTGCCCACAAATGGGTTCCATAAACCTCATCAACACCGTCTAAACAGCCATCAGCAATCATAGAAATTGCTCCACCAGGTGCATATTCCTCTGCATGTTGGTGAAGTAACACTACCTTACCGTCCCATGAATCTTTTTGCTCATGAAGTGCCTTTGCTAAATATAAAAGTGTAGAAGTGTGACCATCATGACCACATGCATGCATAACGCCAGGCACTTTTGAGGAATAAGGAACATTTTTCTCATCTTGAATAGGTAGTGCGTCAAAATCAGCTCGCAGTGCGATTGTTTTTCCAGGATTACGACCATTAATTGTGGCAACAACACCATTTCCACCGACATTTGATTTGAATGGGATATTTAATTGTTGATAAAAGTTTTGAATGAATTTTGCTGTCTCGTATTCTTTAAATGAAAGCTCAGGATTTTCATGTAGGTATCTACGTGTAGATATCATTTCCGGATAATATGAATCTAATAAAGAAAATAAATCTGCCATTATTTCACCCTCCTACTTACTATCTATATAACCTATTCAAGAAATGTAATTGATATCCTTCAAAATTAACTTCAATTAAGAAATGACGAAAAATGTATTTCCAAGGAAATATACATCGAAAAAAAGGAAATAATGACTTATTCATGGGAATAAATGGATATACTATTTGTTATATGGTAAGAGAAATGAAGGTGAAATAATTGAAAAAATGGGGATATTTAGCAATAGGACTGTTAAGTGTCCTGTTAATTAGCTTTGTTGGATTTTTACTAATCGTTTTCTTAGGTAATTATGTGATAGATGAAGATAAGTTAGTCGTCCATTCATCATCGGAAATGGTAGATTTAGAGGGGAATTTTGTATCAAAGCTATATAATGAAAATCATCAAATCGTTTCAATTAATGATATACCTGATTATACTAAACAAGCAGTCGTTTCAATTGAAGATGAACGTTTCTATAAGCACCATGGAATTGATACACAATCGATCTTTCGGGCTATAGTAAATGATATAAAAGCATTTAGTAAAGTACAAGGTGCGAGTACGCTTACTCAACAACTTGCAAAGAATGTTTTTTTGACGAACGACAAAACATTTATGAGAAAAACAAAGGAAGTAATTATAGCAATTAATCTAGAAAGAAAGTATACAAAAGATCAAATACTAGAAATGTATTTAAATCAGGTTTATTTCGGTCACGGGGTATATGGCATAGGCGGAGCGGCAAAATATTATTTCGGGAAAGATGTTAAAAATTTATCTATTGAGGAAAGTGCTTCGTTAGCAGCCTTATTAAAAGCACCATCACATTATGATCCTGTCACACAACCAGTGCGATCTTTAGAGCGTAGGAATCTAGTTCTTTATAAAATGCTAGATACGCATTATATAACTGAATCAGAGTATCAGAAAGCTAAAAGCAAACCAACAGTATTACATATTACAGAACAAAAATTTGAAAACGGATACGCTACATATATTGATATGGTTATAAAAGAAGCAAAAGAGAAATATGGCATATCATATGACCAACTTTTAAATGGTGGATACAAAGTTGTTGTACCAATTCATAAAAAGACACAATTAACCGCCTATAAATATTTTAAAAATGGAAACTATTTTCCGGGAACTGATCAAAATGCTGAAGGAGCATTCGTATTAATAAACTCTGAAACAGGCGGTGTAGAGGCGGCAATTGGAGGCAGAAATTATTATTTTCAAGGTTTAAATCGTATTAACGTGAAAAGACAACCTGGTTCAACAATGAAGCCTTTACTTGTCTATTCGCCAGCGCTTGAAACAGGAAACTACAATCCGTATTCTTTATTACCAAATGAACAGAGTGCGTTAGGAGACTATAAACCGAAAAATTATAATGGCGTTTATACGAAAACGATTTCGATGTTTAATGCATTAATACAGTCAGCAAATGTGCCGGCAGTTTGGTTATTAAATGATATTGGGATTGATAATGCAAAAGAGTATCTAGAAAAAATGGATTTGAATATCCCCGATCAAGGTTTAAGTATGGCGCTAGGAGGACTTAAGATTGGTTTAACACCATTAGAGCTAGTAAAAGCATATAGTGCTTTTGATCATGATGGAGATGCATTAGAACCTTTTGTTATTAATGCAATTTATGATCGGAACAATGAATTAGTTGCCGAAGCGAAAATTAAGGAATATAAAGTGTTTTCATCACAAACCTCTTGGTATATGACAAAAATGCTTAAAGGTGTTGTAAATGAAGGGACTGCTAGTAGAGGAAGTTTTACTGGCGATTTAGCTGGTAAAACAGGATCTACAAATATACCTGGCCAAACAAATGGAAACAAAGATGCATGGTTTGTAGGCTATACACCAGACGTTGTAGGCGCAATTTGGATGGGATATGATAAGACAGATTCGGACCATTTTTTAAGAAATGGTAGTACATATCCAACCATTTTATTTAAAAAGATTTTAAGTGAAGCAGGAAGAGAACCATCTACCAAATTTAAAAAGCCAAAAAATATAGACGATCTAGAATCACCGATAAATTTAGAGCCTATTTCAAATGTTCAATCAAAAGTATCATTTTCTCCATTTGGATTATTCACTGTCGTCATTAATTGGAATGCACCAACTGACCACAGACAACAATATCGAATCTATCGAGTGAAAAATGGCAAAGAGAAATTAATAGATACTGTTACTGGTTTAGATGAGTACAAAGATTCCTTTGTAAATGTATTTAATGTCCCTTCTTATTATGTAGTACCGTACAATCCTCAAACAAAAGAAGAAGGTGATAGGTCTAAACTTGTCAAACCCAACATAAGAAATAAGGAATAGACATTTTAAGGCTCTCCTTCTTATCAAATGATTTGAAGGGGAGTTTTTTATTTCCTATTAAAACTATGAGCGTAAAAACTGTATCTCTTAAAAAAGAATAGTAAAGAGATTAAGAATTTCGAACGATTAGATAACGATTAATCAAACATTAAAAAAAGAATAATAAAACTCCTTTATTTAATAAAAAGTATTAATAAATAAAGATTATTAATTCGATATTTTAGACATATTTTGATATAATTTTTAATGGGAAAAGTCTGGTAGTAAAATAGGCCTATTAATTGAGAAAAATTGTAAAATCAGTGAACATTATGTGTCAAAATTCGAGTTTTCTATACAATTAATGGTTCAATCAGTATATTTAATAGTAGAGTTTGGAAAAGTGAAAGGGAGACTTTGAAGGATGAAAAAAGATTTTAACGATACATTTCTTAAAGCGATTAGAGGAGAAGAAGTAACGCATACACCAGTTTGGTATATGAGACAAGCAGGGCGTTCTCAGCCAGAATACCGAAAAATAAAAGAAAAATATTCTTTATTTGAAATTACTCATCAACCTGAATTATGCGCTTACGTAACAGCGCTTCCAGTAGACCAATATAATGTTGATGCAGCTATTTTATATAAAGATATTATGTCTCCACTTCCTGCAATTGGAGTAGACGTAGAAATTCAATCAGGAGTAGGACCGGTAATAAGCAATCCTATCCGTTCATTAGCAGATGTAAAAAAGTTAACTGATATTCATCCAGAAGAGCAACTTCCATATATCTATGAAACGATTAAATTATTAACAACAGAGGTTCTTTCTGTTCCATTAATTGGATTTGCAGGTGCACCTTTTACAGTTGCTAGTTATATGATCGAAGGTAGACCTTCTAGAAACTATAATAAAACCAAATCATTTATGTACGCAGAGCCAGAAGCATGGTTTGCTTTAATGGATCATTTAGCAGACATGACAATCAAATACGTAAAAGCACAAGTTAAAGCAGGGGCAAGTGCAATTCAATTATTTGATTCATGGGTTGGTGCTTTGAATGCAAATGATTATCGCATTTATATTAAACCTTGCATGGAAAAGATTTTTGCAGCACTTAAAGCAGACCATATTCCAACAACGATGTTTGGAATTGGAGCAAGCCATTTAATTCATGAATGGAATGAACTTCCTGTAGATGTAATTGGTCTTGATTGGAGAACTTCTATTGCTGAAGCTCGCTCTTTAGGGATTACGAAAACACTTCAAGGTAATTTAGATCCTGCATTTTTATTAGCACCATGGGAAGTTATTGAGAAACGTGCGAAAGAAATATTAGATGAGGGTATGGCAAATCCAGGTCATATTTTCAACTTAGGTCATGGGGTATTCCCTGAAGTAAATCCTGATACTCTTAAACGATTAACAAGTTTTGTACATGAGTATTCATCAAGGGTTAAAGCTTAATATAAAAGGACTATGGTGATGACATGAAAGAAAAAATCGGTTTATTAGTTATGGCTTACGGCACGCCATATAAAGAATCAGATATTGAGCGTTATTATACAGATATTCGTAGAGGTAGAAAGCCTTCACAAGAGGCGCTGGAAGAACTGACAGAACGATATCGTGCAATTGGAGGTATCTCTCCTTTAGCAAAAATAACAATTGAACAAGCAAAAGCATTAGAAGAAGATTTAAATAAGATCCAAGACAAAGTAGAATTCAAAATGTACATTGGATTGAAGCATATTGAACCATTCATTGAAGATGCAGTAGATGAAATGAAAAAAGATGGTATAACAAAAGCAGTTAGTATCGTACTTGCACCACATTATTCTACGTTTAGTGTAAAGTCATATAACGAACGTGCTACAAATCATTCAGAAAAAATTGACGGACCAACAATTATTCATGTAGATGACTGGTATAAAGAAGAACGATTTATTCAATATTGGGTTCGTGAAGTAGAAGCAATTCTTGAACCAATGAATGAAGAGCAACGTGTGAAAACGGCGTTTATTTTTTCAGCGCATAGTTTACCTGAAAAAATTCTTACTTATGGTGATCCATACCCAGAGCAACTTAAGGAAACTGCCGAGTTAGTCGTTCAGCAGTCTGATATTCGTCATTATTTTCTAGGATGGCAAAGTGCTGGTAACACACCAGACCCTTGGCTTGGACCTGATGTACAAGATTTAACACGTGAGTTAGATGAAAATTATGATTTTGAAACTTACGTCTACTTACCATTAGGATTTGTAAGTGAGCATTTAGAAGTACTGTACGATAATGATATAGAATGTAAACAAGTAACGGATGAAATTCAAAAAGCATATGTTCGTCCACCGATGCCTAATACGGCCCCATTATTTATTAGTGGACTTAGTACGGTTGTATTAAGAAAATTAAACGAACAATAATATGGTTTTGAAATAGGAGGTAAAGAAGTGAATAAGAAGGTTGTCATTATTGGTGGCGGTATTACTGGATTGACATCTGCCTACTATTTAAAACAAGAAAAATTAAAAAATAATCTTCCAATTGATATTCAATTAATTGAAGGTTCATCAAGGCTTGGAGGAAAAATCCAAACAATTCGAAAAGATGGATTCGTAATAGAACGTGGCCCTGACTCGTTTTTGGCAAGGAAAAAGAGTGCATATCGATTAGCTGAAAACTTAGGTATCCAAGATCAAATCGTTTTTAACTCTGCAGGAAAATCATATGTATTAGCCCATAATAAATTACATGGTATGCCAGAAGGTTCAAACATGGGGATTCCTACACAAATCAAGCCTTTTATTTTTTCAGGTCTATTTTCACCAGCAGGAAAAATCCGTGCAGGTTTAGATTTTGTTTTACCAAAAACGCATGTCCAAGGGGATATGTCACTAGGTAAATTTTTTAGAAGAAGACTAGGTAATGAAGTAGTTGAGAATCTAATTGAGCCCCTTTTATCAGGTATTTATTCAGGCGACATTGACCAAATGAGTTTAATGGCAACGTTCCCTCAATTCTTCCAAATTGAACAAAAACATCAAAGTATTGTTCTTGGTATGAAAAAAGAGATGCCTGTGAAGAAATCAAAAGGTCCGAGAAAAGGAATTTTCCAGACTGTAAGTACAGGTCTTCAAACAATTGTAGAACGAATTGAAGAAGAGTTAGATCAAGAGGAAGTTTTAAAAGGTGTACAAGTAGTTAATATAAATAAAATTGGAAAAAAATATGAGTTACTACTTAGCAATAATGAAAAAATCGAATCAGATTCAATCATCGTTACTGTACCTCATCGTTTCATTCCACAACTATTTAATAATAAACCTGTATTTGAGCCTTTCAAAAAAGTTCCTTCTACATCAGTCGCGAATGTTGCACTTGCATTTCCAGAGCATGCAATTAAGAAGGATATAAATGGTACAGGCTTTGTTGTTTCACGTAATAATGACTATAATATAACAGCATGTACTTGGACACATAAAAAATGGGCACATGCATGTCCAAAAGGTAAGGTTCTATTACGTTGTTACGTTGGACGACCATACAATAAGGAAATAGTCGATAAAACGGATGAAGAACTTGTTGAAATAGTTTTAGAAGATTTAAGAAAAACGATGGATATCACTGAGAAACCAGAGTTTTATATTGTTTCAAGATGGAAAGATGCTATGCCTCAATATACGATTAATCATAAAGAGCGTACGAAAAATATGGAACAATATTTACAAAAAGAAATGCCTGGTGTATCAGTAATCGGTTGCTCATTTTATGGGTCGGGCTTACCAGACTGTATAGATCAAGGTGAAAAAGCAGTTTCAGATACAATTGAATACTTGTTCTCACATGAAGAACAAGCTGTTCGGAGCTATTAAGGCTTTTAAACAATTAGTAAAGATTAGAGCAACCAAAAAAGTAGATCGATACTTTTAGGTTGCTCTTTTTATTATGTCTCTGTACTAATTCTATGTCTAATAATTTCGTTAAGAAAAATTGCTGATCCTAAAAGACTTCACTTAAAAACTATCTTTTAAGCAATTTGAACAAGTGTTACTATAGCAATCATGTTGTTCTTCAATCGTCGAATTACAGTGTTTACATAATTTCTTTGGTAATAGTTTCAAAAATTCGGACATTTTTACAAGCATGTTACCCTCTCCTTTAGTTAACTTATTAGTATTGTATTACTACAACTTATTTTGTGTCAATCTGTATTAGTACAATTTTTAAAAAATAATCTAAACGCCTATTTTTTTAAAACAGTATGGACAAGCTTATAAATTTAAATTTTCATAGAAATAATAAGTATAAAGGAGTGTGTTTGTTTTATGAAAGTAACCGTTATTGGTTATTGGGGCGGCTATCCAGGTAAAGGTGAAGCAACTTCATGTTATTTATTTAAATCCAAAAATTTTAATCTATTGGTTGATTGTGGTTCAGGAGCATTAGCTACATTACAAAATTTCATAGATCCTAATAGCTTAAATGCTGTAATCCTGTCACATTATCATCATGATCATATTGCAGATATAGGAGTACTACAATACTTCAAACTTGTAAATGCTGGAAAGGATAAGTTTGCTTTACCTATATACGGACATAACTTTGATAATGTAAAATTTAATTCGTTAACATATAAAGAAGCAACAAAAGGATATGAATATCATCCAAATGAAGCTCTCGACCTAGGTCCATTTACGATTCGATTTATTAAGACAGTTCATCCCGTAGATTGTTTTGCCATGCGAATTGAAACAGCAACTTACTCAGTAGTCTATACAGCTGATTCAAGCTTTACAGAAGACTTCATACCGTTTTCTTCCAACGCGGATTTGCTTATAAGTGATTGTAATCTGTTTGAAAATCAAGATGGAGCCAAAGTGGGCCATATGAGTAGCAAAGATGCTGCAACAATTGCAAGTGAGGCGAACGTAAAAGAATTATTATTATCACATCTTCCTCATAGCGGAAATACAAAAGATTTAATAAGTGAGGCCCAAAAGTATTATAATGGACTTGTTCATTTAGCTTATACAGGATTTGAATGGAAATCGAAATGATAGGAGGATACACATGCAATTTTTAGATAATAGGGGAATAACGGATCCAACATTAAATTTAGCGATGGAAGAATATGCGCTAAAAAGCCTAGATCCTGAAAATACATACTTTTTATTTTATATTAATGAGCCATCAATCATTATTGGTAAAAATCAAAATACAGCCGAGGAGATTAATGCCTCATATGTAAATGAACATAATATTCATGTAGTACGTAGATTATCTGGTGGTGGAGCGGTATATCATGATTTAGGAAATCTTAACTTTAGTTTTATTACAAAAGATGATGGTGACAGCTTTCATAATTTTAGAAAGTTTACTGAGCCGGTAATCGAGGCATTAAAGGAACTCGGTGTGAATGCTGAACTTAGTGGAAGAAATGATATATTAGCAGAAGGTAGGAAAATCTCAGGTAATGCACAATTTTCTACTAAAGGTAGAATGTTTAGCCACGGTACATTATTGTTTGATAGTGATATAGATGAAGTTGTCAATGCATTAAACGTAAAGCTAGAAAAAATCCAATCTAAAGGAATTAAATCAGTCCGAAGTAGAGTGGCAAACATTAAGGAATTTTTAAAAGACGATTTAACAATCCTAGAATTTAAAGATTTAATTTTGCAATCTATTTTTAAAGAACATGGAAAAATAGAACGATATGAATGGACAGATGAGGATTTAAAAAATATTAAAGAACTTGCTGAAAGTAGATACCGAAATTGGGATTGGAATTTTGGGAAATCTCCTAAATGCAATATTCAACAAAGTAAAAGATTTACAGCTGGTTCAATTGACATTCGTCTAGATGTAAACAAAGGAATCATTGAGAACGTTAAAATTTATGGTGATTTCTTTGGGGTAGGGGATGTGTCTGATATAGAACAGCTTCTGATTGGTAGTAAATTTGATCAACAAGAGATTGAAAATAAACTAAATGAAGTGAATTTTACCCATTACTTTGGTAATGTAACGAAAGAAGAATTTATGAGTTTATTATTTTAAAAAAGGAGTAGGGAACTACTCTTTTTTTGTTTGTTAAAAAATTAGAAGTCTAAAAAGTGCTAGTTTTCTCACTTGTCAGAATTGTATTCTAGCAATATAATATATTTAGAATATTTTAAATTTTTATATTTAAAGGGGGTAGTTTTTATTGAATTTAGTTGAAACACTGTCACAATCAGCTTTAAGGCATCCTGAACATTCTGCTATTATCTTTGAAGCGCAGACATTTTCATACTCAAGACTTGAGACTTATATTACAAAATTTGCGAGTGGCCTCTCAAAATTAGGGATTGAAAAAGGAGATAAAGTAGCTCTAGTTGTTGGTAATTCTCCTCATTTTATTATAGCACTATATGGTGCCCTGAAGGTTGGAGCGGCTGTAATACCGGTCAATCCTCTATATGCACCAGATGAATTAGTATACATATTAACAAACGGCGACGCAAAAGCAGTTATCACCTTAGACTTATTTCTTCCACTAGTAGAAAAAGCTTCACCGATTCTTCCTAATATCGATCACTTCATTATTTGTGAAACAAAACAAGAAAATCCTTATGAATTTGAGAACAATAAATTGAAATCGTTTACAAATGTAGTTGGACTTGGAGATATAGACTTCAAAGGACCTGAATTACATGAAGATGATTTAGCAGTCATTTTATATACTTCTGGTACAACAGGAAAACCAAAAGGAGCTATGTTAACGCATAAAAACTTATATTCGAATGCTATGGATGCTGGACACTTCTTAAGTTTTTCAAATACAGAAAAGGTTATTGCAACTTTACCAGCTTTCCATGTATTTTGTTTAACTGTAGCTTTAAACGCGCCTTTAATGTATGGAGCTACTGTTATTTTAGTGCCTAAATTTAGCCCAAAAGAAATATTTGATATTATTCGTACATACAAAGCAACTGTATTTGCAGGTGTGCCGACAATGTATAATTTCTTATATCAATTCCCTGAAGGAAAGACAGAAGACTTTGAGTCAATCCGACTATGCGTTTCAGGTGGTTCATCTTTGCCGGTTGCATTATTAGAGAATTTTGAGAAGAAATTTAAAGTTATTATTTCTGAAGGTTATGGATTATCAGAAGCCTCACCTGTTACGACGTTTAATCCATTAGACCGTCCTAGAAAAGCAGGATCAATTGGGACAAATATTAGCAATGTAGAAAATAAAGTTGTAAATGCTCTTGGTGAAGAAGTAGCAGTTGGTGAAGTGGGTGAATTAATCGTCCGTGGACCAAATATAATGAAAGGCTATTATAATATGCCAGAAGAAACGGCAATGACCATTCGAGATGGCTGGTTATATACTGGTGACCTAGCAAGAATTGACGAAGATGGTTATTTCTATATCGTCGATCGAAAAAAAGAATTGATTCTTGTTGGCGGCTATAATGTATACCCTCGTGAGGTCGAAGAGGTAATTTACAATCATCCAGATGTTGTTGAATGTGCGGTGATTGGGCTACCAGACGATAATTTTGGAGAAAGTGTAAAAGCCTATGTTGTTTCAAAAAATCCATCATTAAGTGTGGAAACCTTGGCAGAGTACTGCAAGGCGCACTTAGCAAAATATAAAATACCAAGATCAATAGAGTTCATTCCAGAGCTACCAAAAAATGCAACTGGTAAAATACTTAGAAGAGCATTGAAAGATTCCGTTAGACAATAAATCGTGGTATAGAGGAGAGAGCTCTTTTTGATGCTCTCTCTTTTTGCATTGGAAATTAGTATATAAAATCTAAATTGCAAATAAACAAGTAAATACTGCAAATAAAAGGCAACTGGAAATAAAAATAGGAAATCTGCAAATAAAATTATTAAAACTGCAAATAAAAATAGTAAATCTGCAATAAAAATTGTCAAAACAGCAATTAAAATCAAGAAAACCGCAATTAAGATAAACGATAACCCATACCAGTAAAGGTATTACACATTAAAAATGGGACATAAGTTGATCCTTTCAAATGAAAATCTAGCAAATAGCAATAATTCTTGTAAAATTAAATGAAAAATTGATACAGGACTATTCATCACCTAACTCTGAAAGAATATAACTCAAATTTTCACCCAAGAACTGGACGAATCTTTGTACGTCTGATAAAGGACACATCTTTAATTTAATAGAGCATAAGAGAAAGAAGTATTTAAAAAATATAATAGGTTGAAGTTCTAAAAAATTGGACAAAGTTGATAATATAGAATGGGGGGAGATTTTATGAAAAAAGCAACTAAATCTAAATTAACAAAATTCATCTGTCTAGGTTATCTCATTTATATCATTTTAGTCCTGTTATACTTTTATGTTTTTACGACTTCTGACCTACCTTCAAAATATAAAGGAACATTCGTTGATCCACATACATTCATGAATCATAAGGAAGCTAATTTAAGCTCTAGTTATAGCACTTTAAAAAATGTACTTTACTTTATTAGCTTACCGATTGATTGGATTGTATTATCACTTTTATTATTAAGTGGATCAATTGAAAGATTAGGTGACTCATTATCTAAATTGACTAGATTTAAGTTTATACAAGTTTTTTTATATTTCTTCTTTGTATCGGTCGCTACATATATCGTTTCATTTCCAATTGATTTATATCGTTTTAAATTATCGACGAAATACGGATTATCTGTTCAATCATTTAATGCGTGGATGAAGGATGAAATGATTAGTTTTTGGATAAATTTTGCAATGATGTTTTTTGTAATGTATGTTGTATATTTATTAATCAAAAAACAACCAAAGAAATGGTGGCTAACTGCATGGCTATTAAGTATTCCTTTTACGATTTTCTTAACGTTTATTCAGCCTGTAGTAATTGATCCCTTATATAATGATTTTTATCCACTAAAAGATAAAAATTTAGAAAAGAAAATTATTACCCTTGCTAAAGAAGCAAATATTCCTGCACATCGGGTATATGAAGTAAATATGTCCACTAAGACAACTACATATAATGCATATGTTACTGGTATAGGTAAAAACGCTAGGATTGTATTATGGGATACAACTCTCAAAGGGCTTACTGAAGATGAAATTATGTTCATCATGGCGCATGAAATGTCACATTACGTCCATAAAGACATCTATAAATCAATGTTTGGTATATTAGCAGGTAGTTTAGTCGGTCTATATATCATTCATTTATTGATGAAGTATGTACTATCAAAGAGTAGGAGCAGTCATTCAAACGAAAAAATGGCGGTCATCCTAACCTTATTTTTAATCATTAGTGGAATTGTAAGCTTTATTTCTGATCCGATATCAAATGCATTTTCTAGAAGTGCCGAGAAAAGAGCAGATTTATATGCAGTTAAGCTAACACATGATCCAGAGGCAGGGATTATAGCGTTTCAAAAGTTATCCAAAAACAGTTTGTCTCAAGTAAATCCACCATTTTTAGTGAAATTGTTTAGATATGATCATCCGACAATGTTGGAAAGAATGCAGTATTTAGAAGCTGCTGAAAAAAGAAACAATAATAAATAGATTAAAATTAGCTTGTAGATTGATTGGTATTGTACCAATATCTACAAGCTTTTTTTGTATTATAGAAAAGCCCTTCATTTGTCTTAATTATAAATAGGATCAACTACTATAAATGTGTCATATTCATTTATTATACTTTTACTAAACTTTATTAAAGACAATGGGTGGGACCTCTCGATTTAAATAAAATAATTTGGGTATCAGTGGATTACCGAGATAAGATAGACACTCGTCTAAAAACATCCTTAAGGGGTGTTTTTTTAAATAATTGATATAAACATCCATTATTTAAATAGTTGAGCTGTCGAAAATTCTTTTGGAAATATTTTCAGAATTTAATATCAAATCCGAATATACTGTTATATAATAACATAAGTAAACAATATCTGTTATATAACTGAATGGAGGGATCATATGACAACTGAACTTTCAAAAATCAAAGTTTTAGGTAATCATGTAGAGGGTTCAACTGACATTCTTACGACCGAAGCATTAAGTTTTTTAGAGCAATTACATCTGAAATTTGATCAACGTAGACAACAGCTGTTATTAAACAGAAAAGAAAGAATGAGTTTTTTACAAAATGGGGGTAAGCTCCAATTTTTAAAAGAGACAAAACACATTCGTGAAAGTGAATGGACAATTGCACCTATTCCAACGGATTTACAAGATCGAAGAGTAGAGATAACAGGACCAGTTGATCGAAAAATGATTATTAATGCATTGAATTCTGATGCGTTTGTTTTCATGGCTGATTTTGAAGATGCTACTTCTCCAACTTGGGAAAATATCATTTCAGGTCAGGTTAATTTAAGAGATGCTGTGAACCGAACAATTTCACTTCATTCAAATGGAAAAACATATAAGTTAAAAGAGAAGCCAGCTGTACTATTAGTACGACCAAGAGGCTGGCATTTAGAAGAAAAACATATCACTGTAAATGGTGAAAATATGTCTGGTAGCTTAGTAGATTTTGGACTTTATTTCTTTCATAATGCGAAACAAGCAATAGAAAACGGCTCAGGACCTTATTTTTATTTACCAAAAATGGAAAGTTATTTGGAAGCAAGACTATGGAATGATGTTTTTTTATTTGCTCAAAATGAATTGAATATACCTGTTGGAACGATTAAAGCAACTGTATTAATCGAAACAATTGCTGCTTCATTTGAAATGGATGAAATACTTTATGAATTAAAGGATCATTCAGCAGGATTTAATTGCGGCAGATGGGATTATATTTTTAGCTTTATCAAAATGATGCGATACGACAAATCAATTATTTTACCTGATCGATCTGTTGTGACGATGGAAGTACCTTTTATGCGTTCATATTCTCAAAAAGTTATTCAAACTTGTCATCGTAGAAATGCTCCAGCAATTGGAGGAATGGCAGCTCAAATTCCAATTAAAGATGATAAAGAGCGAAATGATGTTGCGTTTGAGAAGGTAAGAAAAGATAAAGAGCGTGAAGCAAAGGATGGACACGATGGTACTTGGGTAGCTCATCCTGGTTTAGTAGCTGTAGCTCTTGAACAGTTTAATCGATATATGCCTACACCAAACCAGATTCATAGAAAACGTGAGGATGTTAATGTAACGGAGGCCGATCTTTTAGAGATTCCTAGTGGGGTTATTACTGAACAAGGTCTCAGAACAAATATAACAGTTGCGATTCAATATATTGAAGCATGGATAAGTGGTCGAGGTGCGGTGCCGCTATACAATTTAATGGAGGATGCTGCGACTGCTGAAATTTCGCGTGCGCAAATTTGGCAATGGGTGCGTCATGAAAAAGGTGTATTAGAGGATGGTACAAACATTACTTTACAGTTAGTGGATTCATTAAAAAATGAAGAAATGATGAAGCTTCAACTAGAAATTGGGAGAGAACAATTTGAAGCAAAACGATTTAATGAAGCAATTGAATTATTTGATGAGTTAATTAGCAACGATGAATTTGCTGACTTTCTGACTTTAAAAGGATATAACTTTTTATAAAATTAGGAGGAATTGAATATGACGAAAAATCGTGAAAAGCGTATTGCTGAATTACAAGAAAGCTGGGAGCTTGATTCTAGATGGAATGGCATTACAAGAACATACACTGCTGAAGATGTAATTAAATTAAGAGGATCAATCGATATTGAACAAACACTGGCAAAAAAAGGCGCGGAAAAATTATGGAAGCTTTTAAATGAAGAAAGTTATGTTAATGCACTTGGAGCATTAACTGGAAATCAAGCAATCCAACAAGTAAAAGCAGGTTTGAAGGCTATTTATTTAAGTGGTTGGCAAGTAGCTGCTGATGCGAATCTTTCCGGTCAAATGTATCCAGATCAAAGCTTATATCCGGCAAATTCTGTACCAGCAGTTGTAAAACGAATTAATCAGGCTTTCCAACGTGCAGATCAAATTCAATATGTTGAAGGTGGAGAAGAAATCGACTACTTCGCACCGATTATGGCAGATGCAGAGGCTGGCTTCGGTGGGCAATTAAATGTATTTGAACTAATGAAAAGTATGATCGAAGCGGGAGCGGCAGGTGTACATTTTGAAGATCAATTGTCTTCGGAGAAAAAATGTGGCCATTTAGGTGGGAAAGTATTATTACCAACACAAACGGCGGTTCGTAACTTAATCTCTGCGCGTTTAGCAGCGGATGTAATGGGAGTCCCTACACTTATTGTTGCACGAACTGATGCAGATGCAGCAGATTTAATTACAAGTGATATTGATCCAGTCGACAAACAATTTATTACAGGTGAAAGAACACCTGAAGGTTTTTATCGTACGAAAGCGGGGTTAGATCAAGCAATTGCTCGTGGTCTTGCTTATGCACCGTATGCAGACTTAGTTTGGTGTGAGACGTCAGAGCCAAACCTAGAAGATGCAAAACGTTTTGCAGACGCTATTCATGCTAAATTCCCAGGTAAATTACTAGCTTATAACTGTTCACCTTCATTTAACTGGAAGAAGAAACTAGATGACGAAACAATCGAGACATTCCAACAACAAATTGCAGCAATGGGTTATAAATTCCAATTCGTTACCCTTGCTGGTTTCCACGCATTAAACTTTGGCATGTTTGAATTAGCTAGAAATTACAAAGATCGTGGAATGGGAGCATATTCAGAACTTCAACAAGCTGAATTTGCAAGTGAACAATTTGGATACACTGCAACAAGACATCAACGCGAAGTTGGAACAGGATATTTTGATCAAGTAGCTCAAATTATTACTGGAGGAACTTCTTCAACAACAGCTCTTAAAGGCTCTACTGAAGAACAACAATTTTCATCTAATTAATTAGTAAAAAACCACTTTTTTCACTTGTGAGAAAGGTGGTTTTTCTATTGGCTTTTATCCTAAAATTTAGTAAACAATGACACTTTTGTTAAAGTATTTAAAAAATGATTTTACAAATAAAGATTTATGATATTATTTCTCTAACATCAATGTTGCTACTATACTTCATGTTAAAAATTTCTTTATCTGATGTTGTTAAACTTAATTGTTGGTCTTAAATTAACTTTAAAAAATATTCTTGAAGCCAACAAAATTTAACATTTCAATACTAATAACAGAAGGAGTTGTAAAGATGAATCATGTGAAAGGACAAGTTAAAGTATTAAATGAGTACGAGATTAATAAGTCAACAATGGCAATCATTCCGGAATTTACGGTCGATTTAGTTGTGATTTCAAAGGTATACGAAACAGATGATAATTTTTATGTTTTAATGAAACCGATTGAAATTATTGAAAGAAGCTGTGCTTACTTCGGAAGTAGTTACCGGGGTAGGCGTGAAGGAACGAAACAAATGATTTCCATCACTCATAAACCACCAATAGCAATCAGCTCAATGAATCAAATTTTCTTTTTCCCCACTTCATCTTCTTTAAAAGTAGAATGTTCTTGGATCTCCTACAATCATGTTGCTAATTTCAGAGGCGGTAAATACAATCGTTCAGTCGTTGAATTTTTCAATGGTGTTGAACTTCCATTAGAAATATCTCGTGGTTCATTTGAAAACCAATTATACCGAACTGCACATTTAAGAGCTATTTATGAAGACCGACTAAATCCTGAAAATACCCAACAGAAATCTTATAAATTAATCCCTGATAACGAAATTACCTCCTATATAAAAGGAATTTCAATACACGAAAAATAAAAATGAAAGATTAAAATTTTGACTACTTAACATTTTAGTAAAGTAGTTTTTTTATGGGGATTATTTGTAAAATATGTAGAAGAAAAGATTATTGAGAAGTTCAGAAATTTAGTCCTTTTGATTCTTAATTAGAAGGAGCTTTTAAAGTAGATTGTTGATTTCTTATTCAACTAGCTGGCAGTTTAGTTGAATAAATATGATAAAATAATGTGAAAAAGAGGGAATCATAGAGGAGTCAACATGACTATTTTTATGTATATTTTTGCTGTTTTTTCATTTTTTGGTTTGATATTTTTTTCATTTAAAAATAAAGAGTTTTATCAAAATGAAAGTATCGATGTAGGCACTTCAGATGTTTTAGGAGATATATTATTAAATATCATTGATTTCTTACCTTGGTATTTAAAAAAGCTATTTATTATGCTTCTTTTCTTGGGATTATGCATATTTTGTATTTGTTATTTTATTTTTTCGTAATGGATTGTTTATTCAACTAACGATTCATTAGTTATATAAGAATTTCTACTACTTTTAATTAAATTTCTATAAACACTTATATCACTTCTTATTCAAAAAAGGGCAAACAGGAAAAATAGGAGCCTCATTGACTCCCATGTGTTATGAAATTACTATTGATCCAAAGTTTAGGCTGGATATCCTCCGGTTGGTGGTGGCCAAGCGCTAAATAATCTGCGTATTAGTACGATTTCACCTAAATGATAGGAGTTGTGAGATGCAATATTGCGTAGCACACCACCTGGTGATTCGCCTGGCCATTTCTCCAATGATTTGTCTAATTGAACAGTTTGGGCAATCGAACATGCCTGTTCTATCCCTTGAAGAAAATGCTGAATAACTTGTTTCCACTCTTCCTCATTACTTGGCCCCTCTTCAATAGGCCAGCTTTCTTTTACATCGGAAGGTAATTCTGGTTTCTCCCCTTGTGCGAATAATAAGAGAAATTCTTGCCAGTATGTCATGTGTTTGACTAATTGATAAATAGTATAAGGTAACTCTTCTATTCTTTTCCCTGCAAGATCCATGTTTATATCCAACAAAGCATTCTTGATAGGAAGATGACCACGTTCTCCTCTTAATGATTTTATTAATGTGTCACTAAACGCTTTATTTGATTGCTCCATAAAACCGACTCCCAACATTCTAGTTCAAATTCACTGAATTTTTTTTACTTTCTATTATCGAAAAAATCACTGTTCACATTAGTCAACTCTAATTTTTCATCTAAATCATTTGAAGATAAAGCAACCAATCTTTAACTGATTACAGTACATCTTCATTTTTTTTAATTATACTGATTAGAGTAAACTCTAAGTCAATAGATAAATGAATGATTAAAAGCTCTTACTTCTTCTTTAACTACTCTGCCAAATAATCCAATATAAAAAGCCAGTTCAGAGACTTGTACTCTGATTCAACTAACGCATTGCGTTAGGACTATAAAGAATTAACAACTACTAAACCAAAAAATAAATTTAAAATGATTACATTTCTTTTTTTGTTTAATGCTCTCTGTAGAGTCAATTATTATAACTGTTTTAGCAAGCTAAATTCTTATATAGTATTGGTTCCGGTCAAAAAAAAAACTCAGACAAAGGAAAAAACACCCCAAAAGTCGTATAAATAATTATCGACAATTTGGAGGTACAAAATGAAAAGAGAGAATGAAATGAATAAAGAAGACCTACTAAATAAAGGATATCGGAAATATTCAGGAGAAGAGATTGAAGTTTATTTCAGCAAAGATATCTGTACACATTCAGGTAATTGTGTAAGGACAATGCCGACAGTGTTTGATACAAAAAGAAAGCCATGGATTCTTGCTGATAATGGAGAAGTAGATTCAGCTATGAAAACGATCGATTTATGTCCAAGTGGCGCACTACAATATATTTATAAAAAGGATGATAAATAATATGAATATTGAAAAGACAGAGAAAAAACACTTCATTGAGAATGAAGAAGGGAAAATCGTCGCTGAAATTACATTTGTACATGCTGGAGTATCAAGAGTGATCATTGATCATACTTTTGTCGATGAATCCTTGCGAGGACAAAAAATTGCCAGTAAACTTGTTGCTTCTGTTGTAGAAGAGATGAGAGAACAAGACAAAAAGATTGTGCCACTTTGTCCATTTGCTAAGGCTGAATTCGAACGCAAAAAGGAATATCAAGATATGCTTGCGTAAATATACACATTATTAAATGGTGGTAACAATCGACCCTTTTTACATTTTTTTCTATCCATCATGTTAACATCATTACATATGAGTATCAAAAAGGGATGTATAGAAAAGTCAGGGGAGTTAAAATGATTAATGATAGAATAAATTAGATGGACATTTAAGCATTATAATTTGGGATTCACAGCTTGGGCGTGGCTTATAGAAAGATATAAGCTATACAATGGAGCTATTAGTTTTTGCAGAATTTATTAAATATCCTTGTTCAATAACAATGCATTAGTTGTACAAAAAGAGTTGCTTCGGCAACTCTTTTTTATTGCACTAAATGTCAGGTTAGTTCAATAAGTTTTTACTTTTAATTTGTATCTTAATTAAATTAATCACAGTCAACATTCTACTTCAACTTGAAATCGAATAACATTTTATTGATAGTTATTTTTTGCAAGGAGGGGGATATCTTTGATTCAAAAATTACTTCTTTCAAAGGATCAAATGATATACATAATTCAAAATGGTTTGCAAAAAACTAATTCACCAAAACATGTAACTATTATAGGGGCAGGAATATCTGGCTTAGTAGCTGCCTCACTCTTAAAAGAAGCTGGACATCAAGTTACTATTATAGAAGCAAATAACAGAATAGGGGGGAGAATTTACACAAAAAGGGAACCTTTTATTAATCATGAATATATAGATCTTGGTGCAATGCGGATACCTTCTTTTCACTATTTAGTTTTTGAATATATAAAAAAATTCAATTTACAAGTAAATGAATTTATTAATAGTACTCCTAATGATCTAATTTTCATTAATAATGTATTAACAGATGAAAAAAATTATAAAACAAATCCAGACCAATTAAAGTTTAATGTCTCCCCAAGTGAAAAAGGAAAAACAGCAACAGAGTTACTATTATTAGCAGTTGGTCCAGTAATTGATTTTATAAATCAAAATCCTGAAAAAAATTGGGAAATAGTTATTAATATGTATGATCATTATTCAATGTATAACTTTTTAAAATATAATCCTGTTGGTGTATCATTATCAATTGAAGCAATCAACTTTATAGAAACAATGGTTGGATTAGAAGGGTTTGTTGAACTTGCATTTACTGCAATATTAAGAGAAGTTTTAGTACTTCTAACAAAGGATTTAAAACTTTATGAAATTACAGGAGGCACAGATTATCTTATTAATGGGTTTTTACCACAACTAAAAGATAATATTATTTCGAATCAAAGAGTGAAAAAAATTATACAAAATGAATCAAACGTAACGATCTATTCAGAAAATTATATACTTAATACTGAGCATCGCCTTACAAGCGATTTTGTAATTTCAACAATTCCTTACACTTTATTGAATTTCGTAGAGTTACTTCCCTATGAGTCTGTTTCATATAATAAGCGGAAAGTCATAAGACAGATACATTATGCAAATTCAACTAAAATAGGTCTTCAGTTTAAAACGAGATTTTGGGAAAAATATGGATTAAATGGTGGGAAAATAACTACTGATCTACCAATCAAGTTTGCGTATTTTCCTAGTCATGGTCAAGAAGCGTCAGACAACACAGGGATCATATTAGCTAGCTACACATGGGAAGACGATTCTAGTATCTGGGATAATATGACACAAGCAGAACGGATTAAAATTGCTTTGAATGATCTCTCACAAATATTTGGAAATGTGGTGTTTTCAGAGTTTTTAATTGGATATTCACATAATTGGTCTCAATTTCCTTTTTCTGGAGGAGCTTTTGTCATGTATAAACCCGACCAATTAAAAGAATTTGGTCAATATATTGGTACACCAGAAGGGAGAATTCATTTCGCGGGATCACATTCTTCTACTACACCAGGTTGGATTCAAGGTGCGATTGAAGCAGGAGTTAGAACAGCTTATGAAGTTAATAATAGGTAAATTTTTTAAACATTAAAGGATGATTTCCCCTAAAAGGTTATCTTTTATTTACTTTTAGTGGAATTATTTTAAAAAAAATTACCGAATATTTAATCATCATTATTCAACTACCATGGGAGTACGAAATAAACTACCATTCACTGTTGTGAATCTGTGGATTCATGGATGGCTAACGCAGTGCGTTAGTTCAATAAACAAATCAGAAGTTTTTCCTTTTTATTTTGAAATTACCACAAAATAGAAAAAAATAGTTTCAAAATCATACATGATACTGTAATATCGATAAGGGCACCTTAAAAAAAGAAAGGGTGCATAAAAGTGTATGGTATTATTCATTTCGAAGTATTTTTAATAACAGGAATTTTGTTAAATTTAATTCCAGGTGCAGATACGATGTATATCGTAGGTAGAAGTATTTCTCAAGGGAGAAAAGCAGGAGTATTTTCCGTTTTAGGAATCATTTCAGGCTCATTAATTCATACGCTTTTGGTTGCGTTTGGATTATCCCTTATACTATTAAAATCTGTTTTCTTATTTAATACGATTAAGATTTTAGGTGTTATCTATTTGGTATACTTAGGGATACGTATGCTACTAGATAAATCAAATGCTGCGTTTCGAACAACCGAAGTTGATAAATTAAATATATCCAAAGTATATGTGCAAGGTATTTTAACGAGCCTAACAAATCCCAAAGTATCTTTATTTTTTCTTTCGTTCCTTCCACAATTCATCGATACAAAGGCTTCTGGTCCGATTCCTTTTCTGATCTTAGGACTCACTTTTACAGCAACAGGGTTGTTATGGTGTTTATTTGTTGCTTATTTTTCTTCTTATGTAACAAAGAAACTAAGAGGAAACCAGAAAATTGGAAGGGTTTTAAACAAAGTAACTGGAATAATCTTTATTGGCATGGGGATTAAGCTACTTCAAATAAAAGCTCCTAACTAAACTTATTAAATACCTGATGCCCCCTAAAATATATGAGTTTATGTCGAATAAAAATATAAAGAATTCCTTCAGAAACGATATCTGAAGGAATTTTTTCATATTTGTTATGCAACTAGATGGCTGCTTCGGTAGCCTATTTATTTTACCAACTGGTAGTTTAGTTCTCAATATTAAAAGGATTTCTAGGTGATTAATTGAATATATATTTATTATTAACCAATTTTTGGAAGATAAGATTTACTGTATTACTGTATATCAAGTAAAAGATTACTTCGTTGTAAGAATATGTTGTAATACCGGATATACTTGGTATGCATTTTCGAGAGGGGAAATTATATGAATCCTATTTTATTAGATGTTCCGTTACAAATAGAAACAGACAGATTAATTCTTCGAGCACCACTTCAGGCTGGTGAAGGGAATGTAGTAAACCAAGCTATTAAGGATTCAATTAGCGAGTTAAAGCAATGGTTGCAATTATTCCAGTCAATTCCTACTGTTGAAGAAACGGAAATTCTCCTTAGAAATGCCCATATAGATTTTTTGAAAAGAGAAAGCTTTCGCTATCTTATCTATCATAAGGATACTAACGATTTTATTGGAACTGCTAGTCTTCACGGAATTAATTGGAAGGTTTCTAAATGTGAAATTGGATACTGGATTAACACGCAATTTAGTGGCAATGGGTATATGACAGAAGTAGTAAGTGAGTTAATAAACCTTGGTTTTCAACTATTCAAATTTAGAAGGGTTGAAATACGATGTGAATCTAAAAACACTAAAAGTCGTTCGATCCCTGAAAAACTAGGTTTTGAGCTTGAAGGGATATTACGTAATGAAGATCTTTCAGCTGACGGTAAAAATCTAGTTGATACTTGTATCTATGCAAAGGTAAATTAGACTTAATTTTTAAAATCCCCTGCACAACTATTACAGCGATAGTTAGATAAGAGTTCCTAGAGGTTGTCTATTTGATAGCCTTTTTTAATTTCAAAAATCAACATTTTAATTTAACAGAGCCAATAAGAAAAATAATTAATGATGAAATTATCATTTTTCTGGATGATCTTTTCATGGTTTTAAATGTTAATATGTTCGAGCAATTTT
>NZ_NUQC01000051.1:0-21804 GCF_002585125.1 Bacillus sp. AFS029533 | reverse complement strand
TCCTGTCCCCGCAACCAAATTGGTCCCGTGGTGTAGCGGTTAACATGCCTGCCTGTCACGCAGGAGATCGCCGGTTCGATCCCGGTCGGGACCGCCATACATACGATTCTTAAAACGAAACAAAAAATTGTTTCGTTTTTTTTATTATATTGGAAATGAGTAATATATAAATAGATTTAATTTCGTACAGTATTACTTTTAACGATTATAATTGTTTAAAACAGAAGCTGACAAAAGCAAAGACTGCTTAACTCAACCTTAATTAGTAAACGTGGGATGGTAGGTAAGAGATCAACAAGGAGTCTATGCGACTAGAAGACACTGCTTACGACATACGCAATGCGAGAGAAGTAACAAAATAAACGAAAACAACCTAAATATAAATTTCAATAATTTATTTAAACTATTCAAAAGAATATTACTGTTTGACATCCGCTTAATGTTTTGAAATGATATAATATGGCAAAGTTAGAAATAGACGAGTTAGAATTTTGGTGGTGAAGTAATTGGAAATTGTTTTACATACAAATACTGAGGAAGAAACTCAAGAAATTGCATTTTTTCTCGGACAATTAGTGCAACAAAAAGATGTAATATTATTAGAAGGAGATCTTGGTGCTGGAAAGACCACCTTTACAAAAGGTTTTGCTAAAGGTCTTGATGTAAAAAGAACGGTTAATAGTCCAACTTTTAATATTATCAAAGAATATAAAGGTAGAATTCCTCTATATCATATGGATGTTTATCGTTTAGAAGGTAGTAGTGAAGATTTAGGCTTTGATGAGTATTTTATGGGTGAAGGTGTTTGTGTTGTAGAATGGGCTCATTTAATTTCAGATTACTTACCAAATGAATTCTTAAAAATCATAATAACTCATGAAGAAAATGGTAGAATGATTACTTTTATTCCAAGTGGATCTAGGTATGAATTTATTTGTAAGGAGTTAATAAACAATGACCGTTTTAGCAATTGATACATCTACAAATGTTATGGGAATTAGTCTAATAAAAGATCAATCTGTTATTGGAGAAACGATAACATTTATTAATAAAAACCATTCTGTACGATTAATGCCAGCCATTAGTACTTTAATGGAAGAATGCAATATAAAACCAAAGGAACTATCTAAAATAGTAGTTGCAAAAGGTCCAGGCTCTTATACAGGTGTACGCATTGGTGTCACTGTGGCTAAATCATTAGCTTTCACTTTAAATATTCCAATTATCGGGGTTTCAAGTTTGAAGGTATTAGCTGCTAACGGACGATATTTTAATGGATTAGTTTGCCCATTATTTGATGCAAGACGCAACTTATTATTTACAGGTCTTTATGATTTTAGAGGACAGGTTACTAATGAGGTATTAGAAGACTGCAATATTGACCGAAGTATCTGGATTGAAAAGCTTAAATCTTATAATGAACAAATCTTATTTATTGGTAATGATGTATCAATTCATAAAGAATTTATTATTGAGCATTTAAAAGATCAAGCGGTCTTTGCAAAAGAAAGTTTGAATAACCAGAGACCAAGTGAACTGTATACATGTAGCTTAGAAGAAAAAGAAGAATCAGTTCATAATTTTGCACCAGAATATTTAAGATTATCAGAAGCAGAAGCTAATTGGCTAGCAAGCCAAGAAAAGTAGGAGGATATTATGATCTCATCGGTTGCTTTTCGTAAAATGAAAGAAGAAGATTTAGATCAAATAGTAGAAATTGAAAAACTATCATTCCCTACACCATGGACATATGATGCTTTTTATAATGAATTATATTCAAATCAATTTGCTAATTATATAGTGGCTGAAGTTGATGAGAAAATAATTGGTTATTGTGGATTATGGGTGGTTATTGACGAGGGACATATTACAAATATAGCTATTTTACCAGATTATAGGGGAGTAGGTCTTGGCGAAAAGCTACTTCGGGCGGTAATGGAAACTGCTAAAAATCTTGGAGCTGATACATTAACATTAGAAGTAAGGGTATCAAATCATGTAGCAATGGGACTATATCGAAAGCTGGGATTCCAAGATGGTGGTATTCGAAAAAGCTATTATACAGATAATTTTGAGGATGCATTAGTTATGTGGGTGAATTTGAAATGATAAATGAAAATTGTTTAATTCTTGCTATAGAGACAAGCTGTGATGAAACTTCAGCAGCAGTTGTTAAAAATGGAAATGAAATTTTAAGTAATGTAGTAGCTACTCAGATCGATATTCATAAACGTTTTGGTGGAGTTGTACCTGAAGTTGCTTCACGATTACATGTTGAGCAAATAACTTTAGTAATCGAAGAAGCAATGAAGCAAGCACAGGTAGAAAATGAGGATCTAGCTGCAGTTGCGGTTACAGAAGGTCCAGGACTTGTTGGAGCGTTACTAATTGGGGTAAATGCGGCAAAAGCAATTGCATTTGCACATGGATTACCGCTTATAGGTGTACACCACATTGCAGGTCATATTTATGCTAATCAACTTGTACAGCCCCTGCAATATCCGCTATTAGCCTTAGTAGTTTCTGGTGGACATACTGAGCTTGTCTACATGAAGGAAGATGGCGTCTTTGAGGTAATAGGTGAAACAAGGGATGATGCAGCAGGAGAAGCTTATGATAAGGTTGCTAGAACACTTAAATTACCTTATCCAGGTGGTCCTCACATTGATCGTCTCGCACAAGAAGGAAATGCAACCATTCCTTTTCCTAGAGCATGGTTAGAAGAGGGTAGCTATGATTTTAGTTTTAGTGGATTAAAGTCAGCAGTTATTAATTATATGCATAATGCTGAGCAAAGAGGCGAAGCTGTATCACCAGCTGATGTGGCAGCAAGTTTCCAAGAGAGTGTAATTGAAGTAATTGTTTCAAAAACAATTCAAGCTGCAAAAGAATATGATGTAAAACAAGTTTTATTAGCCGGAGGAGTTGCAGCTAATAAAGGGTTGAGAGCTACATTACAAGAAGAGATGAATGCTTTGAATAATATAGAATTAGTTATACCACCACTATCACTTTGTACAGATAATGCTGCGATGATTGGTGCTGCTGCATTTATTCGTTTGAAACAAGGAAAACTAGGTAATTTGGCATTAAACGGGAATCCAGGTTTGGATTTAGAAAATATGTAAGAAGTACTTATTCACAATTTTTTAATAAAATGTGGATAAGTACTTTTTATTTGTTAAAAACTTATTAAACTATGTGTACAAAATTGTGTATAACATTACTGTTTTTCTGTGGATAATGTGTATAAACCTGTGTAAAAGCTAAATAATAATTGAATATATGTGGATAAATATGTAGATAAGAAAAAACGGATAGCAAAAAGCTTATCCGTTTAGACATTATTCTTGTAAGTTTTCCCATTCTTCCATTAGGTCTATTAACTTAGCTTCGATATCATTTTTCTTAATTGTTAATTCTTGTACTAATTGAAAATCACCGTAAACCTCTGGCTTACATAATTCTAATTCAATCGTCTCTATATCAAGCTCAAATTGCGATATATTACTCTCAATTTCCTCTATACGGCGCTGAGTTTGACGGATTTTTTTCTTCAATTCTTTGTCTTGTTGATAATCAGAAACTGGTTGAGAAGTTTGTTTAACTTGTGAGAATGTAGCCTCTTTTTCTGCTTGTTCTTTTTCAAATGCTTCGTTTTTCTTAAATTGGTAATAGTCATAATCACCCAAATAAATTGATAATCCTGCTTTTGCTAGTTCAAAAGTTTTTGTGGATAATCTGTTCATAAAGTAACGATCATGAGAAACAAATAAAATAGTTCCAGGGTAATCTAATAAAGCATTTTCTAATACTTCTTTACTATCTAGATCTAAGTGGTTAGTAGGCTCATCCAGAATTAGGAAATTAGCTTTTTTCATCATAAGCTTAGCCAAAGCTAATCTTGCCTTTTCTCCACCACTTAAAGAAGTAACAATTTTTGTTACATCATCTCCAGAAAATAAAAAATTACCTAATATTGTTCGGATTTCTTGTTCGGCCTTTAATGGATAATCATCCCAAAGTTCATCTAAAACTCTTTTATTAGAAGTTAGTTTTGCTTGCTCTTGATCATAATAACCAACTGAAACATTTGCACCAAAATCAATCGTACCCTGTAATTTTTCTAAATCTCCAATAATTGTTTTAAGTAATGTCGATTTACCAACACCATTTGGACCGACTAATGCGACACTATCGCCTCGATTCAGAACGAATCTCATCGGCTGATCAATTGTTGGGATACGATCATAGCCAATAAATAAATCTTGTACAGACAACACATCATTACCGCTTTGTTTTTCAATTGCAAATGAAAAATTAGCAGAAGACTCGTCTCCAAGTGGCCTGTCTAATCGAACCATTCGATCTAATTGTTTCCTACGACTTTGAGCTCTTTTTGTAGTTGATGCACGTGCAATATTACGCTGCACAAAATCTTCAAGTTTAGAGATTTCCTCTTGTTGCTTTTCGAACTGTTTTAACTCTTGTTCATATTGAGCTGCCTTTAGCTCAAGGTACTTACTATAATTACCAACAAATCGTTGATGCTTATGATTAGATATTTCATAAACAATATTAACAACTTGATCAAGGAAATATCGATCGTGGGAAACGATTAATACTGCACCAGGGTATGACTGTAAGTAGCGCTCTAACCAACTAAGAGTGTCAATATCTAAATGGTTAGTAGGCTCATCCAAAATTAACAAGTCAGGCTTCGTCAACAATAGCTTACCTAATGCCAGTCTTGTTTTTTGTCCACCACTTAACGAAGAAATTTTTGTTTCGTAATCTTCATTACTAAAACCTAAACCACTAATAATTGAACGAATATCTGCTTCAAACTGGTAACCACCGTTTTCTTTGAAAGTATATTGAAGATGATCATATTCATTCATAACCTTGTCATAAACGGCTTGGTTAGAATAGACATCCTCTCTTGTCATTTTAACTTCTAATTTTCTCATATTGTCTTGCATCTCTACTAAATGATTGAAAACAGAATAATATTCTTCCCAAATCGTTTGATTGCTTTGTAAACCAGTGTTTTGGGCTAGGTAGCCTACAGTAACATCTTTAGGTTTATTTATTTCACCGCCATCATAAGATATTTCACCTGCTATGATTTTCAATAATGTAGATTTTCCCGCACCATTTCGACCAACAATGGCAACGCGATCACTCGTTTGAACTTCTAATTTTATATTTGAAAGTATAATGTCACTACCAAAATACTTTGAGACATTATTTACTTGTAAAAGAATCATGGATAACACCTCATTGCAAAATTTTTTATGTATGTAACTGTAGACTGTCAAAATTCTTAAATATAGTGTATATTTTACATTAGAACAAGTACTTTATTACTAAAATAAAGTTAAATTACACACCATAGTAAAAAGAATTACAGTAAGTGGGGGATTAAAAAATGGATTCGGAACAAATTAAAATTCCACAAGCTACTGCTAAACGTCTACCTTTATATTACCGTTTTATAAAGAATTTGTCTTTATCAGGTAAACAAAGAGTTTCTTCAGCAGAGTTAAGTGAAGCAGTAAAGGTAGATTCCGCTACAATCAGAAGAGATTTTTCTTATTTTGGAGCACTTGGTAAAAAAGGTTATGGCTATAACGTAAATTATTTATTAACTTTTTTCTCGAAAGCGCTTAACCAGCATGAAGTTATGAAAGTTGCATTAATTGGTGTTGGTAATTTAGGAACTGCATTCTTACACTATAATTTTATAAAAAATAATAATACAAAAATTGAGATGGCATTTGATATTGATCCAAATAAAATTGGTACTGAAATAGGTGGAGTACCCGTTTATAATCTAGATAATCTAGAGGAAGTTATGAATGAAGATATTCAAATCGTTATTTTAACTGTTCCTGCACCTGTAGCACAATCAATAGCTGATCGATTAAATGGAAAAAATATTAGAGGTATTTTAAATTTCACACCTGCACGAATTAGTGTACCAGAACATATTCGCATTCATCATATAGACTTAGCAGTTGAACTGCAAACATTGGCATATTTTTTACAACAATAAATTTATATTAATACAAAAACCCCCAAAAGAATTGGGGGTTTTTAATGTAAATTGATTTGCTGAAAAACGACAAAAGAGTTCATTAACATATGTGTTAAGATTGGTACCATAATTGAGTTTGTTCGTTTATACAAGTAACAAAATACAAAACCGATTAGAAAGTAAGATAAAAAGAAGGGCAAGTCACCGTGCATAAGCGAAAAGATCGCTGAACTAATTCCAGCAGATATAATAAATGGTAAACGATTATAAAGCCTCTTAAAAATGATTCGACGAAAAATAATCTCTTCTAAAATTGGTGCAACTAGACTTGGGATGATAATAAAAGCCGGATTAAGCTTTGCAATGTTTATGATATTTTGAGTATTTTCTGAGCCCTTATGTAAATGAAACACATAAATTAAAATTAAATTACAAACAATTTGAGTTAGCATTGTTATGAAGTAACCTAAAACAACCCAATTTATTATTGTACGATAATTAGTTTTTAAATGCTTTATTCCTTCATAAATGGGCTTATGTAATAAGATAAGGATAATAATTAATCCAGTTACGAAACTAATACAACCCCATAATGCCACTGCTTCAAGAGAAGCCGTTTTCTGATCCACTCCAGCGTATAAGTTACTATTTAATAAATAGGGCACTCCAAATACCGCTGAATATTGAAGAACGACATACGTTAATAAAATCCATAAATCTCTAGTTTTCAATACGATAGCTCCTTTGTGTTGATATTTTTCAGAACCCAAAGGTTTATAACAACACGTACATTATTTTACTCGTTTCTTATGTTTCTTAAAAGAAATTTTCACTTTTTATTTTACTTTTGATTGTAAAGAAAAAAACTTATTAAATTTCGACAAGAAAAGTGCCTGCTTCGGGCTTGCAAAATTTTTTGATATTATTTAAACTAATAATTGTGTTAGCACTCAATATACATGAGTGCTAAAAAATAATGATTTGATTATTGAGGAGGTATTACACATGTTAAAGCCATTAGGTGATCGTGTTGTAATTGAGCTTGTTGAGTCTGAAGAAAAAACTGCTAGTGGTATCGTGTTACCAGGTAGTGCACAAGAAAAGCCACAAGAAGGCAAAGTTGTTGCAGTAGGTACTGGCCGAGTACTTGAAAATGGTGAGCGCGTAGCTTTAGAAGTATCTGTAGGTGACCGCATTATCTTCTCTAAATATTCAGGAACAGAAGTTAAGTACGGTGGTACTGAATACTTAGTACTTCGCGAAAACGATATACTTGCAATCATAGGTTAATAAAATAATAATACTTAAATTAAAAAATATATTTTTTATATTATAAGGAGGTCATTTTCATGGCAAAGGACATTAGATTTGGTGAAGAAGCACGTCGCGCGATGTTACGTGGTGTAGACGCTTTAGCTGATGCTGTAAAAGTAACTTTAGGACCAAAAGGACGTAACGTAGTTCTTGAGAAAAAATTCGGTTCTCCATTAATTACAAATGATGGTGTTACAATCGCAAAAGAAATCGAATTAGAAGATGCATTTGAAAATATGGGTGCAAAATTAGTTGCAGAAGTTGCTAGCAAAACGAATGATGTTGCTGGGGACGGTACAACAACTGCGACAGTTTTAGCTCAAGCTATGATTCGTGAGGGTCTTAAAAACGTAACTGCTGGTGCAAACCCAATGGGTATCCGTAAAGGTATCGAAAAAGCAGTTGCTGTAGCAATCGAAGAATTAAAAACAATCTCAAAACCAATTGAAGGTAAAGAGTCAATCGCACAAGTTGCTGCAATTTCTTCAGCGGATCCAGAAGTTGGACAATTAATTGCTGAAGCAATGGAGCGCGTTGGTAACGATGGAGTTATTACTCTTGAAGAATCAAAAGGTTTCACAACTGAATTAGAAGTAGTTGAAGGTATGCAATTTGACCGTGGATACTCTTCTCCTTACATGGTTACAAATTCAGAGAAAATGGTCGCTGAATTAGAAAATCCATATATTTTAATCACAGATAAAAAAGTAACAAACATTCAAGAAATTTTACCAGTACTTGAGCAAGTTGTTCAACAAGGTAAACCACTATTAATCATTGCTGAGGATGTTGAAGGCGAAGCACAAGCAACAATCATCGTAAATAAATTACGTGGTACGTTCAATGCAGTTACTGTTAAAGCTCCTGGCTTCGGTGACCGTCGTAAGGCAATGTTAGAAGATATCGCGATCTTAACTGGCGGTGAAGTGATTACAGAAGAATTAGGATTAGATCTTAAAACAACTAACATCACTCAATTAGGTCGTGCTTCAAAAGTTGTAGTAACAAAAGAAAACACTACAATCGTTGAAGGTGCTGGTGAAACTGAAGCAATCCAAAGACGTATCGGCGTAATCCGTGCTCAATTAGAAGAAACTACTTCTGAATTTGATCGCGAAAAATTACAAGAGCGTTTAGCTAAATTAGCTGGTGGTGTAGCAGTAATCAAAGTTGGTGCTGCAACTGAAACTGAATTAAAAGAGCGTAAATTACGTATTGAGGATGCATTAAACTCTACACGCGCTGCAGTTGAAGAAGGTATTGTAGCTGGTGGTGGTACTGCATTAATGAGCGTATATAATAAAGTAGCTGCAATCGAAGCAGAAGGTGACGTAGCAACAGGTATCAACATCGTATTACGTGCACTTGAAGCTCCAGTTCGTCAAATCGCTACAAATGCTGGTCTAGAAGGATCAGTAATTATTGAGAAATTAAAAAGTGCGGAAGTTGGCGTTGGTTTCAATGCTGCTAACGGACAATGGGTAAACATGATTGAAGAAGGTATCGTTGACCCAACTAAAGTTACACGTTCTGCACTTCAAAACGCAGCATCTGTTTCAGCTATGTTCTTAACAACTGAAGCAGTAGTAGCTGACATTCCTGAGAAAAATGCTCCAGCAATGCCTGACATGGGCGGCATGGGCATGGGCGGCATGATGTAATAAAGAATAAACCCTTGAGCAATCAAGGGTTTTTTTTTGCATATAATTGCAACACTTTTACGATCGGTGTAGTCCATAATGAGAATAACTAACAGGTATTTGATGAAGAAATTGAATTAAATAGAACTAAGGCTTTATTGACTAAATATCGTTTAAATATGTATAGTAAATTTGATAATAGCAGAAAATCTTTGATGCAATATTGCAATTATATCAAATAACTTTTTAAGGATGATTTAGATGAATTTTGGTTTATATAGAGGATGCCTTTTTGGTCTTTTATTTTCTATACCATTTTGGTTGATCATATTATGGCTTATATTTAGATAGAAAAAAATAAACCCCTTCATATAAGTAAAAAGCTACTAATACTTTCTACATTTAAAGGGGGGTAGATCATTACTTTTAAAAAGTTATTTTTAAACAATAAAATCATGGAAAATTGGTTCAATTAATTCTCCGCTATTTAATTGACCTCTACTTTTTATCACACATCGAACTAACGGTTCTACATAAATATAATTTTTGTCTTCCCCAGTTTTTATATGCTTAGTTAGACTAAAGAAAGCTGTTTTTTGGCCGATATTCATCCCAAACTCTACTATCCCTACATTTACATACTCACCATTTTTTAATTCCGAGATTAATAATCCCATTCCTTGTTTTTTATATCCCGTTATATAGTAGTTACTATATCTCCAGTTAATGATCTTTAACCAATTTAGTGATCGATGTGCTGGTATATAAGTGGAATCTTTTGATTTAGCTACTATACCTTCAAGTCCAAGCGTTTTAATTTGCTCAAAAAACATCTCACCTTCCGACTCGATATAAAAACTTTTTTTAATTGATTCTTGATCTACTATAGTTTCTGAAAGGATTTTTTTTCGATAAGATAAAGGTTCTTTCATTAAGTTTTTATTTTTAAGGCGTAAAATATCAAAAACGATATATGTTAATGGAAATTGTTTGCTTCCTTGTATTATTTTGTATTCTTGAATAAAACTTACTCGATTGGTTGCAGCTTCAAAATCCTCTCTGCCGTCATTATAACAAACTAAAACACCGTCTAAGTAACAATCATCTAATTCGATATTTTCGAGTTCAGGGATTCTCTCTGTAATCTCCGTACCATTTCGATTAAAAAGTTTATTCTTTCCATTTTGCCTTTCAAGCATCATTCGAACACCATTTGATTTCAATTCAAAATAATGTTGATCAGAGTCAAATGGTTTATCAGCATTTTGTAATAGCATTGGTTCAATAAACATTTTTCATTTCGCTATCATGATTGTTGCTTTTCAACATAATCAAGATTCCTTTCTTTTTGATTTGATATATATAAATAACATAAATTTTCTTATTTTCTTTTATAGCAATAATTCATTCTATTTTTAGTCTTCCACTAGTTAATGTACTTTTATTTCTAATGTATTTCAAGTCATAACTCGTCTAATTTCACAATAAGATTAATTATCTTCTAATGAAAAGTGGTGTTATGAAATGGGGAGGAAAAATAATTTCAAAATTACCGAACCGATGTTGAACGAGTACTATGATTTGAGTCAAAAAAAGAAAGATATTGAAAATCAGTTAGAAGAATTACAAAAGATTTTTCATGGATACTTTGATCATCAAGTTGGAATGAATGAAAAAGGTGAACTAATTATTAATAATTTAAAACTTGAACGAATCATAAGAAAAAAAGAGAAATTTAATGAAGATAAGACAATTCATAAATTAGAAGAACTAAACTTGACTGATTTAATACAAATTGTAAGAAAACCAGATGGAGATAAGATCAAGTCTGCTATTAATTTGGGATTGTTAAAAGAGAAGGATTTGGATGGATGTATATCTGTTAATTCTTCACAAGCAATTTATGTTAAACCACTAAAAAAGTAATTAGTATCAAGTATTCCGAGAGAGTATCTAATACTCTCTTTTTTTATGTAACGAATTTTATCTTTTAGAATACTGTATTAATATACATGTCCAAGTATTCGGATGGAAATTGTTTGGACATGCCAATATTGAAAAGGAGTGCTAATTTTGGCAACTTGGAGAAATGATTATATTTCGATGAACAAGTATACGAGGCCGTCAATAAAATTGAAAGAAGTTAGAAAAATTGTGCTGCATTGGACAGCCAATCCGGGGGCAAGTGCACAAAGTCACCAAAGGTATTTTAACGGTATAGCGATTAAAAATAAAACATATGCATCTGCTCATATTTTTGTTGATTCGAAAGAGGCAATCTGTATTATTCCGCTTGATGAAGTAGCTTATCATGCAAATGATCATTATGAAAGAAATAGTAATGGTGGTGTATTTAGAGGGGTGGATGCACTAGCTCCGAACGCAAATAAGCTTTCAATTGGAGTTGAAATGTGTGTCGAAAAGGATGGTACTATTTCACAATACACATTAACACGTACGATCAGAGTAATTGCTGAATTATGTAAGATGTTTAAATTAAATGCAAATGACATTGTAAGACATTATGACATAACACATAAGCCATGTCCAAAAACCTTCATAGACCACCCAGAGCAATTTAACGAGTTTAAAGCACAAGTGAATGCCATCTTAAATCCCCCGATAACTCAGACAGATTCAATTCCATACCCTGGTATTTTAAAAGAAGGATCAAGAGGTGAATCTGTAAAAAAGGTTCAACAAAAACTAAAAATAACAGCAGATGGAATTTTTGGACCAGTTACTGAAAATGCAGTTAAAAAATTTCAAGCAAGTAATGGACTAGTTGTCGATGGAATTGTTGGAAAAAACACTTGGGGAAAGCTGTTTTAAAAGACAAAAATCCCTATTTCTTTTTCAAATAGGGATTTTTTTAATGAGGTGAGATGATTTTTAAACCAATAACAGAACCAATTACCAATGTGATAAATAATAGTCTTTTCCATTCACGTGATTCATTAAAGAACAACATGCCTATTAAAACAGAACCAGCGGCACCTATACCAGTCCAGATTGTATAGCCTGTTCCGACGGGTATAACCTTTAAGGCCTTTGATAATAAGTAAAAACTAGTCCATCCAGATAGAATACACAAAATGGAGTAGTTAAGTTTTTTAAAATTATTCGATAGCTTCATAAAAATGACAAAGCCGACTTCACCCAAACCCGCAATAAATAAAAATAACCAAGCCATTTTATGCTGCATCTCCTTTCTCTGCTTTTTTATCATCTGAAGTTAATTTTAAGCCAATAATTCCGGATAATAATGTAATTACCAAAACAACTTTCAATATAGAGGCAGATTCATTTAAAAATAACATTCCTATAATAACTGTCCCAACGGCACCGATTCCTGTAAAAACTGCGTAGGCAGTACCTATTGGAATATCTCTTATTGCTTTTGAAAATAAATAAAAGCTAAACAAGATCCCAGCAATAGTTAAAATTGTTGGCAACAAATTTGTAAATCCTTCTGAGTATTTTAGTCCAAATGCCCAGGCAATTTCGGAAACCCCCGCTATAACTAAGTAAATCCAACTCATAAAAAATCTCCCCTTTATAGCAGACTAAATAAATGATTTTGACTCGACAAACTACCTACCGTTCGTTAGTTAAAAGATACACTATAATCTTATTCATGACAAGTTGTAACGTTTCCACAAAAATTTATTTTTTTTATGCATTGAAATACCTTGACCGAAAAATTATACATTGTTAGAATGAGACAATAATACAATATTCGTCATTATTCTTCATATATCCTCGACAATACGGGTCGAGAGTCTCTACCGGGGCGCCGTAACATGCCCTGACTATGAAGGCAGTCTGACTTTGTTTAATTTAAGTCTGATTTTCTGCCTTCTTATGCGTATTTTTCGTATGTAAAAAGAGTAGAAAATCGGCTTTTTTTATTTTTTTTGGGAAAAATAGTATCAGTTTAACTGATACGTTAATTCAATATATATAGATGGGGTGACCGTTTTGCAACAACATGACACAATTGTAGTACTAGATTTTGGAAGTCAGTATAACCAACTTATAGCACGACGTATCCGTGAGTTTGGCGTTTATAGTGAATTACGTCCTCATACAATAACTGCAGAGGAAATTAAGCAAATGGGTGCTAAAGGGATCGTTTTCTCTGGCGGACCAAATAGCGTATATGGCGAAAATGCTTTTTTCTGTGATGAAGCAATTTTTGATTTAGAAATTCCAATCTTAGGTATTTGTTACGGAATGCAGTTAATGACGCAACATTTTGGCGGAACGGTAGCTAGAGCTGACCAACGTGAATACGGTAAAGCTGAATTAAATATTCAAAATCCGTCTGCTTTATTAAAAGACCTGCCTTCAGACCATGTAGTTTGGATGAGCCACGGTGATAAAGTAATGCAACAACCAGAAGGATTCGTTGTAGATGCAACTAGTGCTTCTTGCCCAATCGCTGCAATGAGTAACGAAGCTAAAAAAATGTATGGTGTACAATTCCACCCGGAAGTTCGTCACTCTGAATATGGAAATGATCTATTAAAGAATTTCGTATTCAATATTTGCGAATGTGAAGCAAACTGGTCAATGAAAAACTACATTGAAGTTGAACTTGAAAATATTCGTAATACTGTTGGCGACAAAAAAGTACTTTGTGCACTTAGTGGTGGTGTTGATTCTTCAGTAGTTGCAGTATTAATTCATAAAGCAATTGGTGATCAATTAACATGTATCTTCGTTGACCATGGTTTATTACGTAAAGATGAAGCTGAAGGCGTTATGAAGACGTTTAGCGAAGGCTTCAACATGAATGTAATTAAAGTAGATGCTAGAGAGCGTTTCTTAAGTAAACTTGCTGGCGTTTCTGATCCAGAAGAAAAACGTAAAATTATCGGTAATGAATTCATCTATGTATTTGATGATGAAGCAGCTAAATTAGAAGGTATGGATTTCTTAGCTCAAGGAACTCTTTATACAGATATTATCGAGAGCGGTACGGCTACAGCTCAAACGATCAAATCACATCATAATGTAGGTGGATTACCTGAAGACATGCAATTCACGTTAATTGAGCCTTTAAATACATTATTTAAAGACGAAGTACGTGCAGTTGGAACTGAATTAGGAATTCCAGATGCAATCGTTTGGAGACAACCATTCCCAGGACCAGGTCTAGGAATTCGTGTATTAGGTGAAATTACTGATCAAAAACTTGAAATCGTTCGTGAATCAGATGCAATTTTACGTGAAGAAATTGCTTTAGCTGGTTTAGATAAAGAAATTTGGCAATATTTCACGGTATTACCTGACATCCGTAGTGTTGGTGTAATGGGTGACGAACGTACGTATGATTACACAGTAGGTATTCGTGCAGTTACGTCGATCGATGGAATGACTGCTGACTGGGCACGTATTGATTGGGATGTACTACAAAAAATCTCAACTCGTATTGTAAATGAAGTTAAACACGTAAACCGTATAGTTTATGATGTAACTAGTAAGCCACCTGCAACGATTGAGTGGGAATAATTTAAAACGGCTATAATCTCTTCTAAGGGATTATAGCTTTTTTTTGTAATTAGAGTTTTAAAAATTTTTATTATTGATCAATTTATAGTACAATAATTATTAGAATTTACAGTGAATTACATGATTTATTTTACTGATACGTGAATATCCTAATGATTAAGTATAATAGAATAACTAAAATATGGTAAAAACGAACGAAAACGAATATTTTATAAAAAATGTTCGTTTTTTTGTTGACACTAACTAAAACTGATTGTAATATAAGGATGTAAATTAAATAAATAATTTGTCAAAACTTGTCGTATAGGCTAGTAAATATGGACTAGCGTCTCTACCCGCCACCGTAAAATGGCGGACTACGAAGTAATGATTTCTGAAAGTAATTAACCCACTATGTTGCTATTATTCTATTATTCTAGGGTTAATAACTTCAGAATGAAACTGCTCGTGATAGGCGCTTTTACCTTTGTGTAAAAGTGCCTTTTCTATTTTATAAAATAGAGACCGACTTTTAAGACTAAAACTTAGGAGGATCATATGAAAGAACGTATCAGTAATTATTTTGAGTTCAACAAGTTAGGCACATCATATCGTCAAGAAACAATTGCTGGTTTAACTACATTCTTAGCAATGGCTTATATTTTATTTGTAAATCCATCAATTTTATCATTATCAGATATTAAGGATTTCCCAGAAGCTTTAAGAATGAATAAAGAGGCAATCTTTGTAGCTACATCATTAGCTGCAGCATACGGATCGATTTTAATGGGTATATATGCGAAATATCCAATTGCTTTAGCACCAGGTATGGGATTAAATGCATTCTTTGCTTTTAACGTAGTTCTTGGAATGGGTATTCCATGGCAAACAGCATTAGCTGGCGTATTCGTATCAGGTATCATTTTTATCATTCTTTCATTAACTGGTCTTCGTGAACAAATTATAAATGCAATTCCAATTGAATTAAAATTAGCAATTGGTAGCGGTATTGGATTCTTTATTACTTTTGTCGGTTTAAAAAACTCAGGTATTATCGTAAGTAACCCTGCGACATTCGTATCACTTGGTAAATTAAATGAACCTGCTGTTTTATTAACGATTTTCGGTTTAGTTATTACTGTAGTTTTAATGGCTAGAAAAATAAAAGCCGGTGTATTTTTAGGTATGATCATTACTGCAATCGCAGGTATGATTTTTGGAATTATCGACTTACCATCTTCAGTTGTTGGTCCAGTACCAAGTATTGCTCCAACATTTGGTCAAGCAATTAAACATATTCCAGATGTTTTCTCTTCAGGTAAAATGTTTGCTGTAGTATTAACTTTCTTTATTGTAGATTTCTTTGATGCAACTGGTACATTAGTAGCTGTAGCTAACCAAGCTGGATTATTAAAAGAAAACAAACTTGAAAGAGCTGGTAAAGCATTAATGGTTGATGCAACTGCTGTAGTAGTTGGTTCAACTTTAGGTACAAGTACTACTACTTCTTATATTGAGTCAACTGCTGGTGTAGCTGCTGGTGGACGTACTGGATTCTCAGCAGTAGTAACAGGTATTCTTTTCTTATTAGCATTATTCTTCGCACCACTTTTAGGAGTAGTAACTGCAGCGGTAACTTCACCTGCTTTAATCGTAGTCGGAGTTTTAATGGTTTCATCTATTGGTCAAATTGATTGGAAAAAGTTCGAAATTGCTGTTCCAGCATTCTTTACAATTATTGCAATGCCTCTAACTTATAGTATTGCAACTGGTATCGCAGTTGGATTCATTTTCTATCCGATTTCAATGATTGCTGCTGGAAAAGCGAAAAAAATTCATCCTGTAATGTATGTGTTGTTTGTAGTATTCCTATTATTCTTAGCGTATTTCAGAGAGTAGATCTAAAGTTAAAAATAGTCTGTACAATGAAAATTCTTTCATTGTACAGGCTTTTTCTTTTTTTTTTAATTGTGTACTATAAAAGTAAAAAATTCTATAGGGGTAATATTGATGGATTTTCATGAACAAAAGATTCTACCAGCCGTTAGAAAAATAAAGGATTTAGAAAAATTATTAACTACACCGTATAAATATATTGTTATTCTTGATATTCATATTGGTCAATTGAAAAGTGTAGTTTCTCTTGCTAAGCAACATGGAAAGAAAGTATTTTTACATGTCGACCTTATACATGGTTTACAAAGTGATGGGCATGCAGCGGAATTTCTTTGTCAAGAATACAAGCCAGATGGATTACTTTCTACAAAATCCAATGTTATTTTAAAGGCTAAGCAAAAAGGGGTTATTGCCATCCAACGGATCTTTTTGATTGACTCCGGAGCAATGGAAAAAAGTTTTTTGTTATTAGAAAAAACAAAGCCCGATTACATTGAAGTGTTACCAGGAGCGCTTACGAATGTTATTGGAGAGGTAAAAGAAAGAACTGGTATACCTATTTTAGCTGGTGGATTTATAAGAACTGTTGAAGATGTGGATGCAGCTTTAAATGCTGGTGCTACTGCAATTACAACATCGGATAAAGACTTATGGAAAAAATTCCTAAAATAATGGCAGAAATGTGAAAATTCTTGTTGACACCGCTTTCATTTGAGGTTAGCATAAAAGACAAGTTAATAAACGTGACGGAGAAATGAAGAGATCCACAATTAATTGTTTCTATTTATTAATAGAAGCTGATTGATTGTGGGTCTTTTTGTTTTTAGGCTCAGTTAATAATTGGTATGCACTAATATCATACTCGTTGTCTCAATACTTCTTTTCTATATTAACAGAGTTATTATTAAAAAGAATGGCCATTCGATTTATTTTCGCTCACGAGAAAACTTAATCTTAAATTGAATGTGGATGGAGTGAAATTATGTCAGGATTTTTAGGGGAATTAATTGGAACTGCTTTGCTAATTGTTTTAGGTGGAGGAGTTTGTGCAGGTGTAAGTTTAAAAAAATCATTTGCTAAGGATTCAGGTTGGATTGTAATAACTCTAGGATGGGGTCTAGCAGTTGCAATATCTGTTTATGCAGTAGGAAGTATTAGTGGAGCGCATTTAAATCCAGCTGTTACTTTAGCATTAGCTTTTAAAGGCTCATTTCCATGGAGTCAAGTACCCGAATACATTGCAGCACAAATGATTGGTGCTATGATCGGAGCAACAATTGTTTATTTACATTATCTACCTCATTGGAAAGAAACAGAAGATCCAGGAACAAAATTAGGTGTATTTGCAACGGGTCCTGCTATTCCTAATACATTTGCAAATCTTTTAAGTGAATTGATTGGAACGTTCATCTTAGTTTTTGGTATTTTAGCAATTGGGTCAAATAAATTTGCAGATGGTTTAAATCCTTTTATCGTAGGTTTCTTAATTGTTAGCATTGGTTTATCATTAGGCGGAACGACTGGTTATGCAATTAATCCGGCTCGTGACTTAGGACCTCGCATTGCACACTTTTTATTACCTATTACTGGTAAAGGGGGTTCAAATTGGAAATACGCATGGATTCCAGTTGTTGGGCCAGCATTAGGAGGATCACTTGCAGGATTATTCTATCAAATTATTTTTGAAGGTAAGCATAACTCTGCAATTATTTATTTAGGAATTGTAACAGTTGGTATTTTAATAGTTTCTTATTTAACAAGTAAAAAGAGTCAAAGTCATTCAAATAATAGAAAAGTAGTAGCTTAATGAGGAGATGGGACGATTATGAATAAATACATTCTTTCTTTAGATCAAGGTACAACAAGTTCTCGTGCAATTCTATTTAATAAAAATGGCAAAATAGTCCATGTTGCACAAAAAGAATTTACACAGCATTTTCCAAAGCCAGGATGGGTTGAGCATAATGCGCAAGAAATTTGGGGGTCAATTTTAGCTGTTATTGCTACTTGTTTAAGTGAAGCAGATGTAAAACCTGAGCAAATTGTAGGTATAGGTATTACAAATCAACGCGAAACAACAGTTGTGTGGGACAAAACAACTGGAAAACCAATCTATAATGCAATCGTGTGGCAATCACGTCAAACGAGTGAGATATGTGATGATCTAAAAGAGAAAGGCTATGGAGAGGTTGTTCGTGAAAAAACAGGTCTTTTAATTGATGCCTATTTCTCTGGAACAAAAGTTAAGTGGATTCTAGATAATGTAGAAGGTGCAAGAGAGAAAGCAGAACGTGGTGAATTATTATTTGGAACAATTGATACTTGGCTTGTATGGAAATTATCTGGAGGCAATGTACATGTTACGGATTATTCAAATGCATCACGTACATTAATGTATAACATTCATGACTTAAGTTGGGATGATGAGCTACTTGAAATGCTAACGGTACCAAAAAGTATGCTTCCAGAAGTACGATCTTCTTCTGAAGTATATGGCCATACTGTTGATTACCATTTCTTTGGTCAAAATGTACCTATTGCAGGGATAGCTGGTGACCAACAAGCTGCGTTATTTGGTCAAGCTTGCTTTAGCGAAGGAATGGCGAAAAATACTTATGGTACTGGTTGTTTTATGTTAATGAATACTGGTGAAAAAGCGGTAAAATCTAATCATGGCTTATTAACAACAATTGCATGGGGCCTAAATGGAAAAGTTGAATATGCTTTAGAAGGAAGTATTTTCGTAGCAGGTTCCGCTATTCAATGGTTACGTGATGGAATGCGCATGTTTAAAGATGCTAGTAATAGTGAGGAATATGCTACTAGAGTTCAATCTACAGATGGAGTTTATATTGTACCCGCATTTGTTGGTCTAGGTACTCCTTATTGGGATAGTGAAGTACGGGGAGCGGTTTTTGGATTAACTCGTGGAACAACGAAGGAACATTTTATTCGTGCAACACTGGAAGCATTAGCTTATCAAACCAAAGATGTATTATGTGCAATGGAAGCTGATTCGGGTATTGAACTAAAAACTTTACGTGTGGATGGTGGAGCAGTTAAGAATAATTTCTTAATGCAATTCCAAAGTGACCTATTAGATGTCCCAGTTGAACGTCCTGAAGTAAATGAAACAACTGCTTTAGGTGCAGCTTATTTAGCAGGTCTAGCTGTTGGTTATTGGGAAAATCAAGAAACAATCTCAAAACAATGGAACATGGATAAGAGATTTAAACCGGAAATGCAAGATGATAAAAGAGAAGAACTATACAGTGGTTGGAAAAAAGCAATAGAAGCAACAAAAGCTTTCAAATAACATAGTATAGTGTTAAAATAGAAACAAGTTAATATTTCGGTAGGAGATTTAGAGAGACCACAACATGCTATAGAAGAATTTCTATAGTGATGTTTGTGGTCTCTTTTTTTCGTATTTTAAGGAGGAAAAGCCATGAAATTTTCAGGTGCACTACGAAAAGATGTCATAAAAACAGTAAATAAAAGAGAATTAGATGTAATCGTAATCGGTGGAGGTATAACTGGAGCTGGTATTGCCTTAGATGCTAGTACACGTGGATTATCAGCAATCGTATTTGAAATGCAAGACTTTGCAGCAGGTACATCTAGTCGTTCAACTAAGCTTGTACATGGTGGATTACGATACTTAAAACAATTAGAAGTAAAAATGGTAGCAGAAGTTGGGAAAGAACGTGCAATTGTTTACGAAAATGGTCCTCACGTAACAACTCCAGAATGGATGTTATTACCTTTCCATAAAGGTGGTACATTTGGTGCATATAGTACATCAATAGGATTAAGGATTTATGATTTCCTAGCTGGTGTAAAAAGAAGTGAACGCAGAAAAATGTTTAATCGTGAACAAACGATTGAAAAAGAGCCACTTGTAAAACAAGAAGGGCTAAAAGGTGGCGGATACTATGTAGAGTACCGCACAGATGATGCTCGTCTAACAATTGAGGTAATGAAAGAAGCAATTGCTCATGGGGCTAAAGCAGTGAACTATGCTAAAGTAGATGGTTTCTTATATAAAGATGGTAAAGTATGCGGTGTAATTGTCGTTGATCTATTGGATGGTGAAGTATATGAAGTATACGGCAAAAAAATTGTAAATGCAGCGGGACCCTGGGTTGATTCACTACGTGAAATGGATCAATCAAAGAGAGGTAAGGTATTACAGCTATCTAAAGGTGTTCACTTAGTTATTGATCATAGCCGTTTCCCGCTCGGTCAAGCAATCTATTTTGATACGCCAGACGGACGTATGGTATTTGCGATTCCTCGAGATGGAAAGACATATGTTGGTACAACAGATACATTTTATAATGAAGATGCTGCGAAACCACAAATGACTAATGAAGACTGTAACTATATTATCAATGCAATCAACTATATGTTTCCAACAATAAATATCTCGAAAAAGGATATAGAATCAAGTTGGGCAGGGGTACGTCCGTTAATATATGAAGAAGGGAAAAGTGCATCCGAAATTTCACGCAAAGATGAAATTTGGACTTCAAATTCTGGCTTAATAACAATTGCTGGTGGAAAGTTAACGGGGTATCGAAAAATGGCCGAAACGGTAATCGACTATGTAATTGGATTACTAAAAAAGGAAGGATACAATTCTAACTATATAAAAAGTAAGACAAAACATATGCCTATCTCTGGTGGACATGTAGGTGGAGCATCACAATTTTCTAAATATATTTCTGAAAAAACCAAAGAAGGAATCAAGTATGGTTTGTCAGAAAATAAAGCTGAACGTTTTACAAAATTTTATGGTTCCAATGTTGATACATTATTTCAGTTAGCAAGTCAATACAGAATGGTGGCTAATCAATATAATTTACCTTTAGATGTCTTCGTACCGCTTTTATATGCAATAGACTTTGAGATGGTTGTAAAACCAGTCGACTTTTTTATACGTCGTACTGGTGCATTGTTCTTCAATATTCATTGGGTATATGAATGGAGAGACTCAGTAATTGAATTTATGTCAATAAAGCTAGAGTGGAGTAAGGAACAAAAAGCAAAATACACTACAGAGTTAGATCAAGCATTAGTAGAAGCAGTGAAACCAATTGGAAAATTTAAGAAGAATGCAACGTTAGCTTAAAGGATCAAAGGATGCTTCTTTATGAAGCATCCTATTAAAGTGAATATAGTAACTATTGTTAATAAAGAGCTCAGGTAAATGGAACATTCTGAATAATAGTTCTTTTATTTTGGTATTGTAATTAATTTAAATAGCTGATATATTATTCTATGTTGTCCCAAACGAGGGAAAACAAATGAAATAAAAAAACAAAAAACATTTAAAAAAGTTGTTGACTAAAACAAGCTTTAAATGATATGATTTATAAGTCGCTTCTGAAGCGATGAAGTGAACTTTGAAAACTA
>NZ_NUQC01000050.1:0-40069 GCF_002585125.1 Bacillus sp. AFS029533 | reverse complement strand
AGTAGGTACTGCATAACCAGATGTATGCCCACGTAACCCCTCAATAATCTCCAACCCTTTAGCAACTGGTGCTCTAAAATGACCAATTCCTTCTGATAAATCACATTGATAAATATAATATGGTCGGACTCTTATTTTTACTAAGTCATGCATTAACTTTTTCATAATCGGTACGCTGTCATTAATCCCTGTTAAAATAACTGATTGGTTCCCAACTGGAACGCCAGCATTTGCAAGCATTTCACATGCTTTTTTTGCTTCTTCGGTTACTTCAATGCTCGTATTGAAATGAGTGTTTAACCAGACAGGATGGTATTTTTTTAATATTTCACATAGGTTTTCAGTAATTCTTTGTGGGAATACTACTGGTGCTCTAGTACCAATTCTAATAATTTCGACATGATCGATTGCTCTTAAATTTTTTAAAATATATTCCAAAATATTGTCATTAATTAATAATCCGTCTCCACCTGAAATAAGTACATCTCTTACTTCTTCATTTTCACGTATATAGGCGATTGCTTCATCTAATTGTTTTTTCGGTACTCCCATTCCAATTTGACCTGAAAATCGACGTCTTGTACAGTAGCGACAATACATTGAGCATTGATTTGTCACTAAAAAAAGCACTCGATCTGGATATCGATGAGTTAATCCAGGAACTGGACTATCATCATCCTCTCCTAGTGGATCTTCCGAATCATATTTTGTTTTATTTAATTCTTTACTAATTGGTACAGACTGCATTCTAATTGGACAACGTGGGTCAGTCGGATTCATTAAAGAAGCATAGTAAGGAGTAATATTTAATGGAATGGTTTTAGTTGATATTCTAACCCCTTCTTCTTCATCCGGCGTTAAATCGATTACTTGTTTCAAATCATCCAATGTTCTGACTGTATTCGTTAATTGCCATAGCCAATCGTTCCATTGTTCATCCGTAACATCTTTCCATAGAGGAATATCTTTCCAATGTCTTTGAGGTTTATAAAGCTGATTTTTCATTTATGGTCCTCCTTGTTTAATAGGACAATTTAAATTTACTAAATTAAGTAAAAATTTCTAGTTATATACCTACTTCTTTATATGCACTAAATAAAAAGTTGGTGAAAAAAGTAAAACTCAAAAAACAGTATGAATACAGTGTAAAAATGAAATAAACCGACTAACTGAATGTTAGTCGGTTTCTGTGGCTGACGCTCAATAGTTTTTAGCAAGTTACAAAAGACGCACCGATGATAATTAATAAAATAAATAACACAACGATTAACGCAAATCCTCCGCCGCATCCAAAGCCACCGCCGCAGCCGCCGTAGTAAGGTGAATATCCCTTCATAGTAGATTGCCTCCTTCACTTAACTTTTAGAAATCACAATAAAGTATATGTCAGGTTCACAATCCTTGTTACATAGGCATTTGACTATATTTCGTGCAAAATTAAATAGATTTTTGGATATAAACATGATCTTATAAATCTAAACTGATTGATATATGAATGAGTAATCAATTTGCGAAAAATCAACTTTAAGAAATAAAAAAGTCTTGAGAAAACTTCTCTCAAGACTCTAATACTTAATATATAAATGATAAGATATATGTCCAAATACAAACAAATGCTAGTAATCCAAAACTATATTTTAAAGTCATCTTTGTTAATGTTGATTCATTACCTGTTTCACCTACTGCAGCTGTTGCGATTGCGATCGACTGAGGTGAAACTAGTTTTGCTATTACCCCACCTGCAGTATTTGCAGATACTAATAACGAAGGATTTGTACCTAAAATATTACCTGCTGAAACTTGAATTGGAGCGAATAAAGTATTGTTGTTTACGACCGAACCAGTCATAAATACCCCAATCCATCCTAATATTGGAGATAAGAATGGAAATGCATCTCCAGTGTGTGCGACGGCTTGACTTAAAGCACTTGTTAAACCTCCATATGTCATCAATTTTGCGATACTAATAATGGCACAAATCATTATGATAGGTATCCAAAATTCTGAGATTGTTTTTTTAAGTAGTGCTAAACCCTTCCTTACATTTATTGATTTAGAAGAGAAAATTGTAACTAATCCTGCTAATAATATTGCAGTACCTGTTGCTCCTATTAAATCAATGCTGACATTTATCGTAGAACCTGGAACAACGAATTTTATTACGGTAGCAGCTAGTGCTCCTCCATCAGCGAATAAACCTTTAAATGATTTTAAGCTCCAAATTAATACAAAGATTGTTAGTAAATAAAATGGTGACCATGCTTTAATCACATCAGCCATTGAATAAGATTCAGTTTTAAACTCTTTTCCATTTAGTAAGAATATATTTTTAGGTTGCCATTTTTTAAGAAATAATGCTAAAACACCCATTGTTAATAATGAAGGAATGATATCTGCTAACTCTGGACCTAAAAAGATTGTCATAATTGCTTGAGAAACTGTATAAGTAATAGACGTTACTAAAATTGCAGGTAAAACTTCTTTAATTCCTTTAATTCCATCGATTAACCAAATTAACAGAAATGGAATCGTAAAATTAATAATCGGTAATGTTAGGGCAGTCATGATTGAAACTTTCATTGACGTTACACCATGTAATCCAAATGTATCAATAATTCCCACAGGTATTCCAATTGCCCCAAAAGCACCAGATGCACCATTTGCAATTAAACATAGCATAGCTGCTTGTAATGGTTTAAAACCGACTGAAACTAATAAAACCGCACAAATAGCAATCGGTACGCCAAAACCCGCTGCTCCTTCAAGAAATGCGTTAAAACAAAATCCAATCAATAAAAACTGGATCCGTTGATCACTCGAAATACCAACTATACTGCTACGTAAAATATCAAACTTCCCAGATTCTACTGTTATTTTGTATAACCACACAGCCATTACAATGATATAACCAATCGGCCATAATCCTTGAATGGTTCCTTGAGCAACACTTCCGATCGATTCCCCTAAAGGTAGTTTAAAGATAGTTAGTACGATTATAAACGTAATTCCAAGGTTTAATAATGCTGCATAAATACCTTTCATTTTTAACACTGTTAAGCATAAAAGAAATAAAAGAATCGGTACAGCCGCAACTAGTGCTGAAATTGCGAGATTATCAAATGGATTAAAACTATCTACTAACATTTGGTTTACTCCCTTGTTTTAGGCTTTTTAGATTTAACCTACAAAATCTATCATCCAACCTAATTATTTTGTTAAATTACTTCACAAACATTATTATTTTTAATATTGCCTTATAAAATAATTAATATTATTTCAAAATCGCCATACAAATTGTGCAACATTTCACAAGTTGTTATAAAAAAACAAATAATTTTTGCTAAATTACTCGGTTTTGTTTGTGAATTATTTAACAATCATAATTGTATACTATGAATTTTTTCATAACAATCAACTATTATTTCCATTTATGGAAAAATAGGGTAATTTTTGTTTTCTTTTTTGTTACGTATTTTCAAAATATTACAGGGGAAATATAAACTAAAATACATAAATAGATCAAATAACAAATAGAAGGAGTAATAGATTCATGTCAAAGTTCTTGCGAATATGCCTTCTTTCTTTTCTTGTTTTCTTACTGACCAGTTGTCAAATTAAACCATCAGATCGTGGCCAAAGCCAATCAACTCCACTAAGTGAGCAAAAAATGAGCTTTAAAAATAAACTTTTAAAAAACTCATTATTTTTCCTTGTTATAGGAGTTGATTCTCGGGGCGAAAAAAATTCACGTTCAGATAGTATTGCAGTAGTTCAATATAATGTTGATGACCGAACTTTAAAAGTTGCCTCAATTTTAAGGGATTCATATGTTAAAATTAAAGGATATAAGTATGGTTACGGAAAAATAAATCAGGCCTATTATTTAGGTGGAGAAAAATTACTAAAAGAAACAATTTATAATAATCTCGGTATTCCAATTGACCATACAGTTATAATCGACTTTAAAGGATTTGTTGGGATTGTAGATACACTTGTTCCAGAAGGTATAACAGTTAATGTAAGTCAATCAATCATTAATGATATGAACTTAAAAATGAAACCTGGAAATAATAGACTACACGGTGAACAACTCTTAAAATACGTACGTTTTAGACATGATCATGATAATGATTTTGGAAGAGTTCAACGCCAGCAAGAAGTGTTATTAAAAGTCGTAAGTGCAGTCAAAGAAAAGTTAAATACTTTTGGTGGGATCGCTAGAGTACCTCTTTTATTAGACGAAACAACAAAATATGTTTCAACTGACTTAAAACTAGATGAAATACTTTCGCTTGCTTCTATTGCATTTTCTCAACCTATTGAAAAAATTGATCGCTTAAGTATTCCTGTAAATGCTGGTTTTACAAACGAAACTGTTGAACATTCAGGAGCAGTACTAAAATTAGACTTTTCTAAGAACAGACAAACAATTAAACAATTTTTTAAAGCGCCTGCACCAGTAATAAATAGTAAAGATAGTAATAAAAAGTTAAAAAACAAATGATAAATTGAACTTCACAAAAAAGAGAAGGTTGTAATCCTTCTCTTTTTGTTATCTCGTTTATCTTTTGCTTTTATCTTTTTACAAGCTCTAAAATTGTTTTATTTCTTGATATTATTGATTAAAAGAAATCACTTTATAAGTATCAGATGAGTACTCCAAGATTGTGATACTAGCGTTTTTTATTTCTAATTCAATATTAAATTCCTCTGAAAACTTTTTTACTATATTACGAATCGTATTTCCATGAGTGACAATTAATACATTCTCATCGTTTTTATTATTTTCGATAATTAATTCATTTAGCCCCTTTTCAATTCGATCCCATAGTTCGGAGTAACTCTCGGCATGATGGTATGGATCAGATTCTTTTATAAAATTTGTAATATCTTCTAGGGACCGATTTCTTAATAATTCTCTAAAGGAAGTATAACCGTGATCATTTGCAACTTTACCTAGGGCAACTGCTGAAAATTCACCTTCAAAACTACCAAAAAAGGACTCTCGGAAGGCTTTTGTTTTTCTAATTACAGGAATTTCGTAACTGTTTTGCTGTAAAATTAGTTCAGCCGTTTCAACAGTTCTACCAGAATCGCTAGTAAATACACGGTCAAATTGGATATCTGACAATCTATTGCCACATTCAATCGCTACTAGTTTTCCTTCTTCTGTTAACGGACTGTCGGCCCATCCTTGCATTCTTTTATAACGATTTAAATAAGTTTCACCATGTCTAATTAAATATAAATGAATTCTATTCTTCATCTAATCACCCGCAATGTGAATTTTAAAATTCCTTATTTGCATTTGCCAAAACCTTACCTAAATAGATCCCACTAGCCGCTGCTTGGGATAATGAGTGGGTTACTCCAGAGCAATCTCCAATTACAAATAATCCTTCTAAACTCGTTTGAAAGTTTGAATTGGTTTCTATAATCGGTGAATAAAACTTCCCATCCATTCCGTAAAGTAGTGTATCCTCATCAATTGTCTCTCCAATAAATTCTTCCAATTGTTTCAAAAATCCTTGTAAAATTGTCAAATATAAATTAGGAACTTCATTTTTAAGGTCACCACAATCGGCATCTAATGTTGGCTTTATACTGTTTTTTTCCATTTTCACATTAGTTGTAGACTCACCTTTAAGTAAATCACCTAATCGTTGTACGACGATACGATCTATACCATTATTTATTTTACCTATAATTTTATTTGCGTAAAAATTTGCTTCTTTCAGTGTTGGAAAATATTTAGGTGTGAATAAAGTAAAATTTAAATTCGTTGTTCCTGATTCTTTTTCCTTAAAATTTTGTCCGTCAGGCATAACTAATCCTTCTTGAAACTTTCGGACGATTCTACCTTTTGGGTTCATACAATATGTAGTTGAAATCAATTCATCATATTCAAAAGCAAGTTTCGTTTCGAATGTGTCTTGTAAAATTGAGCGAAGCTGTTGTTCTTTCATTTCGACTCTAATTCCTAAATCTAAACGAGTTCTACCTTGTTTAACTCCTAGTGAAGCACACTGTTCATTTAACCATTCTGTTCCGGATCTGCCAGTTGCAAATACTACATTTTTAGATTCGAATTTTCCTAAGTTAGTATCTAAATAGAATAAATTATTCTCCTTTTTAATATCTAGAATATCAACTTCAAAGCAAATATCAATCCTACTAGATAATTCGTTATATAATCGTTCGAATATTTCTGTTGATAGACGCGAACCGAGATGTCTAACTTCAGTAGTTAACATATGTAACTTGCAATCCTCGGCTTTTTTAGCCAAATTTTCATTTACAGTCGAATATTTTTCTACAGAACTGCCCCCAAAAAGGCATATTAGATCGTCAACCTCTCTCATCAATTGTTCAAGATTTTCTCTGCCTACCTTTTGAGCTAATTCACCCCCAAAATCACATGAATAATTAAATTTCCCTTCAGATTTACCAAGCCCTGCAAAGCCATAAAATTTACCACAAACGTCGCAATCGCATATGCCACCTTTGTCTATAGCACAGTTCCTATCTTCTAAAGTCTTTCCTTTTTCAAGTATTAATACTTTTTGATTTGATTGTAATAATGTATATGCTAAAAAAATGCTACTTACACCTGAACCGATAATTGTAATATCATACATCTTTTTTCACCTTCTAGATTTTTTTCACTTATTCTAATTGTACAATAGTTATTATACTTAAGTGAAATCCCCAAATATTGTTGGACAGAATTTATCCCAAAAAAACACGCCTTATTTAGCGTGTTCAAGAATTTTTATTCTTATCCTTATCTTTAAACTCTAAAATGGCGATCACAAACATACCAAAGCTAATCATTAGTGATAAAACTTCGAAAGTAATAATATAAACCGCCTCCTTACTTTTAAGCCTTCCCGGAACCAAGTTTGTCCTATACATTCAATTATTGTTTATTTTTTAAATTTTGAAATCTCTATTAAAAAAAAGGAGCATCTTGCAAGATTACTCTTTGGGCTATTAATCCAATTTCTTCCACTATCCTTTTAAGGTCTATTTTTTGTAAAAAATTGGAACAATATCACTATAGGAGGAATGTAAATGGAGCATTTCGAAGCATTTTTGAATAGTAAGAATTGGATTGATAATGATTTAGATGCAAGGTATATAAATATAAACCATCCTTATGCGATTTTAATTTCTGGAGAAGAAGGACAAATTACTCTTAGGGGAAACACCGGTATAGATAATGGTCAAAACGGAGAAGAAATTTACTCCTTTACATCATTAAGAGAGCTTCAAGAGTGGTTTGAAGAAAATATTGGGGAATGAATTAGTGCAAAATGAGATAAGTTATCCTACTCATGCCATAATTTTAGATTATTGGCTGAGTTTTTTTATTGCATTGCAATAAGCTTAAAAAAATTCTATTAATCTAATAGATTGTAAAAATTAACTTTATTGGAATTAAAAATGCAATATACATAAAGGAAATTGAAGCATTTGCAACGAATAATTTTCTTTGGAGGTGTTTGATATGAGCAGTAAAAATAATGAATTGAATTGTAATAAGGAAGATTTGTATCTAGAGGTAATCAACGAAATGAAGGGAATACAAATTCATTTGTTAGAAGAAATCACTCGTTTAAGCAGCGAGGTTAATTTTCTTATTTCAGTTGTATTACCAAATATAGATCGAGATAATTTAAATAATCATCAATTGGCCATGTTCGGTGAAATCGTATTGAATAAAAGAAGTTAAAGACAATTTCGAAAAAATTTTATCAAATGTAAAATTGATAAGTCTCTGAAGCAATCAAACCAATTATGTTACGCAAATTACTTCTCTTTTACCTCTTATAACCACTTAAAATCGATTGTTGGATTGATGAACATGAATCCATGGAAGTAAAAACATTTAAAGTAAAAATAGAAAATATCTTTTTTCTGTATTTAATTCATCAAAAATCCAAATTATTTATCGTTTTACTCTTCAATCTTTTTTAGAGAAAACTTTACCATTATTTAATTGACACCAGTCCAATTCTGTTGTGTCACTATATTTTGCGTTAAATTCATCGATCGAAAGGAAAACTTCAATATTACCTTTTTCCAGCTCTAAAAGAAGCGTATATGGAGTTAATCCGTAAACATTCGAAACAGCAATTAATTCACCTATATGTATTTTTTCTGAAAAATCAATTTTATCTTCCATTTCACTCTCACCTTACCATTTAGAATTTAAAGTCTACTATATACTTTTATATACTGCCCTTAATTCAAGTATATCTTCAATAATTCTTCAATCTAAAATTTTGTAGATTTTGATTAATTAACTAAAAGTACGAGAACAATCTTCATTACAAATTGAAAAAAGGTAAAAATGACTCAAGTATTTTTCTTGAGTCATTTTATTGTCATTTACTTACCGAAACATTTGTTTAGAAGTATTTTTTTATGGTTAATTAATTATTAATCTGATTAATAAAAGATCTTAATTTGTGATTTACATCACAAATTGAGATCGATATTTTTGGTATTCTTTTTTTAGAAAAACAAAGTATCAAAAATATTATGGAGGTATTAAAATGAATCAACCATTTAATGAGTTCTCTAAAATTAGTGAGATTGTTACTGAATTCCCAAAGGCAAGTGACCTATTTAAAACATATCGAATTGACTTTTGCTGTGGTGGAAATAGACCTCTAATTGAAGCGATTGAAGAAAAAAACCTTTCAAAAGATGAAATACTATCAAAACTAAATAAACTGTATCAAGAAAAAAATTATCAAACGAAGTAGTAGTTGATTTTAAAGAAGCTTCTAGTAGTGATTTAATCGAACATATAGTGAACAATCATCATCGTTTTTTAAATGAGGAATTACCTCTATTAAGTCCATATGTAACTAAAGTAATGCGAGTTCACGGAGAAACTCAACCTCATTTAGTAAGATTACACAAGTTGTTCTTTGATTTAAAAACAGAATTAGAGGAACATACATGGAAGGAAGAAACAACAGATTTTAAATTGATTTTAGAATATGAACAAAACCCAACTAATGAAAATTACCTGAAATTAAAAAATATCGTTAGCGAACTAGAAAATGAGCACAGTTCTGCAGGGGATATTTTAAAAGAATTACGTGAAATTACAAATGACTATACCCCACCAAAAGAGGCTTGTGGTACTTATCGCCTTGTTTATCAAAGACTTGAAGCTCTAGAGGCTGATACATTCCAACATATCCATTTAGAAAATAATATATTGTTTAAACGAGCAATTATTAGGAATTAACTATTAGGCCTAGTATATATAAAATGGTCAATAAGGAAAACGGACATTAAATGAACATTTATTTAAAATGAAATTATCATTTTTTAGAAGATCTCTTAATGGTTTTAAATGCTAATCTGTTTGAGCAATGTTATGATTCCAATAACACTACTAATGATTTTTTTCAGAAGTTAAAAATATATGAGCTAATTTTTAGAAAAACAAAATCAATTGTTTAATGAAAGTTCGATATTAATTGACCTACAAGTAGGTTAATCTAAGTAAAGGCTATTTGATTAGGATTTATTGCAGACTTTTTTTGATGGATAAGTTGATTGGAATGGAGGGATGCTCGACTCCTATGNNTTGACAAGGTTGTTTTTCAACAGCGTGAAGGAGCATGACAATCTCATGCTCCTTCTTTAGTTAACTTCCGCTTGCAATTCTTCTATTTTTACGACTAAAAAGCCTTCTGAATCAATCGTAATTAATTCTTTTTTTCTTAATTGATTTATTGTACGATTTACTGTCTCTCTTGATGAACCAATCATATTAGCAAGTTCGCGATTTGTAAAATGTGTTGTTATTTTATATTGATTTTTATCTAAAGATACCCCATTTGTTTTACAAAGTCGTAATAATAACATGATTACTTGATCATATGTATTATGAAGTGTTTGTTCAACTAATCTAGCTTGTAGATCGATAATTTTTTCTCCAAGAAACTTTAATAACTTTATACATAGTTCAGGATATTTAATCAGAATTTGCTCAAAGTCAGCGACTGGTGTGATAATTAACTCTGCTGTTTTAAACACTTCAGCATGTGCTGGGAAGGTTCCTTTTCGAAATAAACCAACATGTGGAAACATTTCACCAGTTCGTGGTACCGAAACAATTTGTTCTCTACCCGATAGATCAGTTATATGTATTTTTATCTTTCCGGAGTGTATAAAAAACACGCGATCAAGTTTGTCACCTTGCAAAAAGACAAATGATTTTGCTTTATATAATCTCATATGTGAAATATCCACTATCGATTGAAGCTCTTCATCCGAGAGATCTTTAAAAAGTGGTACTCTTTTAAAATGATTAAAAATCACATCTGACATTCAAAATACTCCTCTATGAAAAATTCCTTCTACTCTTAAATACAAGTATTTACCTTTCTCCCTTATATCATTAAATAGAAAAAGACTCCTTAGCTAGGAGTCTTCATTTTCTGATATTTATTCTCCATGAAAAACTGGAATAAATTTAAATTCATTTACATTAAATAAACCTTTAGTCGTTAGTTTTATACTCGGAATAACTGGCAGTGCTAGAAATGATAATGTTAAAAAAGCGTTAAATGTATTGTTTGGTCTAATTTGAAGTAATGATTTTTCAATTTGATATAAACCTGCTTCGACTTCTTCGGCAGATTGATTACTCATTAAACCACCAATCGGTAATGATAATTTGGCAATAACTTTTCCAGATGCTACCACTACTATTCCACCGTTCATTTCTTCAATTGTTTTAATTGCAATATACATATCATTATCATTCATACCGGCAACGATTAATTGGTGTGAATCATGAGCAATGGTTGTAGCGATTGCTCCCTCAATTAAATTTAAACCTTTTACAATCCCAAGACCAATCTCTTTTTCAGAATGATAGCGATCTATTACTGCAACTTTACATAAGTTTTCGGCGACATTTGGAACAAAATGAGTATATTCATTTGATAATTTTTCTATTAAATGATTTGTTACGATACTATTCGGATTAATTTCAATTATATTAGCAAGCGTGCTAAAGTTTGTTTTTAATTCAAGATCTTCAATCTTAAAATCACCTATGCTTACTTTTGAATCAATCAAATTTGACTCTTCATTTTTTATTTGTTTACAATTTTGTTTGTTTTTAACGATAAACTCATTTTTACACCAAACGTCCGTCACTTCTACTAATTCTAAGTCGTTTAAAAATACAAAGCTTGCTTCATATCCAGGAGCAATTGCACCTTTTTGTTTTAAACCATAGCATGTTGCCGGATTTAATGTTGCCATTGAATAAGCAGTCACTGGGTCAATTCCATATTTGATTGCTGTTCGAATACAAAAATCAATCGAACCTTCTTTTATAATATCGTCTAAATGTTTATCATCTGTACAATACATAATTCGCTGTGCATTTCGATCATTTACTGCAGGTAATAAATCCTTTAGATTTCTTGCAGCCGAACCTTCTCTAAATGCTACAAATAACCCTGCTCGCAGTCTTTCCATTACTTCTTGAACATTTGTACATTCATGATCAGTTGAAATACCTGCATAAGAATAGGTGTTTATTTCATTTTTAGTTAGTCCAGCTAAATGACCATCGATCGGTTTTTGATAAGCATGTGCTAACTTTAATTTATCAATCATTTGTTTTTCCATCGACATTACCGCAGGATAATCCATTACTTCAGCTAATCCAAGTACTCTCGGATGTGTCATAAAGGGTTCTAAATGTTCTGCATAAAGTTCGGCTCCTCCACGCTCTAACGAGGTAGCAGGTACACAGGACGGTAACATAATTCTAACGTCTAACGGAATATTTTCTGATGCGTCTAACATCATTTTAATTCCATCTACCCCAGAAACATTTGCAATTTCATGTGGATCGCAAATAACAGTTGTTACTCCATGTGGTAGAACAGTTCTTGCATATTCACTTGGTAAAACCATTGATGATTCAATATGAACGTGGGAATCAATAAAGCCAGGTGATATATATTTCCCTTCAGCATCAATTACGACATTAGCTTTATAATCACCTATTCCAACTATTATTCCATTTGTAATTGCAATCGAATCTTCAATTATTTCTTTCGTAAAAACATTTACTATTTTCCCATTTATAATTAAAAAATCAGCCTTTTCAGCTTTTGTTGACGTTTTCATTTCATGTAAGTTCATGTTTGTTTCCTCCTAAATATTTAGGAGAGAATATGCTATGTCATATCTCTCGTAGTCAAACTATATCGGCAGCTTGGTAGATACTTTTGGACCGGTTATTTCCAAAATTATACGAGCGTATTAAGAATCTCTTCAATTTATAGTGACCCAGACTAAAAAAACAAGTTTTAGGACTTTGTCTTCTAACTGAATCTTTTAATTTAAAATGAATAAACTTAATTAGCTAATATTTAATTGTAAAAAACTATATTGATAGTATTCTATAAAATTTTCAGCCTAAAAAGCAATAACTATTTTAAGAGTTTTAAATATAAAATAATTCATAATTTTCTCGTTAATGAATACTATTTTAAATGGGATCGTAGGATGGTAATCATAGGAGGTATGTAGTTTGAAGAAAGTGGTAGAAAAAAAACGAATAAGCCCGAATATTTTTAATCATTTTTCATCCTATTCAAAAAAAGAGGACAATTTGTTCCCCGTTAATTATAATCGATTTGATTCGTTCCAAAAGCTAATAAAAAATAATTCACCAATAATTTATAAACAGGATAATATAGTAAAACAAAATTTAGCTTTTATAAGACTCGTTAATGTTTTGCCTAAAAAAATAAGCTTAGACATATATGTTAATCGTACGAAATTTATTTCGAATTTAACTTTTAAAGAATCAACTCACTATTTAACTTTACCTTCAGGGGTACACTTTGTTGAGATTTTTAAAACGAATGATCTATCAAAACCAATTCATTCTGAACAACTAACTTTACTTGCTGAGCAAAATTATACGATTGCTATTGGTCATAACTTTGACCAAATCTCGCTGTTTTCATATATGGATAATCATTTCTTGACTCAAGGAGAAGCTAAAATTCGCTTTATTAATTTATCCCCTAATTCACCTAATCTAGATTTTGCAGTAAAAGCTGGTGAAGGTGATGTTGTTTTCCCAAATGTCCCATACCGAAAAGCCTCAGAATATCTACCTATATCGCCTATGACAGTTAATTTGGAAATACGTTTAACAGGTACGAAAGTGATCATATTTCCACTCTATAAATCAAAGTTTAATGAAAATATAGTATATGATTTAATTTCAGTAGGGTGTGTTGAAGAGGAACCGAAGTTTGAAGTTATTATATTATTTTAGCCTGATCACTAAATTCCCAATACAAATAAAAAACTCGGACTGATTATCCGAGTTTTTTTATGCCCCTTTTGGCAATTTTATGTAAAATGCTGTCCATTCATCATCAGAAAAACATTCAATTTTGCCATCATGTTTTTCAATGATTTGTTTACATACAAATAAACCAATTCCAGTACCATGATTTTTTGTCGTAACAAATGGTTCAAAAATTGTCCGTATGCTTTCCTCACTGATTTTAGGGCCATTATTTCTTATTTGAATTTCAATCATATCCTCTAGATCTGAAACTTGGTAATGAATCGTTTTTTGACCATCGTTTTCCGCCAAGGCATCGATTGAATTCATTAATATGTTAAGTAAAACTTGACGAAGTTCATTTCTAAAACCCGGTATGTATATTTTTTGTGAAATTCCTTCTTGTAAAATGACATTCGAATTTACAATACTTGGATATAAGAATTCTGTGATTTCTTTAAATAAATCATTAATTAAAAAGGATTCCACCCTTTGGTCATGATCCTTTTTCGAAACATGAAGAAATTGATCAATTCTAAAATTTAATTGATGCAATTCATGATCTATGATATCTAAATACTTTAATTGAGGATGATCCCCTTTAAGTAATTTTACAAATCCAATAATTGAAGTTAGTGGATTTCTAAATTCATGAACGAAACTAGCTGACATTTGTCCTAGGATTGTTAGTCTCTCTTTATGAGTCTCGTCAATGAACTGCTTTTTTTCTTCTATATCTTGTGTAATGAGATAAGAATACTCTTTTACTGTAAAATAAATAAACTGGTCAAAAACGTAGTTAATTTTATTTATGAGCGGCTGAAGTAGACTAATACTTTCTTCAAATTCAGACAAATGTTTAAAAAGCTCACTTCTAGCTATATTTGAATTATACACAAAATCTCCGATGTTAGCACTTGCTTTAGCTCGTTCAAGGGCTATTTTATGTGCCAAATCTTTGACTTGATCCTCATTTATTTTGCCCTCAATAAATAATAATGTAAAGTCAATCAATTTAGTTCCATTAATGATAATCTCGGTTTTAAATGGATCATTATCGCTAATTACCGCTTGAGCGACCCAATTCTTTGTTAATGTAGGCATACTTTCCTTTATGAAAGTGCTATACCTAGTCTCTATTGACATATCAATAAGGAACACCTCCAATAAAAAATCTATTAATTAAATAGTAACAAATTTTTAAATATTCGTTAAGTAAAAAAATAAAAATTTGTCGAATTTATTACGACAAAGTAATATTTTTTACATTATTCTGTTAAATTGTAAATTAAATTCATGAATATTTCTTACATTTCATTAAGAACCTGACTTTTACGAAGATCACTAGTTCTAGTAATAATAAAACTAAAAGTATGCAAAAATGTCAATAATATGGTGTGTAGAATAGAATAAAGTTAGATACAATTAACTTAATAAACTGAAGGTAGGTATTTCGATGGCTGGAAATAAAGTGGAAGATTATTTAATTAAAGGTATCTATGGCGAAAAGCAAATAAAAATTGAAGAACGAAATATTTTTTTAGGAACAATTCGCGAAAGAATTGAAATTGCGTTAACTACAAGTCAAGTCATGGCAAATTCGATTTATCCAATCGTTGAAAAATCAATCAATATGAAAAATGTTACTTTATTATTAAATGGTACACTGCCTTATAATACAATTTCTAAATATCTTTTACTGGCAAAGAATAAAAATATTCCCTTTTCACTTGTCAATAATTTACCCGTCCCTACTCCAATCGGGCTTGTCGTTACACATAATGACGCAATTGATAAAAATGAAATATTTATTAAAGATGAGCTTTACAAATCTACTAATTTTTAATTAATTCGGTATGTGAAATTTTTTATGATGAGGATAAAAGCGCAGCTCAATTGTAATTACAATTTAAGTTGCGCTTTCTTCTTCAAGCTCAGGTTTTTTAATTGGTTCCCGTGTTAATTCAATTGATTTTATATAATGTCCATCTAACTTAAGAACTTTAAATGAACAGTTATGAAATTTAATCGAATCCCCTTCTTGCACATCAAAATTTTCAGTTAAAATCCATCCACCAATTGTATCAACATCTGTATCATCAATATCTAAGCTAAAAACATCATTAATCTCACTAATTAAAACTTTACCTGCAATGATGAATTTATTTTCGCTTACTTTACTTATATCCTCTTTCTCATCAACATCAAACTCATCTCGTATTTCCCCAACAATTTCTTCTAAAATATCTTCAACTGTTACTAAGCCAGATGTACCTCCGTATTCATCAACTAAGATCGACATATGTATATGTTCTCTTTGCATTTTAACTAATAAATCATGAACTGATATTGATTCAATAACTTGAATGATTGGTCTAATATATTGTTCAAGTGTTTTTACCTCTGCTTCCCCTTTATGAAGAACAAAATCAGTAAAAACATCTTTAAAATTTATTAAACCAACGACATGGTCCTTATCTCCATCTACAACAGGAAAACGTGTATATTTTTCTGTACTCATAAAGTGAATATTCTCATGAAAAGCTTCACGTAAGTCAATTGCAACCATTTCCGTTCGAGGAACCATTATTTCTTTTGCTACTCGCATATTGAAATCAAATATATTGTTCACATACTTAAATTCAGATTGATTTATTTCGCCACTTTTATAGCTTTCAGAAAGTAGAATTCTTAATTCCTCTTCTGAATGAGCAACTTCATGTTCTGAAGCAGGAGGAAGTCCAAATATTTTCAAGACCATCCTTGCTGAATTATTAAACAACCAAATGAACGGATAGGTAATTTTGTAAAAAAGAATTAAAGCTGGAGAAAACGTTAATGTAATCTGTTCAGCCTTTTGAATAGCGATTGTTTTAGGAGCTAATTCACCAACGACAACATGAATAAATGTAATAATTCCAAACGCTAATAAAAAAGAGATCGTGCCACTTACAGCAGTAGGTAAATGCAAATCGTCAAGTAATGGATGCAATAATTCATCTACAGCTGGTTCACCTAACCAACCTAATCCTAAACTCGTAACAGTTATACCAAGTTGACAAGCTGAAAGATATTCATCGAGATGTGTTATTACGCGTTTTACAGCTCTTGCTTTCTTATTTCCCTCACCAATTAATTGATCAATTCTAGAACTTCTAATTTTTACGATTGCAAATTCTGATGCAACAAAAAAGGCAGTAAAAGCAATTAATACAACAACTAACAATAACTTAGTACCAATTCCAAACAATTGAGTCATCCCTCCAATTGGAAGTGAAGGCCATCTTCATAATTAATATTTTTAAATAGGCTTATCTTAGTATATTCAGTTAAATAATTTGTTATCAAAATTTTTTTATTTAGGCATTCTTAAACGTGGATCGAAAATGATTTTTGAAAAGGATTTGCATTTTCTAGTTTTCCCACTCAATATGACTGCTCTCTTAATACCATTCTTTACCTTTTCTCAATTTTCCTTCTCCGATCAGTGTCTTGCATTATATGCTATTTATCTACTTTATATTCTAAAATTAGTAGAATATTTTACTAAAAACACCTTAATAAACCGAGTTTCGATAAAAATCAATACAAAAGTAATTAAGTTTACATTTTCAGCTATTTTGAATGTTAAGAACCTATTTATTCGAAGTATTTTAAGAACTTTTGCCGAGTCAACACTAGTTTTGTCAACCTCAAAGGAATGTGCAGTTTTATAAAGAATTTTTAATATATAAATTATTTGGAGGAGGAATAACGTATGTATACAACTTCTCAAGTGGCAGAACAACTGCAATTAACAAATAAAAAAGTATTATATTTTTTAAAAAAAGGTAATTTAAAAGTAGAGAAAACTCATAACGGATATTTATTTACAGAGGAACAAATCGAACAAATTAAAGAAATTTATGAAGCTTCAATGCAAACGATCGAACCAAAACAAAATGACACGGATCATATTGACATTATAAAAGAATTAACTCAAAAATTACTAAAACTTGAAGAAAAAATTGAAACAAAAGCAAATGAAGTTGTTTCGGTACAAATTTTGGAACATCGATGTGAAATTGAAGATTTAAAGAAAGTAGTTGTTAAACTTGAAAATCAAGTAGAACAATTAAATGAGCAGGTGACCTTATTAAAAGCAGATTTAGAGGATCAGAAAAAGATTATTACATTTAAACCGAAAAAACGATTTGCAATTTTATCGATATTCGGAGTTTAAAAAATCTAAAGACATGTTTATGGTTTAATGAATTGAACTAAAGAACGAAGCTAAGCGAAATAAATAAGGATGCAATCGTTTGGCGTGCATTTAAAAACGTAGAAGAAAATTCTTCTACGTTTTTTTACATACTAAAATGAATGTTGGTCAAAAATAATTTTGTATGAAAGGAGGAATTACCATGCAAAAAAATGCTCGACAATATACTCAGGATGCAACTACTGAACTTAAACACGCAATTGAATGTCTTCAATCTGCATTAGAAACGGTTGAAAAACCCCAAAACCACGAAAGAATCGAACAAGCGCTTCAAGCTTGTCAAACAGCTTATAATCAAACGAATCAGGCTGTAGGTATTCTTGAACAAGAATAAAATGCAAATAAAAAAACTCAGGTTAATCCCTGAGTTTTTTACAATTATTTATCATAATACATTAATATTTCTTTAAATTCATTTGAATATTTTAATAACTTAATAGCATGCTTTATATCCAATAAAAATGGTACAGCAATAATATCATCACTTATTTCAAAATACTCATCAATCGGTAAAATTTTAAATCCTGCACTTCTAGCAAACATATATAGTCTTTTATTTATTGTACCAATATACCAATCAGCGTTAGTCTGATTGGCATGATCATAACACGCTAGTAAAATTTGTTTAAAAAATCCTTTACCTCTATTTTCCCTTGTAATTAATAATTTACCAATTTCATAGATTTCTTCATTTTGAATATATTTAATATATTTGTTTTCGGAAAAATTATAATAATATTTATTTTTATCCTCATTTTCAATATTATATTTACTAAACTCGAGGGTACCAATTAACTTTTTATCCGAATTACAAATTCCATAACGAGTAACTTCATTACTTCTTACTAAGAAAGGTATTTCGTTTTCTTCACAAAAATCTCCCCAAAGCTCGTTAAATAAATTATTCTCTTCTTTTGTATGAATAACACGAAACACTCTCACTCACCCCTAAAATTCCTATATAAATATTCTTATCTTACGTCTATAAAACAAAGTTTATACCAAATTTTAGTATTGTCTCTTTAATACTATTTAGTTATTTTGTTAAAAAAATATTTTATTGGTCTGTTTATATATGGCTCTATTGTATGGTAAAATTTAGCTTTTGGCAACGCTTACATAACTAATTATGTATAATTTGTGAAATCAAAATAATCTCATAATTAGTTTTCTAGTATAGATTAATACGATATTGCAAGTTTTCAACCGAAATATTTTTTCGTAATTTATAATATAAACAATGTATCAAAATGACAAAACATCTTCGAATTAAAAAATTATGCCCTATGCCATCTATTGGTAAAGGGCACATAAAAATTTGTTTGTTTGACTTTCTCAAAATTCAGTTTCAATTACAATCAAATCGCAAAGGGTTCATCTTTGGATTATTTAAGTTCTTCAAGTGTTTTGTTTATTATTTCTACTAACTCTCTTTCACCTACTAGTTCATAAAAATCCTCGCCCTTTTTCTTCGGATAAAACTGAATATAAGTGCCACAGCCCGCTTCTAGAACTTTACGATGAACATTACTACCCGGATATAAGCAAATCACTTCGTTGATCGGTTTTCGCACATATGTCATTTTTCCATTAACACGTTCAACATACTTAAGTCCCCAGTATTTATACATTTGTTCCATTGCCTTTGTATTCCCTACTGGTTGATAAATATTAAACATTGGACTATATTTAATTTCAAAAATGATCGAAGCAACGTATTCTTTATTTTTTTTTCGATAAAAATCTAATCTTATATCCGGTTTTTTTGATTCTTCACCACTAAAAAAATTTGTTCCTTTTAACAGTGATACTTGTGGACTTCCCTCGATGATTTCGTTATAAACTAAATTAATGATCCAATTTTTATTTTCAAGAGACACAAATGCTCCGTCCATTAACTCATCGTCTTTTATATGCATTAAAATCTGTTCAGCTAATGGTTCAGAATCATTTTTAAATTTTAACTTTAAGAAAATATCGCATAATGAGAAAAAGACAAAGTATTCATATAGTAAAAAAGTTGGCTTATATACTGGTAAAAGCATTTGTTTTTTTCCGTATTCTTTTACCTTTTTATCAAACAGGCTTAAGGAATGAATAAAATTTAAAAATACTTTCGATGGACTAGTTGGATATTTTGAAGTATCAGTATCCGTTGCTAAACGAAAAACCCCAATTGTATATTCTCTAAAATAGACTTCATAAAGTTTTTCTAAAGAATTCGTAATTCGTTCTTTTTCTGAAACACTTTTAGTTAATTTTTCTAATTCTAGCTCTTTTAACATTTTTGACTGTCTATATTTAGCTTTTTCTCGATCGGTAATTGAGCCATTCCCAACTACATTTTGCATCATTTTTTCTATATCCTTCACTTGAAAATCGATTTGATCCATTTTATTTTTGTCTTTTACTAATTCATATTTTACAAAAGTTAATAAGGTTTCAATTGTAAGTAGAAATTTACGAACTTTATGTTTAGCATACTTTATCTCATCAATATAATTTTCTTCTTGAACAACTGGTTGCATTGTTAAATTAGTTGCATTTGAAATGGCTGGATGCAATAATGTCCATCTAATTGTATTAAAATCTAATTTTTTTACCTGCCTTTTTAATTCATATTCCTTTTTTTGCTTCCGCTTCAATTTACTTATAAACTGCTGTATTGCAACTAGTAGTCTCTCTTCATTTGACTCGATAAATCGAATAATTGGCCAAAAATACATTGTTCCATTTTGAGTAAATGAAGCAGAAGATTTTTTAAAGTATTGCGAGTCATTCATTATTCCATTTATTTGTTGATTTAATGTTGTATGCATCCACTCTAATTGATCATAATCTAAATTTTTCGGTACTATTTTTATCATTCCATAAAACTGTTGTTCTTGATAAATAATACAAAATTCATAATACCCGCATCTCCAAGGATAGGCATTCTCGGTTTTACCATGTTCATATATTAATATTTTTCTTTTTTCAGATGTAAAAATAAACTGCTGATCATCCAGGTTTTCTTGTTGAAAATGATAAAGATTATTCCAAACGAACGTAATTTTACCGTCAAACTCACCATCGACTTGAAATAAAAATCTTTTTAATTCCTGTATTTCATAGGCAAATAAGTAAGCTTCTTTTGGGTTCATTGTAAGTGCATCAAGAGATATTTTTTCCTCTTTCCCCCTAGTTCCGACAAGAATTGCAATCGTAAATGGGAGATAAAGTGGCTCAAAAATTTCTGGACTATTATTAGTTGACATATCCATCAATCTCCAGCTGCTTTCTTTTCTTTTTCAATTCTTTAATAGAATACTCAAAGTCAGAAATTGATCTACCTAAATTAGATTTCATGACCATGTTTAGTAGCCCTTCCTGCTCGTTCCCTTCACCTGTACCAATTAATTCTTCTAAATTAGCAAATAATCCCCTAACTTTAGTTAATACGCGTTGCTTAACAAAGAGATCAATCGCTTCTTTACGTTCGAATTGAATATGGGAAGGAAGAGTAGGTATGTTCGCTAAATAATTTGATAAATCTTTAATCATACGTGGAGAGATTATTCGCTCACTTAGTGAATGTTCAACTATTTTATTAAACTCATCAAAAAACTTTAATTCATCACTTGTAAGCTCAGATGCACTTAAAGTTTTCTTTGTCCAATTACTATAGTTTTCTGCATTAATATAGATTTGTGGTACAGTTTCATAAATATTTTCATTATTCATCTTTTCTGCATAATTTATGAATGAAGTTGATCTAAGTGAGATTATATTTACACGATCTAACAGTCTTAAAGAAAACTCACTTGAAGTTTCATCAAAGTTAACTGTTCCAACAAAAATAATATTATTACCTATTCTTACTTTAGGCTTATAATATTGATTAATGACTACGTTATGATCATGGAATAGCGTAATCACTCTTTTATCCTGAGGCATTTCTAAAATTGATAAAAATTTACTAAACCAATGTTCAATTTGAGAAAGATTCATTTCATCAAAGATCACCATATACATCCTGTGTGGAAATTGTTCGGCCTCTATAAGTAATTTCGTTAATCCCGTCTCAGAGTCTATATAAATCCCAGTAGTCGGATTTAAATAACCTAATAAATCATAATGTTCACGATATGATGGTGAAATTGGTACAAATAATAACTCCTTACCAAATTCAAGTCCTAAGGTTTCGCCATAAATACGTGCTAATTGAGATTTCCCAGTACCGCTTACACCACCTAAAATTGTTAGAGCCTGAAATTTACAACATATATGAAAATTAATAATATCTTTTTTTTCGTATAACAATCCTTGCTGCAAACAATTTTGGTAAAAACGTTCAATAAAAGCATTTTCAGTATCATTACTCCATTCAACGGGAAAAGCTTGTTTCTCAGTAAAATCTTGCGTATAAATAAGTTCTTTGCATTCTTTTTTAAAGTTTTTACATAACTCTTCCCACTGTTTTTCGGGAATAAAATAAATTAAATGATTTAAATGAATAAAGGACTTTTTAAGTTCATCTTCATCATAATCTTGAAATGTAACTTCATTTTGTTTTTCTAAATAACTAATATCATTCATCATCGATTTTAAAAACAAATTGCCATATAGTCGATTTTCATAAAAGACAAATTCAGGTTGATCAAAATCATTAAAATACTTTGGCAGATGAATTGGCAAAGAACCTTTAATAAGTCGGTTTTCGACCTCTTCACGCTTTCCCTCTCCCCTAAGTTCGATGACAGGTAGAAGATGGTAGGAAGTGTCCCGTTTCCCATCAAAAAACTCAACTAGATCTGCTGTGACAACTTCATTGGCATATTCAAGACGAAACATCACTAATTTAGAATCAAAAATCTTTTTTAATCCATCAATTATGTCATCTTTCTTCTTACTTTTAATTAGTGGTTTTATTTTACTTTCATTATTTTTATTTGCAGTTGTCCCTACAAACAAAACATCTTGAGTTGAAAAACTAGCTTTTAACTTTGATGGAATTGGAGATAAACACTCTACATAAAAACGAATATGATCTTCATCTTCATAGAAAAGTAAGCTCTGCTTCTCTTGGTCCACTACTCTTTCTGTAACAATTTTTCCAAGGAATAAAAAGTTATGAATTTTTTTTGCTAATTTCTGGGTCAATGCGCGTTTTAATTTCAAAGTCATTTCCCCCACTTTCCGACATTTCTCCTACATTTTACGTTCATAGTATAGAAATTATGAATAATACGGCCTTTTTACAAATAAAACACCCAGGAAAACCTGAGTGTTTCTGTAATGTCCAATGGATAAAATGATGATATAAAATTGATTTCTTATTAAGTTCTTGAATTTGGCTTAGAGCATTAATTGATAATAAACGATATCTAGCCATTGATTAAATTTCTGACCCACTTTATAAAAATGGCCTACCTTTTTAAATCCTAATTTCTCATGTAATCTTTCGCTCACTTCGTTTCCGCTAGTAATACAAGAAATAATTGTAAAGTGACCTAGTTTTTTAGCAGTTTCAATCATGTCAATCATTAATGCCTTCGCTAGCCCTTTTCGACGATGATCAGGATGAATATAGACTGATAGTTCTACTGTATGTTTATATGCATCTTTTTCCTTAAACTGTGTAAGTGAACAATAACCTGTTACTTGACCATTTTCTTTAGAAACAATTACTGGGTAGAACTCATTATGGTTGGCAAACCATTTTTGCATTTCTTCTTCTGTTTTTATTTTCATATCAAATGTTGCTGTAGTGTTTAGAATTGCATCATTATAAATTGTTACAATTTCTAGTACATCTTCTTTTGTTGCAAACAGTATTTCCATTCAACTTCCTCTTCTCACGTTTTTTCTTTCCATCTATTGTACATGACAAAAATTGATTTTCAACAATTCGAATAATAAAATCTTTACATCTAAACATGCACAGTGTTTAGGCTCCTTACATATACTGCGTTAGTCGGAATGATAGGAGGTATGAATATGAGTGAAAAAGAAAAAAACAACGCTCAAGATGAAAAACAAAGTCTTTCATCTATTGATCTTCAACATTATTTAAAAAAGGTGGATGATCTAATAGATCAGTCGCCTATTAGAGGTCTTTTTGATGAGATTGATAAATTCTTTCATAAACATGGAGTTTTTTCGTCAATCGGTGTAGAGATTATTGAAAACGGCGAGGAATTAATCATTCAGGCAAGTATGCCAGGTGTAAGTAAAGAACAAATTTATATGGACCTTGAAGGTACAATCTTAACAATTGGCTTAAAAACTGATACGACTACTGAAGTACAAAACGATCAATCAAATTACTCCTATAAAAAATATTCTTATAGCCAATCCCAAAGAGTAGTAAAATTACCTTACCCAATTAATGCAACAACAGCAACTGCAACATACGAAAATGGTATGCTTGTCATAAAAGGTACAAAATTACCTGAATACCAAAAACAAATCTTTTTAGACTAAAAAGTAACACTGCATTTTACCAATATCTTAAAGCTAATCCGATGAATGTCGATGTTTTAATACACAGCACAATTAACTAAATTCAAATAAAAAAACTGAGTATCTTTTAGAAACTCAGTTTTTTATTAAATAAATAAAAACTCTTTTAACCAAAACGCAGCTTTATTTCCCTGTCAAAGTTTCAATATCAGATAAAATCTCATCAAATGGCACATTACTTACACCACTATAATCTTTAACGATTTTTCCATTTTGATCAATTAAATAAAATTTAGTGCCATGGATAACTTGTGAATTGTTTTCAGGTTTTTTAACAATCGTTTTAAAATTTTCAGATGCAAATTTTTCAATGTGTTTTTGAGAATAGCCCGTTAAGAAATTCCAATTATTAAAATCTGCATTAAATTTATTTGCGAATGTAGTTAATAATTGTGGCGTATCAACTTCAGGATCAATACTAAATGAGATGAAGTCTACATTCAACTTCTTCTCTGCAGCCTTTTGTTGAAGTTTTGCCATATTTGCAGTCATTGGCGGACAAACTGTTTCACAACTTGTAAATATAAAATCTGTTAGCCAGACCTTTCCTTTTAAATCTTTCGTCCCAAAAGTCTTACCGTCCTGGTTAGTGTATGTAAATTTTTCTAAATCCCAATTTAAAGGATTTTCAATTTTATTACCACAGCCACTTAATAATGCAAGACATAAAATCATTATTAATGTCACAAATACCGTATTTCTCTTCATACTTATCCCCCTATGTTGCATTGTACTTGTCCATTGTATCAAAAACTGATCGTTTCTTTCTAATAATTTAAACTAATTGACATATATATTTAAACTTTTTCAAATGATACTTTTACAAAGTAAAGTTAAACTAAACATATTGATAAAAAATCTTGAAAGGATGACTGATAATGGCAAATAAAAAATATGAAAATTTAGACACGAGTTATCGTAAAACTTTTAAAGATTTAATCAAATGCGGAATCGAAAGAAGTAAGACAAAAAAGGATTATAGCAGTGTCATTCAACAATGTAGTCATAAAAAAATCTCCTATTTAAAGGAAAATCGAGATAAAACAACAATTACTTGGATTGGACACTCTACTTTTTTAATTCAAATAAAAGGAGTCAATATATTAACTGACCCTGTTTATGCCAATCAAATGGCTTTAAAAAAACGATTGTCAAAACCAGGCATACTTATATCAGAATTACCTCCAATTGACATAATTTGTATTTCTCATGGTCACTATGATCATCTAGATTTTAATACATTGCGACATTTCCCTAAAAAAACACGATTTATTTTACCAATCGGCTTGAAACAAAAATTTGTTAGTAAAGGCTATACCAATGTCCATGAAATGAAATGGTGGGAGTCAAAAGACTTTTTAGGGATCAATATTTCATTTGTACCTTCGCAGCACTGGACGAAGAGAACTTTATTTGATAGGAATAAGTCGCATTGGGGTGGGTTTGTATTCAAAACGTCGAATGACTGTATATATCACGTTGGAGATAGTGCTTATTTTTCAGGATTCAAAGAAATCGGTAAAAGATTTCAAATTGATACAGCAATTATTCCAATCGGAGCATATGAACCTGAATGGTTTATGAAACACAACCATATGTCACCTGAAGAAGCTGTTCAAGCGTTTATAGATTTAAACGCAAAGTTATTTATCCCTATGCATTACGGAACATTTAAACTTGCAGATGATACTCCTTTTGAGGCTCTAGAGCGAATATGTTCTGAATGGAAAAGGAAAAAAATAAAACCCGAAAAGCTTAAAATTTCTTTACTTGGTGAAACAATTCACCCCTCAATTGTTGGAAATAAAAAAGAAGAAGCCATTATTTATTAAGCTTCTTCTTTCTTATTGTTAGAAAATAATATGTTGAATAGAAAATCTATTCTGCGTAAAAAACGAACCCAATAGCACCTTTTCCTGTATGAGTACTAATAACTGGAGTTGTATAATCAGTTTCATCTAATTCTAGATTCGTTAGCTGTTGTATTGATTTCCTAAGATTCTCTGCAAGCTCAGGAGCATCTGCATGTGCAATTCCTACACCTTTTATCGTTTTTCCAAGTGTGTCTTGTTCAAAATATTTAGTTAAAGTTTTTACTACTTGCTGATGGCTACGCACTTTACCAACTGGAGAATAAACTCCCCCTTCAAGTGATGCAATCGGTTTAATATTTAGCAATGACCCAATGAAGGCTTTACCCTTTCCAATTCTTCCACCTTTAACTAAGTTTTCAAGTGTATCTACCATGATATATAAATACGTATTATTTTTAATTTCAGTAAGTCGGTTAACAATGTCTTCAACTGTGGAACCCTCTTCAGCCATTTGTGCTGCCTCGATGACTTGAAAAGCCATTGCTCTTGTAATAAAAGCTGAATCGATTACTGTTACATCACCTTCAACCATCCCTGCAGCTGCACATGCCGTTGAATAAGTACCACTTAAACCGCTAGATAAGTGAATTGAAATGACTTTACTGCCATCGGCTGTCAATTTTTCAAATGTTTCTACAAATGTTCCTACAGCTGGTTGTGATGTCTTTGGCAATTCAACTGATTGTTGCATTTCATCAATAAATTGCTTTGGAGATAGATTAACCCCATCTAAATATGTCCCACCATTTATTTGAATTGTTAAAGGAATGACTGTTATATTTAAATTTTCAATTTCTTCTTTTAATAAGTCGGCCGTTGAGTCAGTTACAATCTTAATGTTTGCCAATCATTTCACATCTTTCTTCTCTAAAATTCTACAAATTTTGCAAGGCAAACTTATTATAACATTTTTACTATAAGTTAACAGTAAATATTAAAGTTCCATTAAAATTTCAATAATTGTTTGAAAATCCTATTGACATGAGGGGGATTTTTATGTACAGATGGACAAGATAAGGCTTTTGAATGAAATAAGTAGATGGAGAAATTTCAAAAAAAAAAAAAACTCGGTGCCTTTACCGAGTCTTTTACTGATTTATTTGCCGTTCTTTTCGTCTTTGTCTTCTAAAAGATCATTTGTTAACCCTTGTGTAGAACGCTTAAATTCTCTAAGTGTATCACCAAATGCTCTTCCGATTTCAGGTAATTTTTTTGGTCCAAATATAATTAATGCTAAAATTAAAATTAAAATTAAACCTGGAAAGCCTATGTTAGCCATTATTTTCCCCCAACTTCCATCCACTATTAATAAGTAAGTACCAAACTTTCCTTATATAGTAATATTGTCAAAAATTTGTTCATTCGTCAAATAATTTCAAGGAATTTTAATAAATTTTAATAACTTATATAGCTTTAGTTTACATAATAATATTATCAATTAATTAAAACTAAATTAATTTTTCTTTAAACTGTAAATACTCTTCTTTATTACTAGGTACTACTAAAGCACCACTTTGAATTTTATCCTTATATTCATTAACCTTTACTAAAATTGGTTCCTCAACATTATTATCCGCTAGTATTAATTTTATACCATCTTCATTTAAACCATAAATTAATGTTTTACCACCATGAAATTCATTCGATTTTGTCTGTTTAGCCAAATCATATACTGCCTGATCAATCTTTTTCACAAGTGAGATAAGAGTTACGTTTTCAGGTAAACCGTGTTTATACTCATTCCGGTCAGCTCCTATTACCCATACTTCCCCTTGATTTGATCTCCTAATTTTTTTTGCAGTAGTAAATACGCCTTTACTTGTTAAACCCGCTACAGGAAAAATGATATCAACGTCTTTCATAAAAAAGTCATTTGCTATTTTTGAGCCTATTTTAGGGTCATTAAAAGTATTTGAATACGCAGTTAGAACTTCAATGTCTTTATTTACTGATTTTACTCCAGAGATAAATCCATACTTATATCTGTTAATAATTTCATTGTCGTCTCCGCCGATAAATCCGATTTTTTTTGTTTTTGTTTTCATTGCTGCTATTACACCTGCTAAAAAACTTCCATCTTGTTCAGTAAAATTAATACTAATTACATTTGGTTGGTCAACTCTCGAATCAATCACACCAAATTTAGTACTTTTATTGTTTTCTGCAACTTTATTCAATACAGAAGATAAATTATTACCTATTCCGATAATCAAATCATAATTTGCATCAGCCATTTTAGTAATTTTCTTTTCAAAACTTTTATTACTATTTGTTGCAATGTATTTATAATTCTTATCTTTTTTTAAATTTTCCTCTTTTGCAAATTTAGTAATACCTTTCATAGCAATTGAATTTAAATAACTATTATTTTTACCATTTGAATTTGAAACAATCCCAATTTTGAAAGTATTACTAGACTCTTGATTATTACTGCAAGCCGAAATGACGACTGCAATTATCGAAATTAAGATTAATGCAGTCTTTTTTTTATACAAAATCATTCACCTCATTCGAATACAATTATTTCTAGTATGAATTTTCGATTATTGTTTTATTCGTTGAAAAGAAGAGGGATTAGCAAAATGAGGTTTTTGGATCTTAAATTTTTAATGCAGGAAGTATATACCTCCTGCTTTAATGTTGCTGAAAACATACTTATTATTTTCATTAATAATGTTCGTTTTCCCTATTGATTGTTTAATATTTCTCTATTAAAACTTTATTCATTCAAATGTACCTTTTACTAATACTTCTTTATCTTGCATCATTATTTTTCCTTTTGAAATAACTACTTCAATTTCTAGTGTTGTTTTATTTAGGAAGACTAAATCTGCATCGTATCCATTTTTGATTTGTCCTTTTTGTAATTTTAATATATTGGCTGGGTTTTTAGTGATTACGCTAATTGCATCTTCAATCTTGATGCCTTCATTTAAAATTGCGTCTTTCACTTCGTCATATAAGCTGCTTACTCTTCCAACCTTCATGCCTCGGAGTATTCCGTTTTCATCAAAATCAGGTAGACTACCTTGTCCATCAGATGTAAATGTGATTTGTTCAATGCTAACACCTGAATTCAACATTCTTTTCAATCCTACGCTACATTTCACTTCACCATTATTCAAAAAGTGTGGGATAGAGCTAGTTGTAAAGTCAACAAACCCTCCTTTTTTAGCGAAGTTAATACCTGCTTCAAATAAATAGCTATTGCGGTTAATATGTGTTGGGTAAAATTGAGTAATAGGTAATTCGGTTTCTTCAACAATCTCCTCGATCATTGATAACATTTTTTTACTATCTCCAATATGTACATTTACAACGCCGGACTTTCCTGAAAGCAAGCCTCCATTTCGAGATTGTGCAGCTATTCTTGCAAATTCTGCCTTTGTCGGTTGAGATGATCGATGGTCCGAAATTGCTATTTCTCCTACACCGATTATCTTATCAATTAAGATGATGTCTTCCTCAATTTTAGAAAATAACGTTTTGACAGGTGTTTGGTACGAGCCCGTATAGACATATGAAGTAATTCCCTCTTCTTCTAATGCTCTACATTTTGCTAGTAGACTGGTCATAGTTCTTGTTGTTCCATCTGTACCAATTACTCCTACTACGGTTGTGATTCCTCCTTTAATACAATCAGACAACAATAATTCTGGTGTTCTTGTTTTAAAGCCACCTTCACCTCCGCCACCAATAAGATGAACATGAGCATCAATGAAGCCAGGCACAATATAGTAGGCAGATGCATCCAATATTTGTATAGGTACCGAAGATGAGGTAATGTCTATGTCTTCATGAACAAACTCAATTTTTTCATTTGATATTAAAATATCGTTTTTACCTATTGACTTTGGGGTAAAGATTTCACCATTTTTTATGAGTAGCATATATACCTCCATTTAGATTATTTTGATTAAATTCAGATTACCATATCTGTCTGATTTATGAATCATACTTGATGTTTATCTGTTTAAAATGATCTATCAAAATATACATAAAGCTATTAAATATTGAAAACATTAAATCTCTAGATTTGTTCATAATACTCTCATGGATGAAAATGATTCATTTAAAATAGGAGGCATTTTTATGAGTAGAGCAATGAAAGAAGAATTAGCAAATGCTATTACTCATGGGATTGGTGCAATACTGAGCATCCCAGCACTGTATTATTTAATTAGTAAGGCTTTGCATAAAGGGACACCTTGGCATTTAATTTCTTTTACAGTCTTTGGTTTGTCTATGTTACTACTTTATATTTGCTCAACATTACTTCATAGCGTTAGAGACCCAAAGTTAATTAGGCTATTTACAATTTTAGATCACTCGGCAATTTATTTATTAATCGCTGGAACTTATACTCCATTTTTACTCATAACTTTAAGGGGAAAGATTGGCTGGTCCTTATTTACAATTATTTGGGGCTTGGCGGTTTCAGGTGTAATCTTTAAATTTATATATGTTAATAAGTTTGAATTATTTTCAACTATTGTATATTTAATTATGGGTTGGTTAATGATGTTTGCAATTAAACCTATTTATGTAGGACTATCTGGAATAGGATTTTTCTACTTATTATTAGGAGGGCTATTTTATTCGATTGGAACAATTTTTTTTCTAGTCAAACGCTGGCCATATAGTCATGCAATTTGGCATTTATTTGTATTATTAGGTAGTGCATCTATGTATTTTTGTATATTTAAATTTGTTGTTTAAAAAAGCGCTTCATTTTAAATGAGCGCTTTTAGTTTTATTTTTCAATAATCTCTTTAATATAGTTAGTTAATTCTTTCGGATCAGTTATTCCAATTTGTTCAGGATAAACTGGTGGAAATACTTTTAGTGTAACATTTGCTGGTTTAATTCGATTACCATTAGCCTCTAAAATATTATAGGTACCTTCAATTCTTACAGGAATAACTGGAACTCCGGATTTCGTTGCTAAATGAAAGCTACCGGATTTAAATTCACCCATTTCACTACGTTTACTTCTAGTACCTTCTGGAAAGATAACTAATGAATGACCATTTTTAAGTTTATCAATGCCTTCTTTTATAGCATTAAGTGATTGTCTTCGATCACTTCTGTCCATAAATACACTATGCATTTGTTCCATCCAGTCTGGTACAATCGGTAGTTTTTTTAATTCGGCTTTTGCAATGAATCCAATAGGCTTATTTAAATATCCTAATAATAGTGGTATATCAAAATTACTTTGATGATTACTTACAATTAGGACTCCTTCGTCTCTAGGAATATTTTCGATTCCTTCAACCTTTACTTTACTACCAGTACAACCAATCATCATTTTCCCGAAATAATCAGGAAATTGGTGCATAATACGGTCTTGCTCATGTACAGGTAAATCTTTTGGTATTTTTTTAACTGATGATAATTTTAGCTTTGCTTCAATTACACCAACTACAATGCGTGTTGCAGCAAATATTGTGCGAAACATATTAATCCTCCGATAATTGAGTATGTTAATTATTATACAAAATGCCCAACCACTTGAAAAGTATTATCCATCCTGATTAATTAATAAAACAAGTATCAAAAAAAAGAATCGGCTTATATTTGCCGATTCCTTTATATAGTGAATCTTTAGTTCGAAATTTTTTCGCCACTGAATTCTGCAGCAAGAACTTTAGCTTTTTCAATTGCATTAGCTTTAATTTCTTGTGCTTTATCTGGCATTGCAGCCATACCTTCTACGAATAAAGTAGTTACATCAGTAACACCTACAAAGTTTAAGATACTTGTTAAGTATGGGCTAGAGAAGTTAATTCCAGCTGCAGGACCTTCTGAATATACGCCACCGCTTGCTTGGATGTGTAATGCTTTTTTATTCTCAAGTAAACCAACTGGACCATTTTCAGTATATTTAAATGTTTTGCCAGCAATTGAGATATTATCAATAAAGTTTTTTACAACTGATGGGAAACTAAAGTTCCAAAATGGTGTAACAAATACATACTCATCAGCTTGAGTGAAAATTTCTAAGTTACGATTCATAGCAGCTAAAGTAGCTTGTTGATCAGCACTTAATTCTTCAAAAGCAGTACCGTTTCCTAATTTGCCCCATGCATCAAAAACATTTCCATCTAACATAGGAACATTTTCTTTAAATAAATCAAAATGAACAACTTCATTTTCAGGATTTGCTTTTTTGTATTCATTAATAAATGCTTCCCCAACAGATAGACCAAATGAATTTTCAATTGCATTTGGATTTGCAGTAATATAAAGTAATTTTTTCATCTTAAACATCTTCCTCTCAGTTTCGTTTATCTTTAATTCGAGATTTATTTTTAAAAATCAAGGGATAATCAAATCCCTTAACCTCATAATAATATCTTTAATTCAAGATGTCAATACTTTTTTTCATAAACAAAATATCTAAATTTAATTTTTGATTTTTCATCGACTTGTACATCAGAAACAGATTTTACATTCCATTCGTCCTTTGAAAAATTCGGGAAAAAAGTGTCACCTTCAAAGTTATGTTCAATTTCAGTAATATAAAGTGTATCTAAATATGGGAAAGTTAAATTAAAAATTTCAGCCCCACCAATAATAAATAAATCTTTATTTTTATTTTCTTCTACATAACTTATAACATCATTAATGACTATAACACCTTCTGCTTGAAAATCCTTTTGTCTTGTCACAACGATATTTTCTCGGTTTGGAAGTGGTCTACCTATCGAATCAAAGGTTTTTCTTCCCATAATAATTGTATATCCAGTCGTCACTTTCTTAAAATAAGCAAGCTCTTGTGGAAGATGCCAAGGCATCTTATTATTTAAGCCGATTACATTGTTTTCTGACATTGCAACTAATGCAGCAATCATACACTTACTACCCCTTTGATCGCAGGATGGCACTCATAATCTTCTAATGTAAAATCCTCATATTTAAATTCAAAAATGTTTTTAATTTCTGTATTTAACTTCATTTTTGGTAATTTATGTGGCTCTCTAGATAGTTGTAAATTTATTTGTTCAAGATGATTTGTATAGATATGTGCATCACCAAATGTATGTACAAAATCTCCTAATTCTAAATCACATACTTGAGCAATCATCATTGTTAAAAGTGCATAAGATGCGATATTAAATGGAACTCCTAAAAAAATGTCAGCTGACAATATCTTCAACCAAGTTCGTTACGCTTGGCCCGTTCTTAAACAGAACTGCTACATGTCACCATGCAGATGAGACTATATCACGACCTCACATAAGGTCCCTTGCATTTCGGGTGCCAATCACTTGCACCCTACTCCATATTTGGATAGTCGTTAGGCATTTATTATTCTTTGTGTATTTTCTGGTGATTTTATTAATAATTTTATAAACTCCAGATTTATATTTCATAAAACCACCTACAAAGAATAAATTTAGCACGGGATTGTCTTAATTTAAGAGTTTCCCCGTTTAGCAAGGTTTTCGGTACAGATTACTCTGTAAAGGCGCTCAGAATTAACGCTGATAAAGCTGACAAGAAAGTTTTCCATCATTCACATAAAACTGGAAAAAGCAATGACATGGTGCTAATGCCATCTTATCAAGTTCTCCAACATTCCACGCAGAAACAATCATTCTTCGAGAATCTGGATTTGTTTTTATTTGATTAATTACTTCCGTAATTTGATCAATTGTTGATCCGTCAGCAGCTTTCCATGATCTCCATTGTTCACCATAAACGGGGCCCAAATTACCATTTTCATCTGCCCACTCATTCCAAATACGAACATCATTTTCTTTTAAGTATTGAATATTAGTGTCGCCTTTTAAAAACCATAATAATTCATGAATGATTGATTTTAAATGAACTTTCTTTGTTGTTACTAAAGGAAAGCCATCTTGAAGATTAAATCGCATTTGATAACCGAATGTACTAATTGTTCCTGTTCCAGTACGGTCTGTCTTTGTCATGCCATTGTCTAATACATGTTTACATAAATCTAAGTATTGCTTCATATTGACCTCCTAATTATGTATAGTTAATTCTTAATGAACTTCTTCTTTCATTTCAATATAGCCAAAATGAAATTCTGATGATTTGCGAATTAATTGATTAAATCCATATTTTTTAAATCTTTCACTTCTAAAATGATCTTTCAACACGATTCTTTTTTTTGCAACGCGCTTAGCTTCATTGATTACTTCATATGTTAGGTCATCATATGATGCTAAATTTTTCAATGCTGCAATACCCGAAGAGGCTTCAATATTTTTTTCAAACATTGGATCAAAATAAACGATATCAAAAGACTTGTCTGGAAGTGTCTTCAAATAAGTTTTATAATCTATATTCTTCACTTCAATTTTGTTAATGATATTCGACCAATCTATAATGTTCTGTTTATTTGTTTTTAGACCTTTCTTAGTTAGGTAAGCAATAATTTGGTTTTTCTCTAAACCTAAAACTTTACCTTGTTCACCTACAACGTAACTTGCAACAATACTATCTGAAGCCATTCCAAGTGTACAGTCTAGTAGAGTATCACCTTTTGTTAATAAACAAGCGTCACAAAAAGGATCATGTTCACCCTTCATCAATCGTCTAATTCTAAAAACTGAGGAGTTTGGGTGAAAAAAATATGGAATTGCTTGGTCATCCTCATACCATTCTAATCTATTTTTACCTAAAACAAGTATAGGTTTTTTAAATTTATCATAGATTTCTTCAATGCTAAATTCTTTTCGGAGAATTAGCTGTCCATTTAAGTCAGAAGCAATGATCTCTGCTTCCTTTTCTAAATAAACATCTGGTCTTAAGCAAGTTGTAATAATCATATGTCTCCTTAATTAAGAAAAAAAGAGGAAAAATCCTCTTTTCAGACTGTTGACAAACGCTCGCTTTCTTCGTTGCTTCGCCTATCTGCGGTGCTCATTACCATAAGGGTAACTCCGCTCCTCACCAGGCTTCGCGCCTCGAAAGACAAGCGCTAGCAATCAGTCTGAAAGTCAATTTTTTGGATTTTGTCTATACACTGAAAAGAGGAAAAATCCTCTTTTTACATTTGTGCAAATATTGATTGAATTCTTGCTTTAATATCTTCAGGAGTTGAGCCTTCGATTTGTTCACGAGGAATAAATCCAACTACCTCTTTACCTTTAAATACTGCCATTGAAGGTGAAGATGGTGGGAAGTCAGCTAAATATTCTCTTAACGTCGCAGTAGCTTCCTTATCTTGTCCAGCAAACACTGTCATAACATTTGCAGGTTTTTTCTCTGATTCAATAACCGCTTGAACTGCAGAAGGTCTAGCAAGTCCAGCAGCACAACCACAAACTGAATTGATTACAAAAAAAGCAGTATCATTTAATTCATTCATAAATGACTCGACTTCTTCCCCAGTAGTTAATTCTGTAAAACCATTTGAAGTTAATTCCTCTCTCATTGGTTTTACGATCCCTTTCATGTACTCATCATATGCATTCATTAGTTTGTTTCTCCTTTTTCATTTTCTATTTTATTACGCTCAGTCATTTGTTTCCAAACTGAACCAAGTGCTTCCTCACCATTTTCAATTCGATGCAAAGCAAGTTGAACTTGTAATTTCACTTCGAATTCTGGGTCTTCTAATGCAGCTTTTAAGGCTGGAATTGCACTTTCATCACCTAGTTCAAAAAGAAACATTGCTGCACGCCATCTAACTAATTTACTAGGATCTTTTAATGCTTCAATCATAGCTGGCATGGCTTCTTCAAATCCTAAGTCTGATAGACAATCTCCAGCAATTCGTCTAACACCAACTGCCTTATCCTTTAAAGCCTCATATAAATAAGGTAACACTAATTCTGATTTTAGCATACCTAAATAAGCTGTAGCTAATCTTCTTATTGAAACATGCTCATCTTTTAAAGCAATTTCTAGTAAAGGTAAATCTTCAAGGGTAGGATCGATTTTTACAAATCTCGCATACCTTTTTTTCCAATCTTTTTCTTCAAAAATATCTGCTGTAAATGGTTCAAATTTAGGAACTTCTTTTTTCTCAGTATTGGATACATCATTCGTCATCACTTCGTTGACGATATTTTTTATGTCGGTTTCTGTGTGAGTAGCCGTTAATTCATCAATAATTTCTTTCTCGATTGTTGCTAATTCACCATAACGAATTCCATAATCAATCCACTGTCTTTCAAATACTACATTCGATGCAGATGTTGTTAGTTTCATAATTGCTTCTTTATAGAACGGAGGTAAAGCTGCTCTTTGTTCTTCACCATTTACAATTAATTTCAACTGCATTGGTATATTGTGATACATTTGAACAAATACTTGTACTTCTCCAAAATGATTATCAATGATCGTTTCATTGGTAGCTTCATCATTTACTTCTTCTCCAAATACATTTCTTACTTGAAGCAAAATAGTTTGCCAATTTGCGTTTGACTTACGATCAATGGCGATAAAATCAGCTACATGATAGACACTTTTGATTCCTTCTATTCCTAATATTTCTTGAATTATTAGCGGTGCCTTGTCAATATTATCAATAGAATAATGATTTCTACTTCCTGATGGCAATTCCTCATCTAATAACACTTTCATTGTATTAGGACTTGGTGTTGGTTCGATTGACTTAATTTTCATCTTAATCTCCTCTTCTTGTTATTTAGTCCATTCTATCAAAAAGAGGAAAAACTCACTATTGTAACGCCTTAACGAATTCTTCAAATTCATTTGTACTAGATTCGACTGCGTTATGAGTTAACTCTTCAGATCGACGAGTAAAAAGGTGAAATTTCTCAACTATTATTTCCGTCACATAAATAGGTTTTTCAGATTCTTTTACATAGCTTGAAGTTTTAATAACTCCTTCAATAGAAACTTCCATCCCTTTTTTTGCTTTTTTAGTAGCATATTCAGCAATGGGACCCCATAATTTTACTGAAACATAGTTCGTTCTCGTTTTTTTCAGATAATCTGAATAAACATTCGTAGCAATATTAATAAAAGTTGTTTTCCTTCCATTCGGTGTAGTTTGTAAAAAGGGCTCTTTCGTTAATCTTCCTACTAATACAACATTATTTATCATTATTACCATCTCCTTTATTTTTTTCTACAATACAAAATTATTGTAAGTTCGTAAAAAAAGGAAAATAGTATTTTAAATAAACTTTTATCTTTAAAAATTCATTATGAGGTAAAAAAACTTGAGTAGTAATATGGTGTCATAATCCAAAACTCAAAATTAATACTCTACTTTAAACTTTCTACTAAATCACTTAAAACTGACCAACGCTCCATTTTCTGTTCTAGTTGAGCTTCTTTTTCCTCAATTTCTTTAGAAAGTTTATAAGCTTCATCAAAATTAGAGCCTACACCTTGTAACTTTTCATTTAGTTGCTCAATCTCATTTTCCAGTTTTTCGATATCAGACTCAATATGATCCCATTCTTTTTGTTCTTGATAAGTTAATCGCTTTTTCTTTTGTTCTTTTTGATAAACGGGTTTTTCAATTGTCTCTTTTACAGCTTCAACTTCACGTTTTTCGTTCGATTGTCGTTCTAAATAATCCGTATAGCTTTCTAATGTAGATGAAACTTTTCCTTCACCTTCAAAAATTAATAATTTATTTGTAACTTTATCTAAGAAATAGCGATCATGTGATACGGTAACTACTACTCCACTAAAATTCTCTATATAGTCTTCTAAAACCGTTAAAGTATCAATATCTAAATCGTTTGTTGGCTCATCAAGTAATAATAAATTTGGAGCAGTCATTAAGAGTCTTAATAAATATAGTCTTCTTTTTTCGCCACCTGAAAGTTTTCCCAATTGTACTCCGTGCGATTGAGTAGGAAATAAGAATGTTTCTAGCATTTGTGAAGCTGAAATTGTTTTTCCATCTGGTGTATGAATGACTTCTGCTTCTTCCTTAATATAATCAATCATTCTCATAGTTGGATTCACATTTTCTTGTATTTGAGTATAGTATGCTACTTTTACTGTTTGCCCAATTTCAATTTCACCAGAATCAACTTGTTCTTCTCCAACAAGCATTTTCAATAAAGTTGTCTTACCCGCACCATTTTCACCAATTATTCCAATTCGATCAGTTTGAAGTAAAAGTATGTTGAAATTATCTAATATCGTTTTCTCGTTAAAAGACTTATTAACATCTTTAAACTCAACAACTTTTTTACCTAGACGAGTTTGTTGAAAGTTCATCTCTAAATCCGCTTTTTCTTGATTGTTGAGTTTACCCGAAAGGTCATCAAAACGTTGAATTCGAGCTTTTTGCTTAGTCGTTCTAGCTTTTGCTCCTCTACGCATCCAAGCTAATTCTCTTCTAAATAAATTGTTTCTTTTTTCATTAGTAGCTGCCTCTTGCTCTTCCCTGGCAGCTCTTTGTTCAATATAATACTGATAATTTCCTTCATAACGATAGATATTGCTATTTGATAGTTCTAATAATGCTGTAGTAACTTCATCTAGAAAATAACGATCATGAGTGACAAATAATACTGCATTTTGCAGTCTTTTTACGTATTCTTGTAAAAAGACGATACATTCATAGTCTAAATGGTTCGTAGGCTCATCTAAAATTAATAAATCACATGGATGTATTAATGCTTTTGCTAAGGCTACTCTTTTCTTCTGACCACCTGAAAGTAATGAAACATCTAAATTTAAATTTGATAAACCTAATTTTGATAAAATTGTCTTTGCATTTGCTTCTAAATCCCAACCATTTAATGTATCCATATCCGCTTGTAATTTTAATAGTTCATTTTGTAATCCTTGATTAGCTGGATCTTCTCCAAGTGCTTGTAATGTTTTTTCATATGATTTTACTAAAACCATTACTTTATCATCACTCTCAAATACTGCTTCAAGAATCGTTTGTTTTTTATCAAAGTCTTCATGTTGAGGCAAATAACTTATTACATAATCCTTTGGAGTCGTAATTTTTCCATCATCAGCTGACTCGACACCTGCAATAATTTTTAATAAACTCGATTTACCAGTTCCATTTATACCTAATAAACCAATTTTCTGCCCTTCACTTACGGTAAATGAAATTTTATCGAATAAAGTTTTTTCCCCATAAGTTTTAATTAAATTCTCTACACTTAAAATCTTCATATTTTAAAATTCCACTCTTTCATAAATTCATCGATGAATTTTTCTACAAATAGATGTCTTTCTTTTGCCAATTCTAATGCTGTGTTTGTATTCATTAAGTCTTTAAGTTTTAATATTTTTTCATAGAAGTGATGTAACGATGAACTTTTGTCACTTCTATATTCTTCCATCGTCATGTTTTCTCTTATTTTAAACTCCGGGTTAAACATACTACGACCTTTTTTACCACCGTACGCAAATGTTCTAGCAACACCAATTGCTCCAATTGCATCCAAGCGATCAGCATCTTGTACAATTTTACCTTCTAAAGTGGTTGGAATAACCCCATTGCCTCCTTTATAGGAGATATTTTCAATTATGTACATGATTGCTTTTACGTCTTCATTATTATTTAATAATTCATTTAGAATTGATTCTAATTGTATTTTTTGAGCCTCAAAATCATCATGTAATTTATCATCTATTACATCGTGAACTAATGCAGCACATTCGACGATGAATTGATTTGCACTCTCTTTTTGAGCAATATGTACTGCTAAGTTTCTAACCCGGTCAATATGATACCAGTCATGTCCAGAACTATCACCTTGATGAAGATTTCGAACATAATTTTCTAATTGTAATATGATTTCCTGCTGATTCATACTCGTACCTCCATAAATCGACTAGTGATATTATATCATTTTTCTATCACCGTAAAACATTAATAGGGTAAGTGGGAATTAAATTTACGAAAAAACCTTCACTTGGGGTGAAGGTTTTAGTTTGTTGAAATATAAAATGGTCAATAGGGAAAACGGACATTAAATAAACTTAATAATGATGAAATTATCATTTTTCTGGATGTTCTTTTAATGGTTTTAAATGTTAATATGTTCGAGCAATTTTATGATTCCAATAAAACTAGACATGTTTTTTTCAGAAGTTAAAAATTATGAGCCTTAGAAAAACAAATTCATT
>NZ_NUQC01000004.1:0-257539 GCF_002585125.1 Bacillus sp. AFS029533 | reverse complement strand
TTTTTAGTCTACATGCATTATTTGTGATTCCCGAATTTTAATTGCGATTTTCACTTTTTATTTGCGTTCCTTGAATTTATTTGCGATTTTCACTTTTTATTTGCGTTCCTTGATTTTAATGCGATTTTCACTTTTTATTTGCGTTCCTTGAATTTAATTGTGATTTTCACTTTTTATTTGAGTTCCTTGAATTTAATTGCGATTTTCACTTTTTATTTGCGATTCCCGAATTTTAATTGCCATCCACTCTTTTATTAATGATTTCAAAACTACAACATAAAAGTAACAATCTATATAAACTTTCAATTTTTCCCTTTTCGGCTATGTGTATCGTATTTGTTTAGGGTATAATTACCAATAAGAATGTTTCGAGTAAGGAGGCATCGAATGCTTCAGCGTGATTTAAGTAAAGATATTATTTATGAACTTTCATATTCACTCTTTTCAAAGCTTTCTCCTCAAAATACGAGGGACGCAGAGCTTGTTGAAACTGGCCTACAGTTGTATCGACTAGGTCAGGTATATAATGTTTCAGTTCGAGAAGGTCGTCTAGTTGGTGTTGTTGAAGAAGGGGATCAAATTCATTTACCAATTTTACATATTGAAAACCATGATCAAAATGGATGTGATTGCTACGAAGCTCCTCCATGCCAACATCAAATTGCACTTCTTTGCTATGCTGCCGCTTCATTTTCTTTAGTCGGAGATATTATGAGGAAGTTTAAGCAGTCTTCTTTAAAAAGTATCCCGAATATAATGACTGGTCGCCAACTGCTAGATCAAATGAGTATGTTTGAGCAGGATCGACCGAAAGAGACAGTAGCGTTATTTGAGCAAAAGTATAAGGAATATATAGAACAGCAACGAACGTCATTTTACCAAGATGTTTATTTTGTATATCCATTATATGAACGGTTTTATCATGGATTATTGAATCAACAACCACGTCAAGAAAAGGAAAAGCTACAATATCAGTTACTTGCGTCAATTTTTACAATGAATAAAATGGTCGGACAAATCGAAATTCAAAGTACAGTTTACGACAATGCGCATTTACCGCGCGAAATGACAATGCTAGAAAATCAAATTGACGCTGTAAGTAGGCAATTACATAATTTAACTGGGGGCTCCGTGTCTACTCAGTACGAAGAAGTTCTTCGTGAGCAGTTGCAGGATCTTTTATTAGAAAGAAACCTTTGTTTAGTTCCTCGTTATAACTCTTTTCGTCATGTATATAAAGAGCTATTAAATAGCCCAAAGATTTTATATAAGGATTTAGAAACATTATCAAAGGTTGAGGACAACTATTATGCAGATTTAGGAAAAGCTCATCTATATTATTTATTAAAAGAAGATGAAGCAATGCTGCCCATTATAAAGCACTACAGCGATAATGAACGCACTCTATATTGCTTTACTTACTGGATAGAAAATCTTCGAAAAAACAATGAAACAGATCGGCTAACATTATTTTTACCATTGTATTACGAGATGCTTTTACACTTTTTAAAAAATGGCGATGATGAATATGCAAAAACTACTTTTGCGAAACATTTCCTTACTAATTATGAGTACAATAGTTTTTACACTAATGAAACGGCCGGCTTAGAAGTAGTTTATCAAGCACTACTTCCATATAGTGTGATGCAGTACACTGATTATTTAATGCATAATCGGGAATACAAACGATGGGTTGAGCTGCAAATGCACTTATATTCTTACAATCCTGATTACATTGATAAACATGACCTTCAGGAAGTACATAAGTACTCACCTCAATCTGTATTACCTATATACCATCACTTAGTTCTTTATTACATTGATTTAAAAGGCCGAGCAAACTATAAAATAGCTGTTCGATATTTGAAAAAACTAAGAACAAATTATAAAAAATTAAAGCGCATGAATGAGTGGGAAGACTATATTCAGTATGTTGAATCTCAATTTATTCGTTTACGTGCACTTCAAGAGGAATTAAAGAAAGGAAAATTAGTCAATGAAGCGACTAGCAAATCTTAGTATTGCCGTAAAATGGGTTGAGCGAAAAGGCTTACTCATTTATGGAATGCAAAGTCACGGTGTCATTTTACCGGTAACCGCATGGAAGCATCTAGTGTTTCAATGGCATGAACCTTCATATTATGGGACATTATTGCAACCGACCCGAGTCGGTCAGATTGAAGGAATTCTTTTAACTCCAATCGAAGCTCTTACTTTTTTTAGAGAACACCAAGAAAACTCATTAGTAGAGATTACTTATTTAGATGAAGCAAATGAGTTTCATTCGATAATCTCAAGCTTATACAATGATTTTAACGAGGGCCACGTTTCGCCAAGTTTTGCTCATTATCAGGCTGGCGAAGAGCTATGGAAAATTGATGGATTTGAACAATTAGAACCAACTTTACAGGAATTGGTTTCTTCTGCAATAAAACAGCAGTTTGAAATAGAAACTTTACAGTCTAAACGCTGGGATATTGCTAGGGGCTTGTATCATAATCCAAGTTATATAAAACAGCAACTCACACATAGTATTGATGAAGACGATTGGCATGTAAAAATTGGTCTAAGAGACGATGATGTTCCATTTTCGATTCGATTAGTACTTGAAGAGCCAATGAGTGAGCATGATGATTGGAATCTTCGTACATATTTAATAGATGAGCGAAAAACGATAAAACCTTATGAATATAACGGACATGAATCATTACATAAAAAGCATTCTTCTTATGCTGAGTATTTAGATCGAACGTTCCAAGGTGTAGGATTATTAGCACCAAACTTAATCGATAATCATATGCCAAAAGAAGTTTTAAGTGAACAAGAAGCTTGGACATTTTTAACAGAGGATAGTGAAAAAGTACTTTCAGCAAATATTCAGGTTCTTTTACCAAGCTGGTGGCAAGCTTTAAAACAAAATAAGATGACTTTAAAAGCAAGTGTAAAAGGTAAACCTGCTGGAAATTCATTTTTCAATATGGAAACATTAGTTGACTTCAACTGGCGAATCTCTACAAATGGAATGGAGCTTTCGGAACAACAATTCCAACAATTCGTTGAAAATCAAAGACGTTTAATTCAATTTAATGGACAGTGGATTGCACTTGACCCTGCTTTTATTGCACGTATGAAGAAAATGATGGCAAAGGCTGAAAAGCAAGGACTTAGATTTCACGAAGTTCTTCAACATGAGCTACTACAAGGGACTGAAAAACCTGAGGACGACCACTCACCTTTTGCCGAGGTTGAAATTGAAGTTGATGAGGTATTCCGAGAATTAACTAAACGATTAACATCCATTTCAGAAGTTCCTGAGCTTAATGTTCCTCATGGTCTACAAGCAACATTACGAGCATATCAGCAAAAAGGATTCGAATGGTTAGTTCATTTAAAAAATATGGGATTTGGTGCACTACTTGCTGACGATATGGGGCTTGGTAAAACAATTCAATCGATCTCTTATTTAGCTTATCGTAAAGAAAACGAAGAAAATCGAGGAGCATCATTGATTATCTGCCCTACTTCTGTTATCAACAACTGGAAACGAGAAATTGAATTATTTTATCCTGATTTAACTGTTCATGTTCACTATGGAGGTAACCGTTTAAAAGGTGAAGACTTATTTTCAATAATGAGAGATTTCGATATAGTCATCACCTCCTATGCTTTAAGCGTGTTAGATTATGAAGACCTAAAGCAATATGTTTGGAAAAGTATCATTCTTGATGAGGCTCAAAACATAAAAAATCCAACCACAAAGCAGTCTCGCGCAGTTCGTGGGTTAAAAGCTGAGCACCGGATTGCTCTTACTGGTACTCCAATGGAAAACCGCTTAACGGAGCTTTGGACAATCTTTGATTTTATAAATAGAGGATATCTTGGTTCACTAAACCGTTTCGCAAGCAATTATGTAAACCCTATAGAGAAGGACCGCGATGAAGAAAAAATAAATGCTGTTCATCGTTTAATTTCACCTTTCTTACTAAGACGAACGAAGCAAGATGAAGATGTTGCTTTAAATCTTCCACCAAAACAAGAACAAAAGATGCTTTGTCCTTTATCAGTGGAACAAGCTGCATTATACGAGCAAGTTGTTCAAGACAGCTTAAAACAAATCGATACATTAACTGGTATCGAACGTCGAGGCCGCATTTTATGGATGCTAAATAAATTAAAACAAATCTGTGATCACCCTTCTTTATTCTTAAAGGAATCACAGCTTGTTGAATTTGAAGAAAGATCAAGTAAAGTTGAACGACTATTCGAATTAATAGACCCAATCCTTGAACAGAGCGAAAGCTGCCTAATTTTTACTCAGTATGTGAGAATGGGTGATATGCTTAAAGAGGCAATCCAAGCAAAATTTGGTGAAGAGGTATTATTCTTAAACGGTAGTATTCCTAAAACTGCCCGTGATAATATGATTTCTCGCTTCCAAAACGGCGATGTAAAAGTATTTATTCTTTCACTCAAAGCTGGTGGAACAGGATTAAACTTAACAGCAGCAAATCACGTAATGCACTTTGACCGTTGGTGGAATCCAGCAGTTGAAAATCAAGCGACTGACCGAGCATACAGAATAGGGCAAACAAAATTCGTTCAAGTCCATAAATTTGTAACGATCGGAACGCTAGAAGAAAAAATTGATGAAATGCTACAACGGAAACAATCACTGAACGATACAATCATAACGAGCGAACAGTGGATTACAGAATTGTCTATGGATGAGCTTGTTGATTTGTTAGGTGTTTAATTTGAATGAAAAATGGGATTATTGTATAGAGATAATCCCATTTTCTCTTGAATGGAGGTTATATTATGGGCACAAATAGTGGAAGGAACGTAATTGTCAAAAACCATGATGAAAACTGGAAAAACTTATTTCAAATAGAAGCTAACCGTGTACGTGAAATCTTAAAAGATGAGCTTATTGAGATTCATCACATTGGTAGTACATCAGTTCCAAATTTAAAGGCGAAACCGATTATTGATATGTTACCTGTCGTTAAAAACATAGAAAACATATACAAGTATAATGATCAATTGGCTGAAATTGGTTATGAGGGACTTGGTGAGTTCGGTCTTCCAGGTAGAAGATACTTCCGAAAAGGTGGTGAGAATCGTACCCATCAAATGCATATGTATCAGCTTGATAATGCAAAAGAAATTGAGCGTCATATTGCGGTTCCTGCCTATTTAAGAGCACATGAAGATGAGATGAAAGCATATGGCGAATTAAAAGCGCAGCTTGCTGAAAAATTTCCAAAAGATATTTATGGATATATGGACGGAAAAGATGCTTTTTTAAAAGATATAGAGCAAAAAGCTATAGAATGGCGAAAAACAATTTAATTATTACAGATAGTAAACAATAAAAAACATGCAATGGGAATATGCATGTTTTTTTATTTGGAATTTATTATTAAAGATTATAAAAAAATGCCCCACAAATCGAATAGAATATGAAGAACACAATTGGCAGAGACATGAAAAACCCTATTGCCAAGAACTTTCTTTTTGAGACTCCCCAACAGGAAATACCTATTAGAAGTGGTATAGCTACAACAATTCCAGCAGCGATGGGAAATTTTAATAAATCGATTCCCACTATAGTAACTAGGATCCCACTGAATGAAGTGAGGGTTCCAAGAAAAATCCCTTTAAAAAAATCAGCAACTGGATGATGATCACGTTTATCTGACAATCTCATTCCCTCCTCCCCAATTTGCACTATCTATAAATATAAGATAGTAGAACATTCAGAAAAATAGTATCATAGGGTTAGCAACATGACAATAAAACTTTAAAATAAAAAAGGAAGTGATACTATAAACACACCTGTAATGATCCCACTTTTTGGCATGGAACTTCACCCACATCGAATTTTTGAAAGTTTAGCCTTTTTTATAGGATTTAGAATATATATTAAGTTCCGCCGGAAGGAAACAATTAGTGAAGAAAAAACTGTTTATGTTCTAATAGGAGCAATTCTAGGATCCCTTTTTGGAAGCCTGATTGTCGCTTCACTACAGGACATCCCCAAATTATTACATAGCATTAATAGTCATGGTCTACTTGGTATATTTCAAGGTAAAACCATTGTCGGAGGGTTACTTGGTGGGATCTTTGGCGTCGAATTAAGTAAAAAGCTTTGTAACCAAACACGTTCAACCGGAGATGATATGGTCCTCCCACTTTGTCTGGCAATGTGCATTGGAAGAATAGGTTGCTTTCTAACTGGAATAAATGACGATACATATGGGATCCCTACATCAAGTGTATTTGGGATTGATTTAGGTGATGGAATAAAACGTCACCCAACATCACTTTATGACATAGCTTTTTTATGCTGTCTATTGTTCGTTATAAAATACTTTTTTAGACAAAAACCTTATGAAGGCTTTCATTTTGCTCTATTTTCCAGTACATACTTTCTTTATAGGTTTTTCATTGAGTGGCTAAAACCAACAATCAAGCCATATGGAGAAATGAGTAGTATTCAACTAACTTGTTTATTAGGCGTATTGTATTACGCTATCTATTTCATCTATCAGAGAAGGAGAAATTATCGTGCCAAATCGTCCGTATACGTACAGTGATTTTACATTATCTGTTTGCAGTAAATGCTTACGAAAAGTAGAAGCAAAAATTATATATGAAAATGATTGCGTTTATATGTTAAAACGTTGCATGCACCACGGTATGGAGAAAGTCCTAATTTCTACAGATATCCCTTACTACCAATTATGTAGGGAGTTTATTAAACCAAGTGAAATGCCCCATCGATGGAACACTCCAATTAAATATGGTTGCCCATACGATTGTGGTCTTTGTCCAGATCATGAACAGCATAGTTGTTTGAGTATTGTTGAAATAACAGATGTATGTAATTTACAATGTCCAATTTGTTATGCAGAAAGTTCTCCTAAACGAACTACTTGGAAAGACTTAGAAACCATCAAACAGATGTTTGATACGATTATTAAAAACGAAAAAGAAGCAGATGTAGTTCAAATCTCCGGTGGTGAACCGACAATTCATCCTCAATTTTTTGAAATATTAGATGAGGCAAAAAAGCGAAGCATTAAACACCTCATGGTCAATACAAACGGAATTAGAATTGCCACTGATGAAGCTTTTGTCAAAAGACTAGCAAGTTACAAACCTGGCTTTGAAATCTATCTCCAATTTGATAGTTTTGAAGAGGAAACACTTCTTGAGCTACGAGGGCGTGATTTACGAGAGGTGCGACAAAAAGCTATTACTAATTTAAATAAATATAATATTAGTACAACGCTAGTTGCTGTCTTAAAAAAGGGCTTAAATGACCATGAAATAGGCAAAATTATTAAATGGGGTACAGAACAAAAATGTGTACGTGGTGTAACTTTCCAACCAATTCAACATGCCGGAAGAACAGAAAATTACGATCCATCAACTGAACGCCTAACACTGAGTGAAGTTCGACAAGAAATTATTAAACAAAGTGAATTCTATTCTGAAGACGATATTATTCCTGTACCGTGCCATCCTGACAGTTTAGCAATGGGCTATGCCTTAAAAATGGGCGGTAAAATCACCCCTTTAACTAGTATCATTGATAAGAATGTATTACTTGAGGGCGAAAGGAATACAATAGTTTTCGAGAGTGATGAGGAGCTACGAAACAAAGTTTTCAAGTTATTTAGTTTAAATCACTCCCCTCAAAGTGGATTTCAAGGCTTAAAGGATCTTCTATGTTGTTTACCAAAAGTTATTTTACCAAGTGGAATGGGATATGAAAATGTATTTCGAGTATTAATTATGAAATTCCAAGATAATTATGATTTAGATGTTCGTAGCGTAAAAAAATCATGTGTTCATTTTGTAACAACAGATGATAAAATGATTCCATTTGACACATATAATTTATTTTATAGGGATGACAAAGAGTCTTACTTAGAGACACTTCGTGAAGAAATCATTAGGAACTAACGATTTTAGTAATGTGTGACTAAGTCACAGTTAAGTAACCGGTGCATTAAATTGGCCAGATTAATTATTCCAATACATACTTAATTTTATAGAAATTGAGTTTAATATTAATTGCTATTGTGGTTATCTTCATAGTTTCAGCTGTTTTATTTGCAGTTTAACCTTATTTATTTGCAGGTCAATCAGCGTACTTTTTATAGTTTCACTGTATTACTAAATAAAGAAAGCCTATTTCAAAAATAGGCTTCTTTTTTTTAATCTATTTATTTAAGTGCAAATGTAAGTTCAGCTTCACAAGCAATTTGTCCGTCAACCGTTGCTACTGCTTTACCTTTACCAATTGGTCCACGCATTTTCACTAGTTCAACTTCTAGTCTTAGCTGATCACCCGGTACTACTTGTCTTTTAAAGCGGCAATTATCGATACCAGCAAATAATGCAAGTTTTCCTTTATTTTGCTCAAGGCTTAGAGCCGCAACTCCTCCAACTTGTGCTAGAGCTTCTACAATTAGTACTCCTGGCATTACAGGATAATCAGGGAAATGACCGTTAAAAAACTCTTCGTTAGCAGTTACATTTTTAATGCCAATCGCACGTTTACCTTCTTCGTGCTCAATAATACGATCTACTAATAAAAATGGGTAACGATGAGGAAGAATTTCTTTAATTGCTTTAATATCTAACATTTTATGTAGTCCTCCATTTGTAAAGATTCAATATGTTAATAAAAAAGAAGCAAGTCTTAAGACCAGCTTCTATGCGCTATTAATATAATACTATCTTATTTTGTATGTTAACGCAAACCAATAATGAAACCGCTCATTTGCTTACTCAAATTACTTTATAAGAGCTAAAACGGTAAGTATCTTATTCAATTAAACCAATCATGGCACTCAATATATTAACTATTACTTTTAAGTCCAATTATTCGTGATCACCTATAATCAAAGGGTCATGCCTAACTTATTCAAGTTACCTACCATGTTCAACTATTATATGTTTTATTTACAGAAAATTTATAAAAGTTAGAAATTTTGTAAAGTATTTGACAGACGAAAGGAACCGATTTTTTTATCATTAAGTTAGAACAAGAAAGAGATGTTGCTCTTTAGGACAACAGTGTGTATCGCCCATTTTGTTTCTCAATGAATCCTTTTTCACATAATTCATTCATTACATAGGACACGCTTACACGTGATGAACCAACTACATAAGCAAGTTCTTGGTGAGTGAATGGAATCGTAATTGTTATACCCTTTGGTGTTTTAATACCATATGAGGATGCTAATTGGCGCAACATTGTTAAGACACGCTCTCCTACATCTGAAAAACTCATTAACCTTGTTTGAAGAAGTAGAGCTGATTGTTTATTACTTAGCGAACTTAGCGTTTTAAGAATGAGTTCTGGCTCACTCATTACGATATCGCGGAACGTTGATTTTGGAATTCTAAGGACACGTGCGATTGACGAGGTAGAAGCGTTATATCCATATGCTTCATCTGCCCATACGTTTGATTCTCCAATTATATTACCTGAGCCTACGATATATAAATGGCGCTCGGCTCCATTAGGTGATAACAAGTAAATACGAATTCGCCCTTCAAGGACGAGATAAACAAATGGATGATTTTCATCTTGTTGGAATAATACGACTTCACGAGAAAATGACAGTTCTTTACCTACTTCAAGAAAAGGTTCTGCTGTCCATTCGCCTTGTTCAAACCATAAGGATTGATGATTCATATGTCACCTCAAATTAATTATGTATCAAATAATGAAAACGCTATCAAAGTAGTGAAAGGATGAATTTAATATGACTAGCCCATTTTTAGAGAAGCGTTCTCTTTTTCCAACCTTATCTGAAACAATTCATTTATCAAGTTGTTCCCAAAGTGCAATCTCATCACCTGTGAAGGAAAGTATTCAATCTTACCTTACAAGCTGGACCGAAAAAGGTATGGACTGGGAAGGATGGATGGACAAAGTATATGAAGCAAAAGTCGCCTTTGCTACTTTAATAAATGCTTCTCCTGATGAGATTGCGGTGTTATCTAGCGTATCTGATGCCGCTTCATCATTTGCAGCGTCGTTAGATTTTACTGGAAGTCGAAATAAAGTTGTTACAACAGATATTGATTTCCCATGCATTGGTCACGTTTGGCTATCGCAAGTACCACGTGGCGCAAACGTCACGTTTTTAAATGATAACCTTCATCAAATTCAAATCGAACAATATGAAAAAGCAGTGGATTCAAACACACTTATTACCTCTGTCCCACATGTGTCTTATTATAATGGGTTTATTCAGGATATCAAAGCTATATCAAACATTACTAAAGCGAATGGATCACTACTATTTGTCGATGCCTATCAATCTGCTGGAAGTGTTCCAATCGATGTAAAGGAAATGGGAGTCGATGCACTCGCAACAGGTGCACAAAAGTTTTTACTAGGTATTCCTGGGATTAGCTTTTTATATGTAAGAAAAGAGTTAGCAGAGTCTCTCCAACCCCCAACGACTGGTTGGTTTAGTCGAGTGAATCCATTTGCTTTTGATCAGCATCTTCTTGATTATGCGGAAGGGACAAGGAGATTTGATACGGGTACTCCAATGATGATAAACGCTTATGCAGCTGGAGCAGGAATTTCTTTATTAAATCAAATTGGTGTTCCATCTATTCAGGATTACCTATCTTACTTATCTACTGTTGCAATTGAAACAGCGCATTCTCTTGGATTGACCGTTGTTAGTCCAACAGATTTATCAATAAAAGGTAGTAACACTGCAATTCGAGTGGAACAAGCAAACGTCGTTGAGCAATACTTAAAAACAAAAAAAATAATTGTCTCTGCCCGAAATGACGTTTTACGTGTAGCTCCTCATTTCTACAATACAGAAGATGAAGTTGTACGCGCGATTGAGGAAATTGCTTATGCAATTAGGAAAAGCTAACCAAAAACTATATTTCAAAAAATCAATTATAGTAATTGTCGGAACAATTTTGGTCGCACTTACCTATTACTTTTTCCAGGTTCCAAATGGAATTGTGGCTCCTGGACTTGGTGGGATCTGTATGTTGCTTGTTAAATTTATGCCTATTCCACTGGGGATTCTTTATTTTTTATTAAACATACCACTATTTTTAATTGGATACCGAGCAGTTGGTGTACCATTTGCATTGCTTAGTTTACTTGGAATGTGTAGTTTATCACTCTTCTTAACTCTCTTCTCCTCACTACCAGGCCCACATCTTCCGTTAATAGGATGTATACTCAGTGGGATTTTGTCTGGAATCGGAATTGGAATCGTGATTTTAGCAGGTGGTACAACTGGAGGACTTGATATAGCAAGTGTAGTAATCAATAGAAAATTCCCGAATTTTTCTATTGGAAAAACGATGATGGTTATAAACGGAATTGTCCTTTTGTATTCCTTAATTGGAGAAGGATTACAGCGAACTTTCCTCACGTTTTTTAGTATGCTGGTTGCCGGAAAAAGTGTTGATTGGACGTTATCTTATAGAAAACAATTCAAGAAAGGTGGCGAAACAATATGAATGAAAACAAAACTGTAATTGAACGAGAAGGAGGACTAAGTCGTTCGCTTACTAGTAAACAGCTGACCATGATTGGGATTGGTGGGGCAATTGGTACAGGTTTATTTATGGGAAGTGGCATTGCAATCGGATACGCTGGGCCTGGGGTTATTCTAAGTTATATTATTGCTGCATTCATAGCAGTCATAATGATGTTTAGTTTATCTGAAATGGCAGTTGTGCACCCGACAGCCGGTTCATTCGGTACTTATGCAGAGATGTATTTAAATCCTTGGGCAGGTTTCCTTATTCGCTACACATATTGGGCGGCACAAGTAATCGCAATTGGTGGAGAAGCTGTTGCGGTTGGACTGTACATGCAGTATTGGTTCCCGAGTATTCCTGTTTGGTTATGGACACTTGGATTTGGTATTGCTTTAGTCCTTGTGAACAGCAGATCTGTTTCCAACTTTGGTCAAATCGAGTATTGGTTTGCAATGATTAAAGTCGTTGCTATTGTACTATTCATCGTTTTTGGTGTTTCGCTCCTATTTGGAATTGGACATTCACACTCTGTAGGATTCCACCATTATACCGATCAACATGGGTTCCTACCAAATGGATTTAAAGGCGTTTGGATGGCAGTACTTATGGCAATCTTTAGTTTTTATGGTGTAGAGATTGTCGCTGTAACAGCAGGGGAATCTAAAGACCCAAAAAAAGCTATTCCTAAAGCAATGAAGAGCATGGTTCTACGTTTGTTTTTATTCTATATTCTATCATTAGGAATCATCGTTGCCGTTATTCCTTGGATGCAAGCAGGTGCCCATGAGGTTTCTGGATCACCGTTTGTAAAAGTCTTTGAGAGTTCTGGTGTGAGATATGCGGCTGGCATTATGAATTTTGTTATCTTAACCGCTGCACTATCCAGTATGAATACTAATTTATACTTAACATCTCGTATGTTATTCTCCTTATCTCGCGGAGATTATGCTCCAAAGTCATTTGGTAAATTATCTAAAAATGGTACGCCAGTAAAAGCAATTTTCATTTCAAGTGCAGGTGTATTAATCGCAACTGTATTGTCTATGTACTACCCAGATACATTTAACAAATTATTTGGTATCTCAATCTTTGGTGGGATTTTAGTATGGCTTATGATTTTAATTAGTCATCTTCGTTTTAGAAAAACTGTTCACCTTCATTATCACGAGCCTTTACCAGTTAAAGCACCGCTCTTTCCATTTCTTCAATGGATCGGAATACTACTACTTAGTGGTATTTTAATTACAATGGCATTTTCACCGGATTGGAACTCCGCTTGGAAAATTGGTGTGCCGTGGGTCATATTAGTATCAATTGGCTACTGGATCCAAAAAAGTCGCAAATCGAATTTATACAAACATAATTCAAATAATAAATCGGCACTTTAAATATTTAGCTCAATTTTTTTAAAGATTGTTAGTTTATAAATACAAATTCATACAAAAAGACAGGTATAAAAGAGGAAATTACCTTTTATATCTGTCTCTTTTTTATTCTATTTATTGATTTACCGATTTCTCAACCTTTACGGTTTTAATAGACTCAGCTCTAAGAAACTTAGGAAGTATAAATAAATAATAAATACCAACAATCGACAAGCTAGCACCGACTATGGCATGGAGCCATTCAATTTTTAAAATCGAAGGATAGAAAGCTGCAATTAATCCCAATGTGATGCTTTGGGAGAATAAAATAATAGGAGATATCCACCCTTGAACTCTTCCCATCATCTTTTTTTCAACAATTTTAGGGAACCATCCACCAAGTCCAATATTAATAATAGGTAAAGCCAACCCGATTATGAATTGCCAAATTATATAAGCATATGTGGTATTAGAAAAACCTCCTGCAATAACACATAAACCAGAAACAATTAGCCCACTTATAATCATATATGGTAGTGGCATTTTCTTCGCGAGCCTTGATCCAACTATACTTCCAATTAAAACGCCCGAACCAAAAGCTACTCCAATATAAATTAACATTTCCTCATAGTTTGATGGTGCCAGTTTATATTTTAAAATAAATGATGGCATAACTGAGAATCCGCCATTAATTACACCAAATAAAAAGAAACCAGATATAAGTGATCTAAGTAATGAATGATTAATTATGTAGTATATTCCCTCTTTAAAATCCTTTAAGACTAATGTAAATTTTAAATCTTTAAGCTTATGCTCTCTATTCGGATTCGTAATGTCCTTTGAAACTTTTGCTAATAAAATAAATAGTCCCGATGCAATGAAGGAAATCATATCAATGACGATGGCTGCTTCTACTCCCAATGTCCAAAATATGAATGTTCCAATTGCTCCGCCAAAAAGCATAAATAAGCTACTAACTAGCTGGTTTAAACCGGCTGATATTGCATACTGATCTTCTGTTAATATTCCCTGTAATAAAGCAGATTGAGCCGGTTGGAAAAATTTCGAAACGCCACTTCTTAAAAAGAGAATTCCGAATGATAGGTAAATCCAATCGTGCATAATCGTTATTAGTAGAATAATTGATAAAATCGCGCTTATAAAGTCACAATTAACAGCTATTTTCTTTCGATTTAAACGGTCTGCTACTACACCTACTAAAAAGAAAACAAAAATCATTGGTAGAGTATACATTAGCTCGGTTATCGTAGCATAGTATGGCTGATTTGAAAATTTTCTTAATAAGTACAACATAAATGCTGTCATCCCTACTACAGAACCAATCTGAGAAGTAAAATTCGCTAAAAATAGCCATGAAAAGTTTTTGTTTTTAAATATTTGGATCAATTAACTCACCCCTTTTACACTCCTTTTATTATATACCGAATTTTCAGATAAAAGCTCATAGACTTTTCTCGAAGTTTCCCTAACTTTTCGTATAATCACTGCCATCATATACCAAAATAATTGTAATTAGTCATTATAAATGGGGTGCTTAGCATTGAAGGTGTTTTGGGTTTTTCTTTGTTTATTTATACTAGAGATGTGCTTATTGGAAGGAATCGACTTATATAATGGAGATCAATTTCCTCACTTATTAACAAATATAAAGCTTAGTAAAACTGAACTAGTAGGTGAGGATTATGTATTAATTTTCTTCTTTACCGTTCCATTCGGCGTTGCTAAAATCGTCCTATCTTATATGAAAAAACTAAAAAAGAAACGAAATCAAGAACAAAATCAAAATACTTCAAATTAAAACGAAAGAGAATGCAGTTAGAGCTTCTATGCTGCATTCTCTTTTGTTTTTGTTTTTGCTTTTTTTTGGATGACTGCAATGACCAACAGAACAGTAGGAATAATGATTTGTAAAGGAATATGTAAATAGTAAGGAACAATGTCGAACCCTTCTTTATAGTGCTCTAAATAATCAGGTGCCATCCATACAGAACAAACTACTATGATTACTGCAATTGGATATGTAAGTGTATCTGATTTTTTCACTTTAAATAAATCTGCCGCTCCAATGATTGCACAAAAGAAAAAAACCGTTATCTTAATAAATCCCCCTACAGCAATAACAATGACAACGACTGAATCGAGTCTTTGAATAAAATCAGCAATATTGATATAACTAATTGCCGTTAAGATCGGATAAGTAGCTCTCACCACCGTATTTGCACCTAAAACACAAATATTAAGAAATGTTACTAATGTTAAAAGCAGACCTGCAAAAATTAGCCCAGGAATGCCGACCTTCCATGCATATTCCGGTTTCTTTAAATAAGGTAAAATCATTGTAAATACAATCATTTCACCAAATGGAAATGTAACGGTCAAAGGATACGCTTCTTTTATTATGATTTTCCACCCCGTCTCTAGGACGGGTCTTAGATTATCAGTTTTTATTATTCCTGCAATTACTTCAAAACCAATTATTGATATCATTATAAACAGGATTACGATAAACAAAAACTCACATACTCTACCGAATACTTCAAAACCTTTAAAGACTGCATACATACATAAGAACATAAATAATATACCGATTGAAATAAGAGAGGACGCGTTATAAAGTGTAATCACTAGTAATTCTTCAAAGTCTCTAAGTACTCGTGCTCCAATATAAATAAAATAGAGAATATAAACCATTGCTAGTAATTTGCCTGCAAACTTCCCTAAAATAGATTGAATATATCTCGTGAATGGTAAATCAGGATACAGATCAAATAATTTAAGGTATACACATAATAGTAAGCATCCAGTAACCAAAGCTATTAAAACACTAATCCAAGCATCCTGCATTGCACCGGATGCAAGCCCTACTAATGTAGCGCTCCCCATTTCAAATAAAAATATAATACTAAAGAATTGGTAAGCACCAATTGATAATTTTCGATTCATTAGCATTCCCTTCTTTTCTAAAATGGATAAGCTTTTTTTCTCATACCTACATTATTTATTTGAACATCAACATCAATTTTCACTTTAGCTTTTTGAAATTGATCATTCCAATTTTTCTCATATTTTTTAAACACCTTTGGATCTGATAAATGTAGTTTATCGCCAAACCCAAAAATATCTGCACCGTATCCTTGTGCTTTTTTAATTCCTTCATCTAGCGTTTGCTTTATCGCTTTCTCACTTAATACTTCATATTTTTTTAGAGTGTTTGCTTTATCAAAATTATCATTACAAAGTACTTCATCAATAATGGCGATCGATTTTACTTTTATGTGAATTATTGGTATTTTACCTTTCATTTTAACCTTCGTGTCCGTTTTCACACGTGTGAGCTCCATCGAATCATATTCATCTTTGCTGCATTTTATTTGTAAATTTGTTTCTTTTATTACATTATCAATTATTTGTACCGATTTTGCAGGTCCGCCATCTAACCACCCTACTAGCCTTCCTTTTTTAATAACGCCTAGCCCCTCAATTTTGTTATAGGATGATTTCACAGTTGAAAAATTATCAAGTGTTTCAGAAGTCTTGGTTTCATGTTCTAAAATTGCACCATTAATGACTGGCTCTCTACCACTACTTGAAAGAGCTGATATTACTTGGCGCATTTGTATTTCTTGATTTTCTCCTAGTAGTGAAGACGTATTTTTAATTTTCCCTACCATTGACTTAGCCGGTAATTTATCAAGTGCTGGCAAGTTATTCATTACATGATAAACACTGTCGTTCCTTGCAATAACAACTGGAATATTAACACGTATTTTGGAATCCCGCTCAAACACATCAAATATATAGTTCAACGTTTTTTCCTTTGCTAATTTTTCACCAATGACAACGAGCGCTACATGAGAATATATATTTGATCGAGAAACACTTTTTGTAATGTTTCGAGCCGCTTCCGAAATTGTTCTACCTTTTTGTTCTAGGGCAATAACTGGTGTACCTATTGAACCAGTAACACTGGCAATTGCACTCGGATTAATGATTTGAAGAACCATATTGTATTGATTATCTTTAGGTATATAATCGACACCCATAGCTACCACGATTGATACACTGTTTAATTCTTTATAATTAGAACAACTCACCAAAAGTAAACTTGTAATTAGAATTAAGATCATACATTTTCTCTTCATACTTATTCTCCAGTACTTTGTTCTTTAACGGTTTTTGGGTTTCCTTGACCAGGTACAACTAAAATAGTATCCTTTTGACTTTTTATACGGAATGGAGCAAATGGTGCAAAATATGGCTCTCCAAAAGATCGTAGGCTACACATATGTAATAATATAATTAAACCGCCAATCAACATTCCAAATAAACCAATATAAGCTGCTGCCAATAATAATATAAACCGAAGAATCCTAGCGGCTGTTGACATATTATAATAAGGGATCGTAAAGCTAGCAATCGCAGTAATTGATACGATGATTACCATTGACGCAGATACAAATCCTGCTTGTACAGCTGCTTGCCCCAAGATTAAGGCTCCAACAATAGAAAGCGCCTGCCCAACCGCTCTTGGCATTCGAATTCCGGCTTCCCGTAATACTTCAAAAATTAGTTCCATTCCAAGGGCTTCAACAATCGCTGGCAAAGGCACACCTTCACGTTGGGCCGCTAAGCTTACTAATAAAACCGTTGGAACTACTGCTTGATGAAATGATGTAATTGCAATGAAAATTCCAGGTGCAAACAATGCAGTCCAAAAGGACATATAACGTAGTAACCTTAAAAAAGTACCAATATATGAGCTTTGATAATAATCCTCTGGAGATTGAAAAAACTGTGTAAATGTAGCTGGTAAAATTAAGACAAATGGTGTACCAGCTATAAAAATTGAAACACGTCCTTCCAGTAAGTTACCTACTACAGCATCAGGTCTCTCTGAGTTAATCATTGTAGGGAAAATAGTCTTTTGATCGTTTTGAATATAGTTTTCAATATAGCTGGATTCTAAGATTTCATCTGCATTAATAGCCTCTAAACGATGTTTTACTTCCCTTAATAAATCTTCATCTACAACACCTTTTATATACATTATTTCTACATCAGTTCTCGTTACTTCACCTATTTTCATTGACTCGATTCGCAGCGCTGGGTGTTGAATTCTATTACGAATTAGAGAAGTATTTGTACGTAAGCTTTCTGTAAAGCTATCCTTTGGTCCTCTGATTACAGTTTGTGTTGAAGGCTCTGATATACTTCTAGATTGCACCATTTTTGTACATGCAACTAAGAAATTACTATCATGGTCTAAAAGAACAACGGTATCTCCAATTAGTAATGCCGATAGGAGATTTGTATAGCTTGATTGTGATTTTAAACTTGAAACGGCGATTACGCTTTTTAAGCCATTCTCTAAATCTGTTAATGACAGCGTTGTTTCTTTTTCTGCATTAATTTTAACGATTTTATTAATGATTCCATCATTCACTAATTTCTCATTTGAAATTCCGTCAATATGAATTACAGCAAAAGAATACTGCATGCCTTCTCCAAGTGTTTCATGACGAATCACAAGATCAGAGCTATCTCCAAAATCATCTTTTATTCTTTTTATATTCTCTAAAATGTCTTTACTTAAAGAACGTGATATATTATTTTGAAATGGAATTTTTTTATTTGTAGCTGCACTATTGGTTTCTTTGTAGTTAAACACTTTTTCCACCACCCCATAATCATGGCTTATTATTCTTATACTTTTTCCAAAATATTTCATTTAATGTATTGTTTTCTATGTGGTTTATTTTGCATACAAAAAAAGGCTGTCTCATGAGACACCCCGCTTCACTTTTGTTATAAGAATTTTTTTCATCTAGGTTGCTCGACCTCCGAAGTACCTTGACATATCCAAGCAACTTAAGAGCCCAACTCCTATTAAAAAGTCATAGATTTTTCAGTTCAAAAGAGACCTAACTTTATTTATATTTATTTACTAATAAGCTGTGGAATCGGATTCACTGGCTTTCGACCGATTGAGTAATAGTGGATGTTCTTTTTTTGCATTTTAGTTAATTCAAAACAATTACGTCCATCAATTACTAACGGAAGCTTCATTAACTCCTCGTACAATTGGAGATCTGTTTCTACGATTTCTCTCCATTCAGTCAAAATAAATGTGGCCTCTTTTTCATGAATAGCTTCCTTCACATTAACTGAATAATTTATGGAATCTCCGAATACTTTTCTTAATTCAGGTAAGGCATACGGATCATATACTGTTATTTTAGTACCTTCTCTGATGAACTGATTAATTAAATCGATAGAAGGTGCATGTCGAATATCATTTGTATTTGGTTTAAAGCTAACTCCTAAAATTGCAATTTCTTTATTTTTTAAATTTCCAAAAAGAGATTTTGTTAATTCGAATAGTTTTATTTTTTGTTGATTATTAATTGTAATAACAGATTTTAATAATTTTAAGTCTAAACCTACTAGCTCAGCTTCTTTTACTAAAGCAGTCGTATCCTTTGGGAAACAAGATCCGCCATACCCAATTCCAGCTTTTAAAAACTTTGAACCGATTCGATGGTCTAGCCCGATACCATGAGCAACATGATCAACATTAGCATCCAACTTTTCGCAGATCATGGCAATTTCATTAATAAAACTTATTTTAGTCGCTAAAAATGCATTAGATGCATACTTAATCATTTCCGCACTTCTTGCATCTGTTGTATAAATAGCCGTATTAAATGGTTTATATAATTCCTTTACTAATTCTGTTGCACTTTGACTTTCGGAACCAATGACAATTCGATCACCATTAAATAGATCGTATAGTGCAGAACCTTCTCTTAAAAATTCAGGATTTGATACGATATCAATCGTTAAATGTCGAGGGGCATTTTCCAACATAATTCTCTTAACTGCCTCATTTGTTCCAACTGGAACAGTGCTTTTAATAACAACTGTAAGATTTTTTTTAGCATTAATTGCAATCTCTTTTGCAACGCTTTTTAAATAGTGCAAATTTGCTGTTCCATCTGGAAGTTCTGGTGTACCGACCGCAATGAATATGATATCTGCATGGCTATAAGCTTCTTTGTAATTTGTTGTAAACTCAATTTTATTAAGAAAACTATTTTCTAATAAAGATTCTTTCAAACCCGGTTCAAAAATAGGACAAATTCCTTTTTGCAGTAATTGAATTTTTTCAACATCAATATCAACACACGTTACATTGTAACCAACTGTAGCAAATGAAACTCCTGTAGTAAGACCAACATATCCCGTACCAGCAACAACTATATGCGTCATGGTTCATCCCCATCCTATACAATTAATCAGTAAAGATAAAAAAACTTTAACTCTGCCTAAAGTGAAGATTAATGTAAGCTTTAAAATTTACTTTTAATTGCAAATTCAGTTTTGATTTTTATAGGTCTACTGCCTTTTAAAGAGATAAAATCTCTACTTATCTTGAAGTTCGATCATCATTTATACGAGTTAAATTAACTATCTACCAATCAACCCTTTTCGATTTTCTTTCGATCAAGTCCCAAGTTAAACTAGAGGAGCGTTTTACATTATTTTTAAGATGTTGGAGTTTTAAGTATTAAATCATATGTACTGGTTACCTAGATAATCCACGTTTTACAATTACTTAATTTAAACTTTAAATGGAGCGTTTTAAACTTTGATACTTTCCTTTTCTCTATTCCAACTTTGACTACCTTCTTGTTCATCTTAACTTTACAAAACCTAAACATTATTCTTACAAAGATAACTGCTCCTAATAAATTCCAAACAAAAAAATCCCAAGCTCTATATGCTTGAGATTTCAGTGTGTATCAATATAGCTTGAGATTTTTATTTTAAGTAACGACTTGGAATTTTATCAATATTTTCTAACATAATTCCAGTACCTACTGCAACACATTGCATTGGATCTTCAGCGATGAAAACAGGTACTTTTAATTCTTCAGCAAGTAAAATATCTATTCCATGAAGTAATGCTCCGCCACCAGTAAGAATAACTCCACGATCAATAATATCAGCTGATAATTCAGGTGGTGTACGCTCTAATACTGTTTTTGCAGCTTGTACGATTAAGTAAACTGGTTCACTTAATGCTCTTTGAATTTCATCAGATTGTACAGTAATTGTACGAGGTAATCCAGTTACCATATCACGTCCACGGATATCGATTGATTCATTTCTTGCACCAGGGAAAACAGTACCTACTTCAATTTTAATTTGCTCTGCAGTACGCTCTCCAATTAGCAGTTTGTATTCACGCTTGATATAGTTTAAAATCTCCATATCAAACTTGTCCCCTGCCATTTTAATTGAAGAGGCGGTGACGATATCTCCCATCGATAAGACTGCGACATCGGTTGTCCCACCGCCAATATCAATTACCATGTTACCACTTGGTTGGAATATATCCATTCCAGCACCGATTGCAGCAACCTTTGGCTCTTCTTCAAGATAAACTTGTTTACCGCCGCTCTTTTCAGCAGCTTCACGAATTGCTTTTTGTTCAACAGATGTAATGTTTGTTGGACAACAAATCAAAATACGCGGCTTTGACATGAATCCCTTTACATCTAATTTATTTATAAAATGACGTAGCATTGCCTCAGTAATATCAAAGTCAGCAATTACACCGTCTTTAAGTGGACGAATTGCTACGATATTACCAGGTGTACGACCTACCATGCGGCTTGCTTCTTCCCCTACTGCTAATACTTTACCGCTACTACGCTCTATTGCAACTACAGAAGGTTCGTTTAATACGATTCCCTTACCTTTAACATGTATTAAGACATTGGCTGTACCAAGATCTATTCCGATATCCTTAGAAAACATTCCTTTTGGCTCCTCCTTATTCACTATACTCATGAGCAGTTCCCCGAATACGTTCCATACCAAAATATAATTTTACCATAAAGAACTACTTTTAGTAATTAATATTTGTGAACAGGAGGTTAAATATTTCTAATTTTGTTTTCAAGGCTCAGAAACCTATTTAGTTACTTTCTCAACGTCTTCTTTTTGATACTTTTGCTTTGTAGCCTCTCCACCGCGTAAATGACGAATTGATTTGTGATAATCTAAAATTTCCTTTACTTCATTTGCCAAATCTGGATTGATTTCCGGTAGGCGTTCTGTTAAATCTTTGTGTACTGTACTTTTTGACACTCCAAACTCTTTTGCTATTACACGAACTGTTTTCTTCGTCTCCACGATATATTTCCCAATCTTGATCGTTCTCTCTTTGATGTAATCGTGCACACTACTCTCCTCCTCTAAATGGATGTGAGAAGCGTGAAATGAGACTCGTTTTGACTGACTAAGCTGCTCTTTTTCCTGCTCTGACTGACCTGCTGAGGTACATTTATTTTGACTAGGTAGAAAATCCACGATTCCTCACCTCAAACACCTCTTTGATGGGTTTATAACATTGTATTAGCAAAGGTGTCTAACTATGCACAATTATCAGAAAAAAACAAGTGCCCAACACATATGGGGTATGATTCCCACGTGTTAGGCACTTTGTGAATTGCTTAATTATTATTGTTGAATTTTATTTCCATCTGAATCAGTATTAGAAGAACCTTCTTCATTGTCATCTGATACATTACCAGAAGTATTCATTGTATTAGATTCTTTTGTTTCGCTTTTTGTATTTACAGAACTAATAATTGACGAAACATCTTGTCCTTGGTATTTCTCTGGATTAATTGCTACACCATCTTTACGTAATTCATAATGAACATGAATGCCATTTTCTTTGCCAATTAAAGCTGTTCCAGCTGTACCAAGAACTTGTCCTTGTGAAACTTTTGTTCCTGGCTCAACACTTACAGATTTTAAGCTTTGGTAATATGAAACTAATCCGTTACCACTTTCTACTACAACTACATAACCTAGCTCAGCATCTTTTTGAGCTTTTGTAACAGTACCACTTAGTGCTGCAGTCACATCAAATTCTTTTCCACTTTTATCAACTAAATCCATACCAGTGTTGATCGTGAAAGTATTATTATCCATTTGGATTAATGATGCTTGTTGCTCATCTTTTGAAGCAGAGTCATCATAATAATGACTTTTAACTTGAACTGTTGCATCCTTTGAAACTGGGTACGTTAATTTTTCTTCTGGCTGTGAAGCTGGAATTGCTTCAGGCTCTCTCGTATCAACTGTAGTTCCAGTTTTTGTTGGAGTTGGAGCATTACTGTATTGATACCATAACGCACCTGTCAAAATTACTGCCGCACTCACTAAATAAATTGCTGGTACTACCCAACGCTTTCTTAACATTTTAATAACTTTTTGAGAAGTTTTTTTGTTTTGTTCCTCTCTCATCCTTATCACCTCTGCAATCATTGTCAACAGATTTCTGGAATTATATACGCAATTTAGAAAATTTTAGTTCGACAAAATTCTTATTTTTCCACACAATTTCAAACTAATTCACACTAATCCACAAAATACTTGAACAATATTAACAAATGAAAGCGATTTATCCACAATTCCAAAAGGTTTATACACAATATTTGTGGATAAGTTAATAAATCTCATTATGAAGTTAATAAAATATTTTTCTTGCATTTTTCTTTTTTACAAAATATAATCACACTACAAGCTTGTACGATGTATTAAAAACTTAAACTTAAAAATTATTTCAGTCATTATATATTTTTTGCGATGATGAAGAAGAGTAGATTATATGAAAGTTTCAGAGAGCTGACGGTTGGTGCAAGTCAGTACGGACATATTTTTGAATGGGCTTCTGAGCACCCAAACCGAACCATTTATTTATGCAGTAGGCTTTGGCGGACGTCTCACCGATAAAAGAGACAGGTATTAAAAACTCATGTTTCGATACTGCTTTTTTGTCACAAGGTAGTTCAATTCATTTGTTTTGATACTGCAAAGTGAGTCTAATCGTTTTAGGCTAATTAAGGTGGCACCACGGGAGTCCTCGTCCTTTCTATAAGGCGGGGACTCTTTTTTTGTACCCAAAAATAAGGAGAGAAAAAATAAAATGATATTTACTAAGAAAACTTTCATATCAATTACTTTATTACTCACATTGGCACTAGCGGGCTGTGGACAAGAATCAAATCAGGCAACTTCGAATTCAAATGATCACACGCTACATTTAATGGATACTTCAGATATTGTAAGTCTTGATAGTTCATTAGCTTTAGATGGACCATCATTGAACGCACTTAATAGCGTAATGGAAGGTCTTTATATGCCAAATGAAAAAGGAGATTACGTTCCCGCTGCTGCATTATCACATAAAGTTAGTACGGATGGTAAAGTCTATACATTTACTTTAAGAGATGCTAAATATTCAAATGGAGACCCAGTAACGGCAAAAGATTTTGTTTTTGCAATGAAACGAGCTGTTGATCCAAATACTAAAGCTCAGTTTGCATACGATTTATATGATATTGAAAATGCAAAAGAAATTAACCAAGGAAAGTTATCTGTGGATAAACTCGGGGTAACTGCACTAGACGATAAAACATTACAAATTAAACTTGAACGCCCTATTCCATATTTCATTCAACTGACTAGTTTACCGATGTTCTTCCCGTTAAATGAAAAATTCGTTAAGGAGCAAGGTAGCAAATATGGTTTAGAAGCAAATACAACTTTATATAACGGTCCTTACGTTGTAAGTAAATGGGATCATGAAGCTGGATTCACAATGACAAAAAATCCACAATACTATGATAAAAAGAATGTCCATGTAAATAAAATTGACGTTAAAATCATGAAAGAAACAACAACTGCAGTTAATCTCTATGAAACTGGTGAACTTGACCAAGCGATTATTGATTCTAATGTTATCGATCGTTATAAAGGTAATAAAGAATTAAACAAATTAGCAATGCCAATTATCTCTTACATTAGCTTTAATCAAAAAAATCCATTTTTAGCAAATCTAAAAGTGCGTAAGGCAATCGCAAATGGCTTTAATAAAGAGGACATTAGTACAACGCTATTAAACGATGGTTCTATTCCTACTGATCGAATTATTCCTAAAGGTTTAGTAAAAAACTCTAAAGGCGTCGACTTTGTTAGCTCAACGTCTCATCCTTCTACAGTAAGTTTAGAGGAGGCTAAATCACTCTTTAAAGAAGCTTTATCTGAAAGTGGTAAATCAAAAGCTACAATTTCATTACTTGTAAGTGATAACAATACATCGCGTAAAATCGGTGAATATTTAAAATCACAATTAGAAACAAATTTAAAAGGTCTAACAGTTAATATTGTCGTACAGCCTGCACAACAAAAATTCGAATTGCGTCAGCAAGGAAACTATGATCTCTCTCTAGATACATGGGGTGCTGATTATCCAGATCCAACGACATATTTAGAGCTATTTACCTCTAAATCGGCTTTAAATGTATTAAATTATAAAAACTCTCAATATGATGGATTTATTCAAAAAGCAAATACAATCAGCTTACAAAACGAAAAAGAACGTACTCAGCTCCTTCATAATGCTGAAGATCTTTTACTAGATGATGCTGCGATTGCTCCAGTTTACCAAGCTGGCTATGTATACTTGCAAAAATCAAATGTAAAAAACATAAAGGTACGTCCATTTGTTGGGTATTTTTATTATAAATATGCTCAAAAGCAGTAAGAGATAAGAAAAGAAGTGGAAATGTAGTGTAATCTTCTGTATCGTAAGGAACTGAAATTGAACCTGCATGTTGCAAATAACACTAGTATTTCTGCTATTAACTTCTTAATTTCCAAAGGTAAATACTTTATTTAACCAAAAAACACTCTAAATGGACGAATATTAGTTCAATTTAGAGTGTTTTTAAGTTATTTTCTTCTTTTCATATAATACCAATAGTAGCGGTTATACAAAAAAAAAGACCTAAATTAGGTCTGTCTTAATGTACCGTACTTAAAGCTTCTCCAGTTGATCATAATCCTTCTTACTAAGCTTCTTTATGTTGATACCCTTATAATAATACTTAACGATCTCAGCGTATGTTTTTCCTTGTTTAGCAAGCTCATTTGCTCCGTATTGACTCATACCTACTCCATGGCCAAAACCTTTTGTTGTAATGATGATTTCATTACCTGAACGCTCCCAAGAAAAATCTGTTGAACGTAGGTCTAGTTTTTCTCTAATTTCTTTCCCTGAAAGAGTTTTTTTACCAAACGCCACTTGTTCTACACGTTTACCTTTTGTTCTCGAAGTGACTTTCCCTATGTCTGACTTATTAATTTTTACATTAAGTTTCTTTTCAAAATCACTTATTGTAAATGATTTTTTTGATATATAGTCTGGAGCAACAGAATCCCAAGGACTCGGTACGCTTTTCAAATATGGTACACTATTTTTCCAATATTCTTCGGAGTTTTCTGTGTATCCATTGCTTGTGGAGAAGAATGAAGCAGTTATAGGTTGTCCATTGTAAGTTAGTATTTGTCCTTCAGTGGCTTTGACAGCTTTTTCAATTTTAGCTATATTTTTATCGTATTCAGCGCCATATCTTTTCTTCAGGTCATCACGATCCTGAAAGACTTGAAAGTTAACTGAATCATCAACAATTCCACCCTCATCAAGCGGTTTTCCTTCTTTCAATCGTTTGATGATAAATGTTCTTGCACTTAAACTTTGTGCTTTTAGTGCTTCTGTTTCAAATTTTGCTGGCATTTCTGATGCTACTACTCCTAATACGTATTCCTCGAGTGGTAGTTTTTCAACTTTTTGTGTTTTTGTTCTAAAAACTTCAATACTTAGATTGTCATTTTTGTTCGCTGCTGCGACTTGGTTTGCTTTTTTCTGTAGCTGATCAACCAATCTACCATCTGTATGGCTATGAAATGGTAGAACAAGCAATGTAGGGATAATAATAACGACTGAGCAAGTAGTTAATCCTGCAGTGATTAATGTTTTAAATGACTTCATATTTTCCTCCTATCCATTTCAAAACAACTTTAAATGACAATTTCCAACTAATTCCCTTTCTAAAGATAATTTATGTATATGGACAAGCATTTAGAACAAATAATAGATTGATTCCAAATTAGATTCTTTTAACAAAATGTATTATTTTTTTTTATTTTTAGAATATTTTATAAGGTTTCTGTCTATAACTGATAGTAGAAAGTTGCATGAAAATGCAAAAATGCCCGACTCTATGTGGGGTAACACAAAGTGCCAGGCATTTGAATTAGTTTTTAGTTTACGCTTGTAAATCTTTTAGTGTTTCTTCCTCTACAGCTGTGCTTGGTTCGTTTACACGTTCAATGTCCGCTCCAAGTGCAGCAAGCTTTTCATGGAAATTTACATAACCACGATCTAAATGTTTTAATTCAGTAACACGAGTATATCCATCTACAACAAGACCAGCAAGGATAAGTGATGCAGCAGCACGTAAATCCGTAGCAGCTACTTCTGCTCCTTGAAGATCATTTGGTCCATGAATAATAGTTGATCGACCTTCAATTTTAATATTTGCATTCATGCGTCGGAATTCTTCCACATGCATAAAACGATTTTCGAATACTGTTTCAGTAATCATGCCTGTTCCATTAGCTTTTAATAGAAGTGCCATCATTTGTGATTGCATATCTGTTGGGAAGCCTGGATGAGGCATTGTTTTGATGTCTACAGGTTTTAAATTGTCTGTACCAATTACACGAAGACCTTCTTCCTCTTCGATAATTGTTACTCCCATTTCACGCATTTTCGCTACAACTGAGCTTAAATGTTCTGGAACCGCATTTTCAATTAGTACGTTTCCATTCGTAATTGCTGCTGCTACCATAAATGTTCCAGCTTCAATACGGTCTGGAATAATGTGATGAGTTGTACCAAATAATGTTGGTACACCTTCAATTCGAATAGTGCCTGTTCCAGCACCACGAACTTTACCACCCATTGCATTAATGAAATTTGCTAAGTCAACAATTTCAGGTTCTTTTGCAGCATTTTCAAGAATTGTTGTTCCTTCTGCAAGTGCTGCTGCAGACATAATATTTTCTGTTGCACCTACGCTTGGGAAATCTAAATAGATTTTAGCTCCTTTTAAACGACCGTTTGATTTTGCTTCTACAAAACCATTACCAACCGTAATTTGAGCTCCCATCGCTTCAAATCCTTTTAAGTGCTGTTCAATTGGTCTAGATCCAATCGCACATCCACCTGGTAACGCTACACGTGCATGACCATTTCTTGCTAAAAGTGGTCCCATTACAAGAATAGATGCTCGCATTTTACGAACATATTCAAATGGTGCTTCAACATGTAAATCCTTTGAAGCATCAACTGTTACTGTATTATTTTTGAACCCAACCTCTGTATTTAAATTACGAAGAACTTCGTTAATCGTGTAAACGTCAGATAGAGTTGGTACGTCATGAATTATATTTTTTCCTTCACTAGCTAGTAGCGCTGCAGCAAGAACTGGTAAGACAGCATTTTTTGCACCCTCTACACGAACTGTGCCTTGAAGCTGTTTCCCGCCACGGACAATGATTTTATCCAAACTTTTCCCCTCCGTGTCCTAAAATAGATCTATCAATATTCTACTGTTATAATCGGTGTGCCAATAATAATTGTCGTTGATTTATCAACATTGTTTTCACGTATTGCAATTTGTAAATTAATTTTTTTGCCATTTGCAACCAGAGCGTCATTCCACTGTTCAGTATATGCTGAAACAGAGACGAATGCCCCTTCTTTTATTTCTTCAATTTTTGTTGCTTTAAAAGTCCCCAAAAAATCATTTTTTATACCCTGCAAAACACCTTCAAGTTTACCACCCATTGTCCCCTTTATACAAGTAAAAAAAGTAGGTTCTTTACTAAAAATATTTTCCAATGAGTTCTTGATCAGTTTATTTGTTTCTTTTTCAGCATGCTGGTCCCATTTAGTCCCACTAAGTTCATAAATTACATAGCTGCTGTTATTGCCAGTAGATGTAACAACGATTCTTTCTGTGACCAATTTATGGTTAAACGTACCAATTATTTTATTACCATTGTCAGTTTTCGTCCACTTAAAATTTTTAAAATCATTTTTATATTTACTGATTATTTTGGACACCGAAGTATTCATTTTAGCTTCTCTTGCGTATAAATTCCAACTTGTAACCGAAATGTCTTTTTTATTTAATACGTCTGCAAAACGGTTCAATTGGCCTACACCAGTGTCAGCCATACCGATCTTACCCCAATTAAAAAATAGTACAGAAGCAAAAGTAATAGTAATTAAAAATAAGTACATAGTCTTTTTCATAAATAATCCCCTCTCTTACTTCCATTTTTCACAGGTAGAGAGGGGTTTATACGATACATCGTAACATACTTTTTGACAAATTATTTCAATAAATATGTAATGTTTTTTGTATATTGAAGATAGTCTAAGAAAAAACTACTTACAGCAGAGGAAATTGTAATCGTCAATAGCACCATAAAAAGTCGAATTTGGGCGACATGACCTTTTTTCATAATACTCTCCCACTTAATTGCGGTTAAAGCCCACCAAGTTAAAATAATGAAAAATAAATGGACAATTATTGCTAATAACGCTTCTGTCCCAACTAAAGCTTCCAATTTTTCGTCCTCTTTTCGCTCGATTTTTATAGAAAAACTTTCAGATTGCCTAGTTGCATTTTTAGCTTATGTTTTTTTAGTACAAGCAATTTCAAACAGTCTGAAAAACTAATTTTATACTTTTTCTACAAATTAAAAAGTGTAGGAATCAACCTACACTTTTAATTTAAATATATTTTACGCCATAAAGAAGTCTTTCACAATGTCTAGCTTATGAAATACATCTAATGCTAATGATGGTTTAATCCCCAATACAATTGTTAAAACAGCACAAACCAATACAACGAATAGATGTGTCTTAGGAAGTACAATTTTACGTTCTTCACCACTTCTAAAGAAAATATTTTGAAGGATGCCAAAATAGTAAAAATAAGATACTACTGTAGTTAAAAGTAGAATTCCACCTAATACATAATATCCTTTAACTTGCACGAAAGCCCCCAAGAAAATATTTAACTTCCCTATAAACCCTGCAGTTAATGGAATACCTGCTAGCGATAACACAAATATTGTCATTGTAATCGCTAAAAATGGATTCGTTTTAATTAACCCTGCAAATGATGATAAAGAGTCAGATCCCCTTTGTTGTTGTACATTGTAGACAATTGTTAAAATACCGATTGTCATGAATGTATAAGCTAATAAATAGAACCAGATTCCCTCAAACATGAATGGCGAAATACTTACAAATGCAACTAGAACATAACCACCGTGTGCAATACCTGAGTAAGCAAGTATACGCTTTAGACTGTTTTGTTTTAAAGCAATTGTATTACCAATAATCATCGATAACGCAGCCAATGTAGCAACAACTGGTTGCATTACTTCAAAAACAGATTTTTGTTCCTTCATCAATAATGCACCCGTGAAAATTGCTAAGAAGATGCGAAGTACGATAATAAACCCACCTGTTTTTGAAACTGTTGCTAAAAATGCTGTTACAGGGGTTGGAGCACCTTCATATACATCTGGAGCCCACATATGGAACGGAACAGACGCAAGTTTAAATGATAATCCAACAAATACTAGCACAAATGCTAAGATCATTAGAAATCCATTACTGCTCGGAATTCCTTGTTGAAGTGCCAAATTCATTTCAGTAATATTTGTTGTACCTGTTAAGCCATAAGTATAGCTTAGTCCGAATAATGTTATTGCAGTTGAAATACCGCCGTTAATTACATACTTAAGTGCAGCCTCAGAGGAGCCTTCTCTTCTCTTTTGAATGCCAACTAGAATATAAGATGAAATCGAAAGTAGCTCTAATCCAACAAATAATGTGATTAAATCACTACTTGAAGCCATATACATTGCTCCAATTAACGCTGTAATAAACAATGTGTAGTATTCTGAGCGCTCTGCAATCGATTTATCTCCAAGAGCAAGTAATAAAACTAAGATTGCTCCTATTAATAAAATCGTTTTAAAGAGAAGCCCAAATGAATCAAATTTAAACGATCCCGCTAATAGACTGATTGGTTTATGTGAATAAAGCGTAATTAACCATACTAGTGATCCAACAACGCTTAGTAAACCAACCCAACCGACTATTTTACGACTCGCATTTTTAGGTAGTAAGAGTTCAAGGATTAATAGAAGAAGCGCAGCAGCTACTAGAATAATCTCAGGACCCATTGTTCCCCATTGAAATTCAGATAATGCTTTCCATGTCATCTTCTATACACCTCTAATCCCTTGAATGATAAAATCCACTGATGAAACAATCATATCGTTTACGAAAGCTGGGTATACACCAAGCAGAACAATCGCAAATACTAAAATAACTGAAGCGATTGCTTCACGTTTTGACAAATCAGTGAATGATGAAATAAATTCACTACTTTTACCGAAGCTTAATTGTAAAATTGCTCTTAAAATATAAGCTGCAGTTAAGATGATTCCTAACGTACCTACAGTTGCAATTGCTTTATGAGATTGGAAAAGACCAACAAAAGATAGCCATTCTCCTACGAACCCTGATAGACCTGGTAATCCTAGCGATGCCATACCGCCAAAAAGTAATAAGCCGGCAAGTCTTGGAGTTGATTTTGAAAGACCAGAAATACGGTCAAAACTAGTAGTATCACCTCGGTTTTCTATCATGCCAACTATTAAAAATAGAAGTGCTGCAATTAAACCGTGAGATACAGATTGTAAAATTGCTCCTTGAATTCCAGCGCTATTCATTGCTGCTAATCCAATAATAACAATCCCCATGTGTGAGAAACTTGAATAGGCCAATACAGAACGTAATTCCTTTTGGATTAAAGCAATATAAGCCCCGTAAAGTAAATTAATTACACCAATAATCGCAAGAGCCGTCGACATTTTTTCAAATTGCTCTGGGAATATCCCTAAAGCAAAACGAATTAAACCGTAAGTTCCAATTTTTAATAGGATACCAGCGTGAATGATTACTACAGCAGGATTTGCTTGAGTATGAACATTCACCATCCATCGATGGAACGGGAATAATGGTAGTTTGATTGCAAATGCAATTAATAAACAAATTAGTAGAACCATTTTTAAATGCTCTGAAATTGGACTAATTGTTTGTTGTCCCATTGGAATGATATTAGCTAAAACTTCATAATTTGTTGTACCTGTGCGAGCAAATAGGACAGCAATAACAAATAACAAGAAAGCTGATCCTAATCCGTTATAAATTAAGAATTGGTATCCAGCACGTTCACTATCAAATCGGCCCCACTTGCCAATTAAGAAGAACATTGGAATTAGTGTTAATTCAAAGAATAAGAAGAATAACACTAAGTTCTGAGCTGCAAATACCCCAAACATACCTACTTGTAAAATAAATAGAAGTTGATAGAAGCCTTTTGAGCCTTTATTAATAGAGTAACCTGCTATTACAGCGATTAAGGAGATAATACCAGTAAGTAAAATCATCACTAATGATAGACCGTCTACTCCAAGCTCAAACTTAACTTGAAACAATCTAGTTGATCCAGCGAAAAACTTTCCAAATGAAAACCAATCATATGAAATATTCCAATCTTTTAAACTAGAATGGTTTTGACCTGCTACATAAGCTAGTATAGTAACTGCAAATGATAAAACCGAAGTCAATAATGCCCAAAGCTTATAAGAATTCTTTGGAGCAAAAGAAACTAGTAATAATCCCAATAAAGGTGAGAAAACAACCCATAATAAGAAATGAGACATCATAAGTTGTACCCCCCTGTCACGACGATTGCTAATAAAATTAGGGCAAGACCAAGTAATGTGATAAATCCATAAGTTTGAACTTGACCACTTTGAAGCCTTGAACCAATTCCACCGACACTACTTACAATTCCTTTTACTAGAACTGCAAGCCCTTCAATTACAAAACGCTCAATAGCAAACATTACATGTCCAATTGCAAACATTCCTTTTACGATTGAACCGTTATATAATTCGTCAATATAATATTTATTAAGAAGAATTTCATAGAATAATCCATTTTCTTCATGTTTAGTTTGCTGCACTTTTCTTCCATACATATTGTAAGCAAGCGTAATACCAGATAAAGAAACAAGCGTTGCTACGATCATAATCCAAACCGGTTCATGACTATGCTCTGCAATTGTAAATGGTGCTCCATCTAATAAAAACTCATTTAAGTGACGACCAAAGAAAGGTGTATTAATATAACCTGCGAATATTGCAAGGATCCCTAATAGTGACATTGGAAGGACCATTGACATTGGTGACTCGTGCGCACCTTTTGTCTTCTCTTCTCCAGTAAATACTAAGAAAAATAATCGGAACATATAGAAAGAAGTAAAGAATGCCGCAATTAAAGCTACTACGAATAAAACGTAATTTCCATTTTCCCAAGTTGCAGCTAAAATCTCATCCTTACTAAAGAAACCAGATAATAACGGTACACCTGTAATAGCTAATGTACCAATTAAGAATAGTGTAGATGTCCATTTCATTTTCTGACGTAATCCACCCATTTTAAAGATGTCTTGAGTGTGTACGGCATGAATAACACTACCTGCAGCTAAGAATAACAATGCTTTAAAAAACGCATGAGTTGTTAAGTGGAAAATACTTGCTGTATAACCACCTACACCTAATGCAAGCATCATATAGCCTAATTGACTGACTGTAGAGTATGCTAGTACTCGCTTAATATCTCTTTGCACAAGACCAATACTCGCTGCAAAAATCGCAGTAAATCCTCCGACAATTGCAACTACCGTTAAAGCTGTACCACTAGCAATAAAGATTGGATAAGTTGTTGCTACTAAGTAAACACCGGCTGCTACCATTGTTGCTGCGTGAATTAATGCAGAAACAGGTGTTGGACCTTCCATCGCATCAGGAAGCCATGTATGAAGCGGGAACTGACCTGATTTACCCATTGCCCCTACGAAAATCAAGATCGCAATAAGTGTTAACATACCAGTACTCACTTGTCCACCTTGGATTACATTGAAAATTTGATCGAAATCAAAGCTCTTTGTTTTCCAAAATAAAAGTACCATCCCGATAAATAAACCAACGTCCCCTATTCTAGTCATAATGAACGCCTTTTTAGCCGCTGCTTTTGCTTCCTCTTTATAAAAGTAGAAACCAACAAGTAAAAATGAACCTAAACCTACTAACTCCCAGAATACATAAAGTTGTAGAATGCTAGGTGAAATGACAAGTGCTAACATCGCAAATGTAAATAAGCCTAAGTATGCGAAGAACACTGTAATTCGGTCATCATCTTCCATATATGCTGTTGAATAAATATGTACTAATGTACTAACAAACGTAACGATTACTAACATTAACGAATTTAGTGCATTTACTACATATCCAACGTGAATATCGATATTTCCAATTGTTAACCAAGTGTATAGTTTCTGCACTGTATCCCCTTGTAGACGGTCAAATAAGACGAACAAGGAGATGATGAATGAGATTCCTGTTAAAGTTGCTCCTAAAATCCCACTACCTTTCTTTCCTTTTGTACCAGCTAATATTAGGATTATAAAGGAAATTAGCGGAAGTACCGGAACAAGCCAAGCATACTGCATCATCAAATTCCACCTCCTATTTATCTTTTCAATGAATCAGCTTCATCGATATTGACTGTCTGACGATGACGATACCATGCAATTAGAATTGCCACGCCCACTGCAGCTTCAGCCGCTGCAACTGAAATCGTAAATAATGAAAAAATTTGCCCTGTTAACGACGGTGCTACACCAAGCTTACTAAATGCTACTAAATTAATATTTGCGGCATTTAACATTAACTCAATACAAATTAACACGATTACTGTATTTCGTTTTGTTAATGCACCATATAATCCGATACAAAATAATATTAGCGCTAAAAGAAGATAAGCATTAATTGGAACTGAACTCATTCCTTCGTACCCTCCTCTTTTGAATCATCTGATTTTGCTAAAATGATCGCACCTACTAAAGCAATTAGTAATAAAACAGACATTACTTCAAATGGCACGATATGATTTGTAAATAACTGCAATCCAATATTTTTCGTATTATTTGTTGCTAAATCAACATCTGATGAGTCGATTGAAAGTCCATTTACACCTAAAAACATAACGACTCCAAATGCAACAATACCGATTAATGCCGCAATATTTCTCCAATTTCTTTTTGGTTTTTCACTTTCAATATCATGTTTCGTTAACATGATTCCAAAAATCATTAAGATTGTTACTGCACCTGAATAAATAAGAATTTGAACAACAGCTACAAATTCAGCTGATAGAAGGACATAAATCCCAGCGATACTAATGAATGTTAATACAAGTGAAAGCATCATATGCATAACTTTCGTTGAGTTTAACATCATTACGCCACCTAAAATGGCTGATAAAGAAAGAAGAAAGAAAGCAACTACAAAACCACTCATGCTTTATTCTCCTTTCGAATGTTTTGATCGTTTTCATCAAGCCATTGAAGGTCTTTAAACAATTCATCACGTGAATATTCAGCAAGTTCAAAGTTATTTGTCATAATAATCGCTTCTGTTGGACAAACTTCTGTACATAAATCACATAGAATGCAAATTTCGAAATTTATATCGTATGTGTCGATAATTTTTCCTTTTTTCGTAGGATCAGGATGTTTTTTTCCAGTTAATGTAATACAGTCTGTTGGACAAATTGCTGAACATTGATTACAAACAATACATTTTTCTGGATAAAACTTTTGAATTCCACGAAAACGATCTGGTAACGGAATCGGCTGATTTGGATAATCATACGTCACTTTCTCGCGCGTTAAATTTTGAAGAGTATATTTTAAACCTTTTACTAACCCAATCATGACTCACACCCCTTTAGATTGGTCTATTTGTTTAGAAGAACAAGCTTTTTACTAATGCAGTTATTAAAATATTAGCTAATGAAACTGGTAATAATACCTTCCAACCGAACTCCATTAATTGGTCAGCACGTAAACGTGGGAACGTTACACGGAACCAAATTAATAAATATAAAATTACACTAAACTTTAAAGAGAACCATACAGCTCCAGGAATAAAGTCTAGACCCGCAATTGGTTTCCATCCGCCTAAAAATAGAATCGTAATTAACGAACACATTGCAAAAAAGTAAACATACTCTGAAAGCATAAAGAATGCCCAACGGAATCCTGAAAACTCTGTATGATAACCTGCTACAAGCTCTGACTCAGCCTCTGGTAAGTCAAAAGGTGTACGGTTTAATTCAGCTACAGCTGCAATTAAGAAAACGATAAAAGCAATCGGCTGAGTTACAATGAACCATACATTCTCTTGTGCATTAACAATATCATTTAAATTCAAGCTTCCAGTTAATAAAATAACACCTAATACGCTCATTACTAACGGAATTTCATATGAAATCATTTGTGCTGCTGCACGCATACCACCAATAAGTGAGTATTTGTTATTTGAAGCCCAACCCGCTGTAACAACACCAACTGTTGTTAATCCTGAAACAGCAATATAGTAAAGTAATCCAACACCTATATCAGCAAACTGTAAGTTCTCTGTGAAAGGTAGAGTTGCTAATACCATAAACGCTGGTGCAAATGCGATGATCGGTGCAAGTATAAATAATGGTTTGTCTGCCGCTTTCGGAATTGTATCTTCTTTTAAAAGTAGTTTTAATACGTCAGCAACAGTTTGAAGTAAACCATAACGTCCACCAACTTGGTTAGGTCCAATACGCCCTTGCATGAAACCCATTACTTTACGTTCTGATAGGATTCCAAATGTTACGAAACCTAAAACTACAAATAGAAAAATAACGCCTAAACCTAAATAGATGAGAAAATTTATCCAAGACGGTGTACTTTGTAGAAGATTTTCTATCATTATCCGTCTACCTCCCCAAGTACAATATCAATACCACCTAAAATAGTAATTAAGTTTGCGATGTTTTCACCTTTTAATAACTTTGGAAGAATTTGCAGGTTATAAAAAGATGGTCGTCTAAACTTCAAACGATACGGCTCTTTTTTTCCATCACTTGCAATATAGCAACCAATTTCTCCACGCGGTGACTCAATTCTAACGTATCCTTCACCTTTTGGGGCTTTGATGATTTTAGGAACTTTTGCTAAAATATCACCTTCAGCAGGGAATTGTTCAACAGCTTGTTCTAAAATCTTTAATGACTCTTCAATTTCTAGCATTCTGCACATATATCGATCCCATGCATCGCCAACTGTTCCCACTGGGACATCGAAATCAAAGCGATCGTAAATAGAATATGGAGCATCTTTTCGTAGATCATATTTAACACCAGTACAACGAAGATTTGCACCACTTAATGAAAAATTAATTGCATCTTCTTGTGAATATGCACCAATACCTTTTACACGATTAATAAAGATTTCATTACCGGAAACTAAATCGTGATATCCTTTTAATTGCTCTCTCATATATGGAATAAATTCTTTTACTTTTTCAATCCAACCTTCAGGAGCATCCCACTTAACCCCACCAACACGCATGTAGTTAAAAGTCAATCTCGCTCCACAAAGTTCGTTTAATAGATTGATAATCATTTCACGCTCTCGGAAAGCATAAAGGAATGGACTCACTGCCCCAATATCTAGAAGGTTTGTACCCCACCAAACTAAGTGACTAGCAACGCGCCCTAATTCCATTGAAATAACGCGTAGATACTCTGCGCGATCTGGAACTTTAATATCCATCATTGTTTCAACAGCGTGACAGATAACATAGTTATTTGTCATTGCTGATAGATAATCCATACGGTCTGTATATGGAATAATCTGTGTATATTGAAGATTTTCAGCGATTTTCTCTGTACCACGGTGTAGATAACCGATGACAGGTGTCGCTTCTTTAATGATCTCTCCATCAATCTTTAACACAAGACGAAATACACCGTGTGTACTTGGATGCTGAGGTCCGACATTTAATAGCATTTCTTCCGTACGAATCATGGCTTATCCTACACCCCCTCGTCAAATTGAACGTAATCTTTTCTTAGTGGATAGCCAACCCAATTATCTGGCAGCAATATACGCTCCAACTTTGGATGTCCTTCAAACTGAATACCAAGTAAGTCGTAAGTCTCACGCTCTGGCCAGTTTGCACCTTCCCATATTGGAGTAATACTATCAACATTAGGTTGTTCACGGTCTGCTCTTACTTTTAAAGCGATTCCATGTTTACGTTTATATGAATATATGTAAGAGTAAACTTCCATGTACTCAACAAAATCAGTTCCGTGTAATCCAGATAAATAAGTAAATTGTAGCTGTTCATTATTCTTTAAGAACTGTGCTACTTTAAAATAAGCATCCCTTTTAATTGTAAAAGTTGGATCATGTTTAGAAAGCGTATTAATAATTGCTTCCTCAATAACATCCGCTCCAAACTCTTTTTCAATCAGTGCCTTTACTTCATCTAACAAAGATTGATTATGAGAAGGTTTTACTTCTTCAACTGGAGCCTCTTTACCACCGTCTGTTTTACCTTTTGCCTTTGCCGCTGCTGCTGCTTTTGCCTTCGCAATTGCAATCGCCTTCGCTTTTGCTTTTGCCGCTTCATCGTCTGAACCAGCAGTGTCTTCTCCACCCGCTGCTTTTTGTTTTGCCAATGCCGCTGCCTTTGCTTTTGCTGCCGCTACTGCTTTTGCCTTTGCTGCTGCAATTGCTTTCGCTTTTTCATCATCTGCACCTTCTGTTGGACCTTCTCCACCTTCTGTTGCTTTTTGCTTTGCTAATGCCGCTGCCTTTGCTTTTGCTGCCGCTACTGCTTTTGCCTTCGCCGCTGCTAAGGCCTTTGCCTTATCTTCATCAGAAGCCGCCTCTTGCTCTTCTGCTGGAGCCTGTTCGCCTGATTCCGCTGCTTTTTGTTTCGCAATTGCTGCTGCCTTTGCTTTTGCTGCTGCTACTGCTTTTGCCTTCGCCGCTGCTAAAGCCTTTGCCTTATCATCATCAGAAGTCTCCTCTGACTCTTCTGCTTCAGTCTGTTCGCTTGCTTCTGCTGCTTTTTGTTTTGCGATTGCTGCCGCCTTTGCCTTCGCCGCTGCCACTGCTTTTGCTTTCGCTAGTGCAAGTGCTTTCGCTTTTTCATCTTCTGAAGCTGGTTCCTCTTGTTTAACTTCATTTTCAACAGTAGGCTCCTCAACTACAGGTACTTCTTCTTTTTGAACTTCAGTATTTTTTGCAGCTTCCTTTTCTGCCTTCAACTGTTCCATTTTTCGTCGAGCCGCTTCTTTAGCCCTCTCAGCTGCTTCTTTCTTTAACTGTTCTTTTGACTTATCTTCACTCACTTATTCGTCACCTGCTTTCCAGTTTTAGCTTCGTAACGAATCTTCTCTTTCAATTTGTTAATACCATAAATTAAAGCTGCTGGATTCGGAGGGCATCCAGGGATATACACGTCCACAGGAACAATCTGGTCCACTCCTTTAACAACTGCATACGAGTTAACATATGGTCCACCAGCAGTTGCACATGAGCCCATCGCAATTACCCATTTTGGTTCAGGCATTTGATCGTATAAGCGTTTAACAATTGGCGCCATCTTTTTCGTAACAGTTCCAGAAACAATCATACAGTCAGATTGACGAGGAGAAGTACGGAAAAATGATCCAAATCGGTCTAAGTCATAATGAGATGAACCTACACCCATCATTTCAATTGCACAACAAGCTAACCCGAATGTTAATGGCCACAACGAGTTACTTCTTGCCCATGCCTTCACTTCTTCCAAAGTCGTGAAAAAAATATTCTTTTGGAGTTCTTCCATTTCAGCAACAGAAATCCCATCTAACTTCATAACCATTTCAACACCTTCTTCTTCCAAGCATAAATAAGTCCAAGTAATAGCATAAGAATAAAAATAATCATCTCTACAAAAGCAAAAAGCCCTAATTGATCATATGCAACCGCCCACGGATATAAGAAAACAGTTTCAACATCAAAAATAACGAATAATAGTGCAAAAATGTAATATCCAGCGTGGAAACGAACCTTCGCATCATGAAATGGTTCAATACCACTTTCGTAGGTCGTTGCTTTTGCTTCAGTTGGTACATTTGGTCTTAAAATTTTACCTATAACCGAGAGTGCGACAACTGGAAGTGCAATTCCTATAACTAGAAACACAACTACGATCACATAATTATTTAAATAAGCATTCACGAAACTTGTCCCTCCTCTAACTACAGAGCTCTACATTATATACTTATTATAAATATAATGTATTTTTCATTAATTTTTACTATTCAGTTTTGTAATCGTATCCATTATAACAAATGTGACAAAAACGTGTCGATATTTATTGCCATTAATCTGAAAATTGAATGATATAGTTGGAAAATAAATTCCATTATTCTTTATTTATCTTATATGTATGTCGTTCTAATAAATTTCTAATCTTTCAATTGTCATTACCAGTTACTAAAATTATATATCAGTATAAGAGTTATCCACAAATCCACAGGAAGTTATTCACAATTCCCACAAGTTAAAATATAGTGATAATTGTCGAAAAAAAAACCAGTTCAATACATGAACTGGCTCTTTTTTAAGATGCAATCGTTTCTGAAGATTGCTGTTTATTTTGATTTTTAGATTTAGATTTAGGTTGTGCAATCTTTCTGCTCTTTGTACTTCCCATAAAGAATGAAAGCACCAATGCTATACCTGATAATACAGTTGCAAAAATAAATGCATCATTGATCCCATTGATAGATGCTAATTTAGACGCCTGACTATAAAGTGTTGTAACTGCCAAAGCTCCACCTTGGGAAGGAGTTACTCCAGCTGCAGCGGATAACTGTGCGCCTGTTTGATGAACCCAATCCATAATGAAAGAATTCGTTGAAGTTACTTCATTTGAAAAGTCAGCCAAATGATTTGTCGTTTGAGTCGTCATAATTGTAACGAGGACCGCTGTACCGACCGAACCTGCAACTTGTCGTAGTGTATTTTGAGTTGCAGTACCGTGAGAAATCATCTTAACTGGCAATTTATTTAAACCAGCCGTCATAATTGGCATCATAATAAATGACATACCGAATGAACGTAAAGTATAGAAAAACATAATTTTTAAATATGGTGTATCAATAGACAACTTAGTGAACTCATAAGTTGTAAAAGTCATAATAAGTAGACCAAAAATAGCTAAAGGACGGATACCATATTTATCAAACAATTTACCCGTAAGTGGTCCGAGCGCACCCATTATCAATGAACCAGGAAGTAATAATAATCCTGCTCTAATTGGTGTAAACCCACGAATATTTTGTAAATAAAGAGGTAGTAAAATCATCCCTCCATATAATGCTGTTGTAACGATTAAGTTAATTAATAATGTGTAAGTAAACGAAAAAGATTTAAATACTTTTAAATTTATTAACGGTTGTTTAGCAGTTAATTCTCTCCACACAAATAAACCTAAACTGATACATGCAATTACTAAAGAAAGAACTACTTCAGTACTACCCCAACCTTTATTACCGGCTTCACTGAATCCATATAATAAACTTCCGAATCCAAGTGACGAACTTATTACTCCCCAAATATCCAAAGTTGGGAATGAACGTTTACGTGAAATATGAAACCAAGCATTAGACAAAATAATTGAAATGACACCTAACACAGCCATCCCATAAAATAAGAAATGCCAAGAATAATCTTGAACTACATAACCAGTTATTGTAGGACCAATAGCTGGCGCAAGAATCATTGCAATCCCCATTAATCCCATTGCTGCTCCACGTTTTTCAGGTGGGAAAATCGTCATAAAGATATTCATACCAAGTGGCATTAAAATACCCGCTCCGACAGCTTGGACAACACGACCTACCATCATAATTGGGAAGTTACCTGATAAAGCACAAATAATTGAACCAATCGTAAAAGCAATCATCGAAAAGATAAATAATTTTCGATAAGTGAATGTATCAACTAAGTAAGCACTGACCGGAATTAAAATACCATTCACTAACATAAAACCAGTAGATAACCATTGTGCGGTCGAAGTCGTAACATTAAAATCTGCCATTAACTTCGGTAAAGCAACATTTATTAATGTCTGATTTAAAATAGACACGAACATTCCTAGTAATAGTACTGTCAAAACTTTTCCCATGCTAAAGCTCTGTTTTTCACTTGACTCAGATGGGATTGATTTCTTTTGAATTTCTTCAGTTTTTTCTATTTTATTCGGTTCTTCCGATTGGACCATTTCTTCTCTTTTATCTATTTTTAGGTCATTTTCTTTATTTCTTAATACGATTCGATTAATAATAAAGAAAACAATTAAGCAAAACCCTCCATATGCTATGATCATTCCTGTAGACATAGAAATTCCTCCTTACTTATGGATACGAACAGAAGCATTCATTCCTGGAACAATTTCAAATGACTTATTATGATCTAAAGCAATTCTTACAGGTACAACCTGCTCAACTTTCGTATAGTTTGCATTAGAGTTTCCAGAAGGTAATAAACTAAATGTATTTGCAGTTGTTAATCCAACAAATTCAACAGTACCTGTTAAAGTAGTATCTGGATATGCGTCAACATACACATCAACCACTTGACCTTTTTTCACATCTTCTACTTCAGTTTCTTTAATATTTGCAGTAACCCAAAGGTTATCTAAGTTATATGCATAACCAAGAGTTGAACCTGTTCCAACCAATTGATCTTTAATTGCATTTGCTTGAACAATCGTAGCATTTGTTGGTACTGAAACTGATACTTCATGTGCAGTATCTCCAGCAGTTTGAGGCGCAGTTAAAACTTTCCCGATTGATTCATTTGGTGAAAATGTTTTTCCGAAAGTACCTGACCATGACTCAAGCTTACCAGCAGCAGGAGATGAAATAACAATTTGTTGCCCATCTATTTTTGCATTATCAGTTTTGATATAATTTGTTGATTGATCATAATAGTAATAACCAGCAAATCCACCAGCAACTAATATGATTAAAGTAATTATGTTAACAAACACCATTTTCTTCATGTTCCCCATAAATAAAATTCCTCCTAAATTTTTAATCGTTTCTCTATATAGGTAACAAAAGTAAAGCAACACATTGTCGTTTTACTTCTCATAGTTTTTAATTATAATTGATTTATAAACGTACTCAACCGTTAATAATTAAAAAATTGTTGTTTAAGCAACACTACTATCATTAACTGTTTGATTTCTTAAAGTTATTTAATAAAGGAGTTTTAAAATGAGCATAAAAAATAATCTTGACCCTCGTGTCATTCGCACTAGACAACTTTTACAAGATGCATTAATTACGTTACTATCAGATAAAGAATTTGAAGCGATTAGTGTACAAGATATAACTAAAAAAGCAAATGTTAACAGAGCAACCTTTTATAGCCATTACGAAGACAAATACCAAATGATCCGCCAAATCGTTAGAGAAAAACTAGTTGATTTGGACAGCGCCATGAAAAATGTAGATTTTAGTAACTATGACGGAAACCCAAACTCACTCGATGAAATGGCCTTAAAATCCTACTTCCACCTATTCGAACATATCGAAAAAAACAGTTACTTCTACAAAGTCCTACTAAAACGACAAGGACCAAATATTTTTAGAAGAAAACTTTACGAAGTATTATCAACAACGTTCGAAAAAGGCATTGCATTCATACAACCAAAGAAGAATAAATACCTTGTACCAGGTGACCTACTAATAAGCTATATATCAGGCGCAACCCTCAGCGTAATTTCATTTTGGGTTGAAAATGACATGCCATACACAAAAAAACACATGGCAGAATACCTTTTAAAAATTTCAAGAAATGGTGTTTTAACAACAGCGGGATTGGAATTAAACTAAAAAGAGGATTGCTGTGACAACTCGTCTAAATAGTGTGTTTTGTCTTTTTTTGTTCCTGATGATGGTAGGTTTAGTTTACGGAGGAGTCTTGAAGCTGAGTATATTGAAGTTATATGTAGGAATTCGCGAAGTTGGCTATTTTTAATGGTATTTCCAATTAATAAATAAAAATCATATAACGAATGTAAATGAGCATCTTTTGAAACGTTGAAGCATTGCGGGCAATACCAAGAACCCTTAGTTCTGAACATAGAATACAATTTACAGTTGTCACAAATTACGCCAGTCAATAATTCATTTTTAGATATATTGTATTTCTCGAGTATATTTTGATCTAGTAGTTGATTTTGTTTTATTAAGAGCTTTGCTAACTTACGAATTTCTTTAGATGTGAAAATGTTTATATGCAACTTTTTTTCTAATTCCTCAAGTTTTCTGTAGAGTGAATCTGAATGAATAACCGTGTTAGCAATCTGTATTACATTAGATGATGCTTTTATGATCGATTTAGAATTACTTAATACAACCCATGGAATTATTGGGTAATTCATAAACTTATTTTGCTCTAACCAACTTCGAAGTTGCCGTTTTTGCCGCTCAACTTGAATAATTGGGTTCATGAAAGCTTCTTCCTTTCCCTCATTCATTCGAATAAGTTGATTGAAACTTTGATCAAAGTAAAGTATTCCAACTAAATTCTTCACTTCAATAATTAAAATAAAGCTTGGTGAAAGAATTATTGTATCGATTTGAAAAAACCGTTTTTCGTTGTCTAACAATCTTAAATCTTGAATTATAATATACCGTTCTTTATTGAAAAAACTCAAATGATAATCTAGTGATTTTTCACCATGAAACCCCGCTTTAAATTTTGCAAAATCATCCTCTATTCTTAATCTTTGGTTGTGTTCTTTGGGTAATCTTCTAAGTAGAGCTTCAAGTTTCCTAATAGTCAATGGAACAGTTCTTTCTTTCAAAATCATTTAATCACCTCTTTTTTATTTTATGATAAAGTTCGACATAATTTCCGTGTCACCTCCTAATCTTGATTGTGAAAAGTTAAAGTGAATTGGTATCTATTCTTCAGTTTTTTTATATGTTTTAAAGCAATATTGCCTTATTTTAATTAATTTTCTTGAAATATCGTACTAAATCTAGTCAAAATAATAATCTACAAGGAAAATTTTTGATTAATTTTAAATGGTAATGTACTTTATTTGCGATTCTTCTACTTTATATAGCGATTTCCTTATAAATAATTGCTATTTTGCTTTTTTATTTGTGATTCACAAAATTTATTTGCGGTTTACCATTTTTAATTGCTATTTTCAATTTTTAATTGTGATTCTTCAATTTTATTTGCGGTTTTCATAATTTATTTGCGCACTTGTTTGAGTTAATGTCGATACTCATGATTTTATTTACACCGATCAGTTTTTCCTTCACTTAATTAAATTTATTTGCACGCTCAACCTAGTTATTTGCACTTTCATTATCCTTAATTGCACCCATCATCCTACTAACGACCCCACCCAACCCCACTCCCATCCAACAAAAAAAGAGCCCCAAAAAGGGCTCTATTTTTAATTACTTATATTGTGCTACGTTTAAACGGTTCATTGCTTTGTGTAAAGCAAGTTCTGCACGTTTGATATCTGTGTCAGGTCGTCTTTCTTGTAGACGTTTTTCTGCACGTTTTTTTGCTTCTACTGCGCGCTCAACGTCGATTTCAGTTGATGCTTCAGCAGATTGAGCCAATATTGTAACGGCTTCAGGTCGAATTTCAATGAATCCGCCACTAACTGCAACGTAATAAGTTCCAGCTGGTGATTTAATTTTAACAGGTGCTGTTGCTAACGGTGCCACAGTTGAAATGTGTCCAGGTAAAATACCTAGCTCACCGCTAGTTGCTTTCGTGCTAACGAATTCTGTTTCGCCTTCATAAGCCGGTCCATTCGGAGTGACGATACTGACTTTCATTGTCTTCATAGTGAACTCCTCCTGTCTAGCTTCGTGAGCTAATCAAGTTCATTCAAATAGAATGATGAACAAGCCTTTCGATTAGACAATTATTATACTAATGTTTTTGCTTTTTCTACTACTTCTTCAATGCGTCCAACAAGACGGAATGCATCTTCAGGAAGAGTATCATATTTACCTTCTAAGATCTCTTTGAATCCACTAACAGTTTCTTTAACTGGTACGTAAGAACCTTTTTGTCCTGTGAATTGCTCCGCAACGTGGAAGTTTTGAGATAAGAAGAATTGAATACGACGAGCACGAGCTACGACTAATTTATCTTCTTCTGATAACTCATCCATACCTAAGATTGCGATGATATCTTGAAGTTCTCTATAACGTTGTAAAGTTGATTGTACTTGACGAGCTACTTCATAGTGCTCTTCACCAACGATTTCTGGGTTTAATGCACGAGATGTAGATGCTAATGGATCTACCGCTGGGTAAATACCCATCTCAGATAAACGACGCTCTAAGTTAGTTGTTGCATCTAAGTGAGCGAACGCTGTAGCTGGTGCTGGATCCGTATAGTCATCGGCAGGAACGTAAATCGCTTGAATCGAAGTTACAGAACCTTTGTTTGTTGAAGTGATACGCTCTTGTAATTGACCCATTTCAGTAGCAAGAGTTGGTTGGTAACCTACCGCAGAAGGCATACGACCTAATAGGGCAGAAACCTCAGAACCTGCTTGAGTGAAACGGAAGATGTTATCGATGAAGAATAACACGTCTTGTCCTTGCTCATCACGGAAATATTCAGCCATTGTTAAACCAGTTAAGGCAACACGTTGACGTGCACCAGGTGGCTCGTTCATTTGTCCGAATACCATCGCTGTTTTCTTGATAACACCAGAGTCGCTCATTTCGTGGTATAAGTCGTTACCTTCACGAGTACGCTCACCTACACCAGCGAATACTGAGATACCGCCGTGCTCTTGTGCGATGTTGTTAATTAATTCTTGAATTAATACAGTTTTACCTACACCCGCACCACCGAATAGACCGATTTTACCACCTTTGATGTAAGGAGCTAATAAGTCTACTACTTTGATACCAGTTTCAAGGATTTCTACTTTTGTAGTTAATTCTTCAAATTTAGGTGCTTGACGGTGAATTGGGTCGCGACGTACGTCTTCTCCAAGTTCTTCGTCTAAGTCAATGTTATCACCTAACACATTAAATACGCGTCCTAATGTAGCGTCTCCAACTGGAACCGAAATTGGTTTCCCTGTGTTAACTGCTTCCATTCCACGTACTAATCCATCAGTTGAAGCCATTGCAACTGTACGAACAGTATCGTCACCTAAGTGAAGAGCAACTTCTAATGTTAAATCAATGTTTACTTCGTTTGCGTCGCCCGCTTCTTTACGAACACGTAACGCATTATATATTTGTGGTAATTGGCCGTTTTCGAACTTTACGTCTACTACTGGACCTAATACCTGAGTAATAATACCATTGCTCATCGCTTTTCCTCCTAGCATTGTTTCATTAAAAGCCGTTCAATTTATATAGCCGTTGTAAGCAGATTAGCCAAGTGCTGCTGCTCCACCGACGATTTCAGTAATTTCTTGTGTAATTGCTGCTTGACGCGCACGGTTATAGTGAAGAGTAAGCTTACTAATAACTTCTTTCGCATTATCAGTTGCACTTTTCATCGCTGTCATACGTGAAGCGTGTTCACTAGCTTTACTGTCTAATAATGCACCAAAGATTAAGCTTTCTGCATATTGAGGCAGTAACACTTCTAAGATTTCATCATCAGATGGTTCAAATTCGTAATTAGTTGTTGCCTTACCTGTGTCAATATCTGTTAAAGGTAATAGCTTTTTCTCAGTAACTTCTTGAGAAATCTTACTTACGAAATGATTATATGATAAGTAAAGCTCATCAAAAATGCCGTCTGTATACATTTGAACTGTACGATTAGCAAATTTTTGAATATCATCGAATAAAGGTTGATCTGGAAGCCCAAGAACCTCTTCAACGATTGGGTAACCTAAACGCTTAAAGTAGTCACGTCCAACTCGACCTAGTACAATAATTGCAAATTCATCATTTGATTTATGACGCTCTTTAATTGTATTTGTTACCGCACGTAATACGTTACTATTAAATGCACCCGCTAAACCACGGTCAGAAGTGATGACAATGTAACCAGTCTTTTTAACTGGACGAGTTACTAGCATCGGATGTCTACTGTTTACGCCTTTTGCCACGCTACCAACTACCTCTTGCATTTTTTCCATGTAAGGAACGAATTGCTTAGAGTTTTGCTCAGCACGGTTTAATTTCGCAGCAGATACCATCTCCATCGCTTTTGTGATTTGGCTTGTCTTTTTTGTTGAATTAATTTTTGTTTTTATATCGCGTAATGATGCCACAGGTTTTCACCACCTTTTGGTAAACAGTTAAATGAAGGACGAGCTAGAGCCCGATCCTTCAAATCCAGATATTTAAATCGCCTTCTTATTTAGAAGCAATAAAGTTCTTTTTAAAGCTTGTAATTGCAGCGTCAAGGTCAGCTTCGTTTGGTAATTTACCAGTATCACGAATAGCATCTAAAAGACCTTTTGCGTTAACGTCCATCCAAGCTAACATTTCTTCTTCAAAACGAGTAATGTCTTCAACTGCTACGCTGTCTAAGTGACCACGTGTTAACGCATATAAAGAAGTTACTTGTTTTTCTACTTTTAACGGTTTGTGTAAACCTTGTTTAAGGATTTCAACTGTACGAGCACCACGGTTAAGTTTAGCTTGAGTTGCTTTATCTAAGTCAGAACCGAACGCAGCAAATGCTTCAAGCTCACGGAATGACGCTAAGTCAAGACGTAGAGTACCTGCTACTGATTTCATCGCTTTAGTTTGCGCTGAACCACCAACACGTGATACAGAAAGACCTGCATTGATCGCTGGACGTACGCCAGAGAAGAATAAGTCAGACTGTAAGAAGATTTGTCCGTCAGTAATCGAGATTACGTTTGTTGGAATATAAGCTGAGATATCACCAGCTTGTGTTTCGATGAATGGTAATGCAGTTAATGAACCGCCACCTAACTCATCATTTAACTTAGCTGCACGCTCTAATAAGCGAGAGTGTAAGTAGAATACATCCCCTGGATATGCTTCACGACCTGGAGGACGTTTTAATAGTAATGAAAGCTCACGGTAAGCTACCGCTTGTTTTGATAAATCATCGTATACTACTAATACGTGTTTACCATTGTACATAAACTCTTCACCCATCGTTACACCAGCGAAAGGAGCTAAGTATAACATTGGAGCTGGAGATGAAGCAGGTGCAGTTACAACGATTGTGTAATCTAATGCGCCATGCTTACGTAAAGTTTCAACAAGTCCACGAACTGTTGATTCTTTTTGACCGATTGCAACATAGATACAGATCATGTTTTGGTCAGCTTGGTTAAGGATTGTATCGATAGCAACAGCTGTTTTACCAGTTTGACGGTCACCGATGATTAACTCACGTTGTCCACGTCCGATTGGTACAAGAGCGTCGATCGCTTTGATACCTGTTTGTAATGGCTCATGTACTGATTTACGTGCCATTACACCTGGAGCAGCATTTTCAATTGGACGAGATTTTGTCGTTTCGATTGGGCCTAAACCATCAACTGGTAGACCTAATGAGTTTACTACACGTCCTACTAATGCTTCACCAACTGGAACTTGCATGATGCGTCCAGTACGACGAACTTCGTCGCCTTCTTTAATGCCTGTGTAAGGTCCTAAGATGATAATACCTACGTTGTTTTCTTCTAAGTTTTGTGCTAGTCCCATAACGCCGTTAGAGAACTCAACTAGCTCTCCAGACATACATTGGTCAAGACCATGAGCACGAGCGATACCGTCACCAACTTGGATAACTGTACCAACATCACTAACTTCTATTTCAGTTTGGTAATTTTCGATTTGCTTTTTAATCAGCGCACTGATTTCTTCAGCTTTGATGCTCATGCATTTCACCCCTATCTACAAACTATTTTGCGATTAATTCACGTTCAATTCGAACAAGTTTATTTTTTAAACTGCCGTCAAAAATACGGTTTCCAACACGAACTTTATAACCACCAATTAAAGATGGGTCAATTTCGTTTTTCAAACGTATTGAGTTTTTACCTAATTTAGAAGCGAATAACGCTCCAATTTTATCTAGTTCTTCAGAAGACATTTCCGTTACAGAGTAAACTGTTGCATCTGCAATATTACGAGTTTCATTCGCAATTTTTACATATTCAGTTACTAAGTTAGAAATAGTGCTCATTCGCCCACGATCGACTAATAAACATACTAGATTTAATACCGTTTCAGAGATTGAAGCAAACGTGTCATTTAAGACAGACTTTTTGCTTTCTTTTGTGATACCAGGGTGTTGTAAAAACTTATTTAATTCTAAGTTTCCTACATACTCCTTTTTCACAACTTGTAAGTCATGTTCAACAGTTTCTACTAAATTTTGTTCAGTTGCTAATTCAAAAAGAGCGTTTGCGTAGCGTTTTGCAACTAATTCGTTACTCATTTAGCTTCGCCTACTTCTTTAAGATATTGATCAAAAATAGCAGATTGGTCTTCAGACTTCACTTCTTTTTCAAGTACTTTAGAAGCAATTAATACAGATAATGAAGCCACTTGTTGTTGAACTGATTGTACTGCAAGCTCTTTTTCACGTGTAATTTCACGTTTAGCACTTTCTTTCAAGTTTTCAGCTTCTGCTTTTGCTGCTGCAACGATTTCTTCACGTTGTACATCAGCTTGCTTTCTAGCTTTCTCAAGAAGCTCACGAGCTTCAGTTCGAGCAGCAACTAACTCTTGCTTTTGCTCTTCAACTAGTTTCATTGCATCAGCGTTGTTTTTCTCAGCTGAGTCTAATTGATTAGCGATGTGATCTTCACGTTGTTTCATAATTCCCATTACAGGTCCTAATGCATACTTACGTAATAAAGCAAGTAGGATTAAGAAGATTACTAATTGAAACGCTACATCGCCCCAAGGTATACCATGTCCGTTTGCTTCACCGATTACGAATAATGAACCGTTTAACACAAGCCTTCACTCCCTTCGAGGGTATCTTTTAATAATTTTTCTTTTTTATAACAAAGCTTAGGACTCTTACCGACCTTTGCTTTAAATTCAAAATTCAATCTTTACAACAAAAGTGTCATAAAGGAATGGCGAAGTAAATGTGAACACAAACTTCGCCATTTTTTAACTACTTGTATAAATCTTAAGCTTTACCAAATGCCATGAATGCGATAACTACCGCGATGATTGGAAGTGCCTCAACTAATGCAACCCCGATGAACATTAAAGTTTGAAGAGTTGAACGTAATTCTGGTTGACGAGCAACACCTTCTACTGTACGTGATACAATTAAACCGTTACCAATACCTGCACCTAGTGCACCTAAACCTATTGCGATTGCCGCTGCGATTAAAGCCATTTTAAATTTCCTCCTTCTTAATCATAAGAAATATATTTTTTTTTATAATTTTTATCTAACTACCAATTTTAATGAGCAGATTAATGCTCGTCCGCCACTTTATGTGACAAGTAAACCATTGTTAACATTACGAAGATAAACGCTTGGATTGAACCAACGAATACAGAGAATCCCTGCCATACGATCATTGGTATTGCCGCTGCAATTGTCCAAAGAACGCCTTCTCCTGCGCTTGCTGCATAAGCATGTGTACCCATTGTTGCAAGTAAACCTAGTAAGATTTCCCCCGCGTAAATGTTACCGTAAAGTCGAAGACCTAGCGTTAATGTGTTTGCTAATTCCTCAATAATTTTTAATGGGAATAAGAATGGCATTGGTTGGAAGAATGTTTTACCATACGCTCCAAAACCGCGCATCTTAATACCATAATAATGTGATAAACCAACTATAAAGATTGCTAATGATAAAGTAATGACTGGGTCTGATGTAGGTGATTTCCAAACTGAGTTTCCATCAAATGAGATATCGAATGGTAGACCTAACATATTTGAAACAAATATGTACATAAGTAATGTCACACCTAGTGTAAGGAAGCGACCACCAGTTTCCCAATCCATTGTACTGTTGATAATGCCTTTAACGAAATCTATAACCCACTCTAAAAAGTTTTGCTTTCCTGATGGGCGTATTTGTAGACTTCTTGCGCATGTAACTGCGATGATAAAGACGATTACTGCAGCAATGGTAGTCATTAGAACATTTGTTAACGTAAAATCTAAACCAATAAATTTAAAACCATAAGTGCCGTGTTCCAATTTATTCACCTCTCTTCCTTGCAAAAGACGTTTGTTGTAATGCAAAATGTATCATAATGACAAGGTGTCCTGTCATTAGTCCCGCAGTTAGTGCCGGTATGCTCACAAAATTTTCATACCGAAGCGCGATGACCATAGCTAGAGCCACCGCTGAAAGACAAATTACAGTACCTAAAGATCGAACTTTTTGTTGCTTTAAAACTCGGTCAAAGAAGGTATTTATCTTTCTGTGTAGAATCCATATACAATAAAAGCTAGTTACTGTTCCGAGAATATAGCCTGTGAATATTGTTTTATAGTCGGTAAATGCCCAACCTAAAACAGCTAAAGCAATAATATACAACATATCTCGTGTGAATCGTCTAAAATTATCTTTTTGCATGTAACTAGTCCCCTGGTGTGAATTGCTTAACTAATTTAAGCGTGCCGTAGATTCCAGTAAATAATCCTAACAGTAAAAAGATGATCATAAATACTGGTACTGGCCAATTAAAAAATGAATCAATCCATCTTCCTAAAAAGATGCCTATGAGAATAGAACCGACAAGCTGAGCTAGAATGGAAGACATGAGTGCCATTGCTTTAAGAGGATGTTGATTGTTGTTTTTCATACAAAATCCCTCCATGTCAATTTTCATTCTCCAAAAAATTGCCAAAAGTCTTATCATGGTTAATTCTACAACAAATATCTGCTAAAATCTCTAAACATTGAAAACGTTCACAAATTGTTCACAAAACGTTCAAAAAATTTTAATAACATAGTATTTACATACATTGAAAACCCTTTTAAACATTCATGTTAAGCATACAATATGTTACAAAAATGTGTCAATTACCTAAATTAAAAAACTATTAAAAAATACTTACCAATTTTTAGTCTTCAACATAAATTTTAGCGACATTGACGTAAGATTCCGTTGCACTTTCATATTGTTTACGTTTATAAAATATCACAAACTTATAAATTCCACTTTTAGGAAAATCTTTTAAAACTAATTCCTTTTTGATAATCCCCCTCTTACTGTTCTCCTGCTCATCAATTACACCTAACAATCGGAATGTTTCTGATTCAAAAACAGCAATTTTGTATTCCTCAACCTTACTTGGTAAATAGAGTTCATATTTATAGCGATTTTTACCTTTCACTCTTCCAAAGTGAAATCCCATTACTGACGGAAAATTCGGTTCTCCTTGTAATAATAAAAACGGCATTCTTAAATTTTCATCATCATTTGTGCTGAACGTTATTGCCCCATCATAAAATCCATCTCTTAATACTTTCGTATCAACTGTTGCAGTAAGATTAATCTTTTTGCTAGTGTGTGCTGGAATTGTAAAAGGCTTCGGTAATACCCATTGTATTCCTGTGGCTGGCTGATTATTTATAGCCGTAACTTGTTTTGGCATATTTGATTTATTCGATATTCTTACGACAAAATCTTTCTTAATTTGTAAATCGGTTTTTCTAGTTACTCCTAAAGATAAAGACGTAGGGAATAATGTTGTCTCAGTCTCAAGTGCCTTTTCAATATCTAATCTTCCAGCCCCTTGTTCGTACGCATGATACATCTTTTTATTATTCTTATATAATGGTGTTGCTGTATTGACTAGCACACTTTTTAAATCATCCATACTCCAATCTGGGTGCAGTTGTCTTACTAGAGCAGCTGCTCCGGCAACATGTGGACTTGCCATACTCGTTCCTTGAAGCGCTAAATACCCACCCGGAATTGTACTTTTTATTTGTACACCTGGAGCTAATAAATCCGGCTTCATTTGCCAAGTACCTGTTACCGGCCCTCTAGAGCTGAAATCCGCAAGTATATCAACCTTCTTTTCATGTCCAGTCTTAGCTTCCACTTTACTTTTCTCAATGATTTTCTTAATCATTAAGCCTTCTTTTCTTGAGATAGTCGCAGCTGGAACAGTAAATTTCCCTTTAATTTGTCCGATGAAATTTCCATCAATATTATTAAAGACAATAACCGCCTTAGCACCAGCATCTTGAGCATTTTTTACTTTATCAGTGAATGTGATTTTTCCTCTTTCAAGCAAGACAATTTTGTCTTTTACTCTTTTTAAATCACGCTTTTCTCCATATTTCTTAAATACAAATCGCCCATTTAAACCTTTACCCCATTTAGCAGATCCAATCATAGGACTAATAATTGTCTCTTTATTTTTCACGTGGATAGATGGGAAAAGAACAGGTGGATAGCTCGCACCAACTGTTAAAGCCTTTGATGCAGTAGCGGGAGACCCAACAGTCCATAGTCCTGGTCCAGAGTTTCCAGCAGCCGTAATTGCAAGTACACCCTTCTCTACTGCCTTATCTAACGCAATACTTGTCGGCCAGTCTGGTCCGTTGACATCATTTCCTAGCGATAAATTAATAATATCTACTTTATCCTTCACTGCTCGCTCAATTGCAGCCATAACAGTTTCAGATGTACCAACGCCACCAGGGCCAAGAGCACGGTATGCATAGATTGTAGCTTTAGGGGCTACACCTTTTCTTTTTCCATTTGCCGCTATTACACCAGCTACATGGGTACCATGAAATGTGCTTTTTTCTTCAAGTTTAGTCTCCATTGGATCTTTATCTAAATCAATTGTATCGTAACCGCCACCATAATTTGATTTCAAATCAGGATGCCTGTAATCTACACCAGTATCGATTACTCCTACCTTAACGCCTTCACCAGTAATCTTTCTTCCCCTTTGATCCTTATATAATTGAGCTTCGTCCGCTCCAATAAAAGGGATACTATCTTCTAAATGAGCTCTATAAGTTGTAACAAAGTGCATATCATTTACTAACGGCATTTTAGCTAACTGTGATAACTCTTCAAGAGAACCCGATACAGAAAAACCATAATACGTCTCAGTGTATTGTTGTCTTACGGTTACATTAGGGAAACGTTCAGCAATATATTTTATCGCCTGTGTAATCATTCCATCTTTAACCGAAATTAAAGCTACTTGTTTTTGTTGTTCATGTGCATTTACATATACATCTTTAAATGGAAATAGTAAAAAAACTAAACAAATAATTATTTTAAGAAAGTAATTTTTCATTCAATGCAGGTTCTCCTTTTTATAAGATATTTTCTTTTTAGCTTTCTCACTAATCGTTCATTCATGTATAAAAAGGTAATTTTCTCTAGAACCTACAAAGTTTTCAAAAATAAAAAAAGACTAACTCTAGGTAAAGCATTAAGCTTACCTAAAAAGTTAGTCTTTTTGTATTATCATTAATTTTTTAATTCAGGTTGGTTAAACAACTGGAATCTTTTATTTGTAACATACGCTTTAATCTCATGTATGACAAAATACAAAATAGAAGCTCCTAAAACTACGATCCATGCATTTGAAATTACCGTCTCCTGCCAAATCCCTAAAAGCATAAAAAATGCAGGAAGAGTAATTGTAGTCCAAGATTGTATCATTGCAACGATTCCAGTGTATCGTTCTATTTTCTTACCTAATACTAGGCCAGCAAAGAATAGATACCATAAATATGCCCACATAACCCATAATAGTCCACTTACAACATCATGAATAATAGCGAAGTTCACGAAAGCCCAAAGTACAGACATGATGGATACCCAAAGTGAGAACCAGCCTAAGCCTGTTCCATTAAAACCTTTAAGATTTGTAAATCCATTATATAAATAAGTAATACCAAAAAAGAAAATACTTGCCGTATTAAATAATTCCCACTTACCAGCACCTAAATGCATTAATAAGTAGATAGGAAAAAGGACTTGTAATGTACCAACAAATAAGTTTAATAAAGCTGCACTTTTTGCATTCGCTTTATTTAATAAAACAAGACTATTTAAAAATAGAGTTGCACCAGATAAAAGTAAACCTACAGCTCCCATAGTGACTTGTTAAAAAGAAAATTGTTAAAAATTCACTTTTTAACTCAACCCTCCTACTTTAAGATTAGAAAAAAAAATACAAGCGCTTGATCTAAGTCAAACGCTTGGATTAAATTATTTTAAAACGATCCCTACAATAATTGCCGTTAAAACACTTACTAATGTTGCACCAAATAATAATTTTAAACCGAAACGAGCGACAACATTACCTTGTTTCTCATGTAAACCTTTAACCGCGCCTGCAATAATACCAATTGATGAGAAGTTAGCAAATGATACAAGGAAAACTGACACAATTCCTAATGTACGAGTTGAGAACTCTTTACCATGTTTTGCTAAATCCATCATTGCAACGAACTCATTTGAAACAAGTTTTGTTGCCATAATACTACCTGCATCAACCGCTTCTTTAAATGGTACACCCATAATGAAAGCGAATGGAGCAAAAACATAACCTAAAATCCCTTGGAATGAGATTCCAAAAATCATATCAAAAATATTATTAATTGCACCAATTAATGCAACAAAACCGATTAACATTGCTGCAACGATGATTGCTACTTTGAAACCATCTAAAATATACTCACCAAGCATCTCGAAGAATGTTTGTTTTTCTTCTTCTTGTACCGTTAAGATATCTTCTTCAGGTGTAACAGTGTAAGGATTAATAATTGAAGAAATAATAAATCCACCAAATAAGTTTAATACAATTGCCGTTACTACATATTTTGGTTCAACCATCGTCATATATGCACCTACGATTGACATAGATACTGTTGACATTGCTGATGCACAAAGAGTATATAAACGATTTTTTGGTAAATGACCTAATTGTTTTTTTACTGAAATAAATACTTCAGATTGTCCTAAAATTGCAGATGCTACTGCATTGTAAGACTCTAATTTACCCATACCATTGATTTTGCTTAAGATTAACCCAATGTATTTAATAAAAAATGGTAAAATCTTTGTGAATTGTAAAATACCGATTAATGCAGAAATAAATACGATTGGTAATAATACTCCTGTGAAGAATGGGAAAGCACCTTCATTTGCCATACCACCAAATACGAAATTAACACCTTCACCAGCGTATTCTAATAACTTTCCAAATCCGTTAGAAATCCCTTTAATTAAAATTAAACCTACTTCTGTATTTAATAATAAGAACGCTAAAATGATTTGAACAACGACCATGATTACAACTGGACGATATTTAATGTTTTTACGATCACTACTAGCGATGAATGCTAGACCGAAAACAACTAGTAATCCAACAAGAGCTATAATATATTTCATGTTTCTCCCCCGAAAATCCAATAAATTTATTTTTAATTAATATAAGCGCTTTCAAAACGAACACAACTTTTTATTTGTTGGATGTCAGACATCATATAGAAGTTAGATGTCAGACAAGGATTAACCTTGTAAATCTTTTGAACTAAATGATCCAGGAAGTAATTCCTTAACTGTTGTTTCAGCGATGTCACCTTTTAAGTTAGTTAAGTATACTTTTGTATTTTCATCACTAAATTCTGCGATAACTTGTCTACATGCACCACATGGTGAAATTGGGCCTTCAGTATCCCCTACTATTGCGATTGATTCGATCTTTGCTGATCCGTTACCCGCAGCTACCGCACTAAATATAGCAGTTCTTTCTGCACAATTTGTTAGTCCATAAGAAGCATTTTCAACGTTACATCCTGTGTAGACTGTTTGGTTATTCAATAAAATTGCTGCACCTACTTTAAACTTTGAGTAAGGAGCGTATGCGTTTTCACGAGCCTTTAAAGCTTCGTTGATTAATGATTGTGTATTCATATTTATCACCCTTTAACGAATTGTTAGGTAATTCTTGATTAAAGTGTGTGAGTTTTGTCTTCGCTTTACCATATTACCAACGTAAGAGCTAAAGAGCAATAACTCACTCACTTTTTTTTATTTTAAAATTATTTTGAAATTAATAAGCTGTGTTTGCTTCTTCACCTTGAACGAGTTTAACACCTGAACTTGTTCCGATACGGTTTGCACCAGCAGCTACTACATTTTCTACATCTTTTAAGTTACGAACACCGCCAGAAGCTTTAACGCCTACGTTTTCTCCAACAGTTTTACGCATTAATGCAACGTCTTCTGCTGTTGCTCCACCAGTTGAGAATCCTGTTGATGTTTTTACAAAGTCAGCACCAGCTTTAACTGATAATTCACACGCTCTAACTTTTTCTTCGTCAGTTAAAAGACAAGTCTCAATTATTACTTTTACTAAAGCTTTGCCTTTAGCAGCTTCAACAACTGCACGTACATCTCTTTCAACTAATTCGTCATTTTTTTCTTTTAATGCAGAAATATTGATAACCATATCAACTTCCTCGGCACCATTTTCAATTGCGTTTGTCGTTTCAAATGCTTTTACTTCAGGAGTGTTTGCTCCTAGAGGGAAACCAATTACCGTACAAACCTTTACAGAAGAATCCTTTAATAATTCACTTGCATAAGAAACCCAAGTAGGATTGATACAAACTGATGCAAAGCTAAATTCTTTTGCTTCCTCAGCTAGTTTTGCAATTTCTTCTCTTTTTGCGTCAGCTCGTAATAATGTGTGGTCTACTAATTTTGCGTAATTCATATATAGTCGCTCCCTTAATGGTTTTAGTATAAAAAAATGTTTATTTACTAAGTTACTTTGAATATGTCTATACTATAACATCGCTATGAAATTTTGTAAAACACTAATTGAACTTATGTTCAAGGATAATTTTACCTATTAAATAGAAGAGAGGTTGTCTCATAAGTCAGATTAACTGACACAAAAGACACCTCTTTTTTAATTGTAAAAATATCCAATTTCAAGGGTCACTACTATTTTTTAAAAGCTGACTAGTAGGGAACATGACATAGAAAAAGAACAAATTCTTTTAGTTACTTAATCTCTCCCTTGCTTATTCCTGTTCTAGCAATCTTTTTGCAGTAAATTGATCGGTTATTAGTATGTTTGCATATTTACCCATTAAAGCACCGTGAATAGCGTTTATTTTTCTTTCTCCACCAGCAACTAAAATTGACTTTTCTTTACTTCTTAGCTCATCTAACTCAATTCCAATCGTACGTCGATCAAGAAGTTCAGAATAAATATTTCCTTCTTTATCAAAAAAGCGTGAGCAAATGTCTCCTACGGCATATGTTTGTAAATCCGTCTCTTCCTTCTCGTTTAAGTAGCCAACTTTAAATAACAGGGCATCTTTTTTAACAGTTCCTACGGTAAAAATTGCGACATTAGATTGTTTTCCCAAAGCGATTAGTCGACCAATATGGCGATCTTCCTCGACCATTTGTTTTACTTGTGGATTATCAAATATAACCGGTAGTGGTAAATATCTTGGAACGGTGTTAAATGCTTCGGCAAACAAATTTACCGTTTCAGATGCATAAGTATTCGTTTTAGAGTAACTTACTCCACCGTTTAGCTGTATTACTTCTACACCCTTTACTTGTTTATTGCTTAACTTCGTTGCAATATGATACATCGTTGTTCCCCAAGTTACCCCTACAACGTCACCATCATGGACTAAATCTACTAACACATCCGCAGCTTTTTTAGTAATTGTTTGCAAAACTTCATTGTAGTCATCAATAGGTGAATAGCAAACTTCAACAGATTGTAAATTATATTTCTTCTTCAACTCTCGGGCTAAATCTTGATTTCCTTCTAGGGGGTCAATAATTTCAATGCGTACATATCCCAATTCCTTAGCTTGTTGAAGTAATCTAGATACAGTTGGACGAGAGATTCCTAATTGTGTCGCTATCTCTTGTTGACTAAAGTCAGAATCATAGTATAGTCTTGCTGCATCTATTATTAACCTTTGTTTTTCAAGTGACATTCCCTAATCCCCTTTAACTTGCCAATCCTTAATTCACGTTCAAATTTTTAATTATTATACCCCTTTTAAATAAAAAAAGCTCTCCTATGCTAGGAAAGCTTTAAAAATGTAATTACTTTGTACCGAATAAACGATCTCCAGCGTCACCAAGACCAGGAACAATATAACCATGATCGTTTAATTTTTCATCAAGGGCAGCTATGTAAATATCAACATCTGGGTGTGCTTTTTGTAAAACTTCAACACCTTCTGGAGCTGCAATTAAGCACATAAACTTAATATTTTTAGCACCTCGTGTTTTTAAAGAGTTAATCGCTTCAACTGCTGATCCACCTGTCGCAAGCATTGGATCAATTACAATGAAGTCACGCTCTTCTACATCCGTAGGAAGTTTAACATAATATTCAACCGGTTTTAATGTTTCTGGATCGCGGTATAATCCAACATGTCCAACTTTAGCTGCTGGGACTAATTGAAGGAAGCCATCAACCATCCCTAAACCTGCACGTAAAATTGGTACAATGCCTAATTTTTTACCAGCAATAACTTTCGACTTTGCAATTGCTACTGGCGTTTCGATTTCCACTTCTTGTAGTGGTAGATCGCGTGTGATTTCAAATGCCATTAAACCTGCAACCTCATCAACTAGTGCACGAAATTCTTTTGTTCCAGTGTCTTTTTTACGAATTAAAGAAACTTTATGCTGAATTAACGGATGATCAAAAACGTATACTTTACTCACTTTTATCGCTCCTTGCAAATACTTAGTAATTTATTATTCTTAAAAAGAATACCGAAAGCGGTTAAATAATTCAAGCCACATCATACAATCACTTTGAATAAATTTAGATCTTTTTACATACAAAGCTCCATATTTCCTTTTTTTACTAATCTAATTGCTATTTTGACCCATTTTGATTAGAAAAACTCCTCTTCTTCATTATTATAAGTCAGAGAAGTTTTTCTCTTACACACCAAAGAGAGAACCAATTGGTTCCCTCTTTGGTGGTATAGTTAAGATGCTTTACTGAAATTATTGTCTGATCCTTTTGGAGTGAAAAAAGTTTTTCTATTAGTAAACTTGCTAATATAATGATCTAATCCGATACGTCCTGCATTTGAACCAGCAATGATTATAAAGATTCCTAATAAGACCATTTGTGGATTCGTGCTAGTTGTACCACTAAACATAAATGCGAAGTTCATCATTAAACCAAAGAACATTGCTGTTTTTGTAAAACATCCAAGAATAAGTCCAAGTCCGATTGCGAATTCTCCAATAGGTACTAAAAAGTTAAATAAATCGATGTTTGGTATTGCAAAGTTTGTAAGGAAGTCAGCCCACCAGCCCTGAACTGCTGGATGTTCACCTGAGGCACTTTTAACTGCAAATCCTAAAAATCCTGAAGCATCGAATCCGCCAGCTGATAACTTACCCCAACCTGCATGGATCCACTCATAACCTAAATAAAGACGAATAATAATTAAGAAACCAGATGCAATTTTATTAGTTCTTAAAAAATTAATAAACATAATTTTTTGCCTCCGTTTGGATAATTTTTAATTGCTGTTTACATGAATTATTGTACTCTATTTCAAATAGCAAATGTGAAGTTATTCACAAGTTTATATGAACTTTTTGTGAATTTAATCACAAACTTTTTATAAAAATAAAGCTATCTTTAGTATTACTGCACCTTCAATGTTGAAAATACAGTTCTAAAGATAGCTTACTTTATACTTTATTTATTATAACGTAGGATATAATTCGTATTTGCTTGATAAAGCATTAACTCGATTACGAGATGCTTCTAGTACTTCTTGATTTTCGTGGTTTTTTAATGTTTCAGCAATAATTGATGCAATTTCATCCATATCTTCTAAAGTAAATCCTCTTGAAGTTACAGCAGCAGTACCGATACGGATACCACTTGTTACAAACGGACTTGCTGGATCAAATGGAATTGTATTTTTGTTACATGTAATACCAACTTCATCTAATACATGCTCAGCAACTTTACCAGTTAATTCCAATGAACGTACGTCAATTAAAATTAAGTGATTATCTGTGCCACCAGATACTAAATTTAAGCCGTGAGATTTTAAAGCTTCTGCTAAACGAGCAGCGTTATCGATGATCGCTTGTGCATACTTTTTAAAATCTTCTTGTAATGCTTCTCCAAATGCTACAGCTTTTGCTGCAATTACGTGCATTAATGGTCCACCTTGAATTCCAGGGAAGATTGATTTATCAATCGCTTTTGCAAATTCTTCTTTACATAAAATCATACCACCACGTGGTCCACGTAATGTTTTATGAGTAGTTGTTGTAACAAAATCAGCATATGGAACTGGATTCTGATGAAGGCCTGTTGCGACTAAACCAGCGATATGTGCCATATCAACCATTAAGTAAGCTCCAACTTCATCTGCAATTTCTCTGAATTTTTTAAAGTCAATTGCTCTTGGATAAGCACTTGCACCAGCTACAATTAATTTAGGCTTATGTGCTTTAGCCTTTTCTAGTACATCTTCATAGTTGATAACTTGAGTTTCTGGATCTACTCCATACTCAACGAAGTTATATTGTACCCCACTGAAGTTTACTGGACTTCCGTGAGTTAAATGACCGCCATGTGATAAATTCATACCTAATACTGTATCACCATGTTTTAAAATAGTGAAATAAACTGCCATATTCGCTTGAGCACCTGAATGAGGTTGAACATTTACGTGTTCTGCTCCGAAAATTTCTTTTGCACGGTCTCTTGCAATGTTCTCTGTGATATCTACATATTCACATCCGCCATAGTATCGTTTACTTGGATATCCTTCAGCATATTTATTTGTTAATACTGAACCTTGGGCTTCCATTACTGCTTCGCTAACAAAGTTTTCAGAAGCAATTAACTCGATTTTAGTACGTTGTCTACCTAACTCTAACTGTATTGCCTCATACAATGATGGATCTTGCTTTTTTAAATTTTCCACAGTTATATCCCCCTTTTTATAAAACACGAACATTACTAGTATAAATTTACTATATTATTCGATAAAACGACCGAATTCCTTTCTATTTTACCATGTTTTGCATTAAAAATGAAAGATATATCTTTCAAAAAACCAACATTTAACTATTCTATTATAATAAAAAGCGCTTTATTTCACGTCTTCATCTATTGAGTAAACTGCACGTGCTCCACCAATCAACTTTGGACGAGTCTTTGCCGCCGTTATATGAGCTTGTCCAACTTGTTTAATACTTGTTCTTAAAGGAACTGCTACGTGCTTTAAATGCATACCGATTAAAGTATCTCCAATATCAATTCCTGCATCCGCTTTAATGTGTTCAACAATTACAGCATCATCTATATGTCTAAATGCGTATGAAGCAAGTGCTCCTCCTGCGGTACGAACTGGTATCACAGTTACCTCGTCGAGTTGTAAACTTTTTGCCGTCTTTCTTTGAACAACTATTGCTCTATTCAAATGTTCACAGCATTGAAATGCTAATTGTACTCCTGTTTCATCTTGAAATGCCTTAATCTCATTAAATAAAACTTCCGCTACTTCTATTGTTCCTGAAGTTCCAATTCTTTGCCCACTAACCTCACTAGTGCTACATCCAATTACTAAAACATGGTCACTTGTAAAACTTACATGATCATTTAGCTCGTTTAATAATGTTTTTATTTGCCCGGCTACTAACTTTAACTCTTCATTCATTTATTTTGCTCCTTTCGTAGAATAATTCACTAAATTCTATTACTCATTATTAAAAAAGCCGATAATCTTCACATTATGTTTTGGATTAACGGCTTCTTGTTTAAGTTTTATAATTGATGATTTTTTTCGTAGTCTTTAATTTTGTTTACTCGATTTTCATGTCGACCGCCTTCAAACTCAGTCGTTAACCATATTTTTGCAATATCTCTTGCCAAACCAGGTCCGATTACTCGTTCCCCCATAGCTAGAATATTCGTATCATTATGTTCACGAGTTGCTTTTGCACTGAAAGTATCATGTACTAATGCACATCGAATTCCTTCAACTTTATTTGCGGCAATTGACATACCAATTCCTGTCCCACAAATTAATATTCCACGGTCTACTTCTCCATTTGCAACTTTTTGTGCAACTGGGAATGCATAGTCTGGGTAGTCTACAGATGTACCACACTCACAACCATAATCTTCGTATTCAATACCCATTTCATCCATTAAATTCATGATTTCTTGACGAATATTTAATCCACCATGATCAGATGCTATTGCTACTTTCATTAGATAACCCCCGTATTGATCTCTTTGATTGAATTTTCTTCTGTATTGAATTAACTTCAATTTCTATCTTACACTATTATGTTCAGATTTAGGGCATCTAATTAACATCCAATCACTGTTTAAATTAATATTCGTTCGGTTTCTGTACAATCTGTTTTACCAACTCTTCTAATTCCGTCAAAGTATTTTCATAAGTTGTTAATGACCCTCCATACGGGTCAGAAATATCTTTAGCTTGACCGTTTATATATTCATAAAACGTAAAGATTCTATCCTTATATTGAGGAAACCTAGAAACTAACATTTGTTTATGGCTCAATGTCATTGATAAGACTTTCGAAGACCATTCTAAAAGATTTTCATTTATTTGCTGCGAGGAATGCTTTGTTTCGATCCCTTTATTTTTTAGTGCCAATATTGCATTTTGAGAGGCAGGGTCGCCTGACATAGCAAATACTCCAGCAGACTTGACCTGATAGAGCTCATTCCCATGATGTCTTAATAGCGCTTCTGCCATTGGGCTTCTACATGTATTTCCGGTACAAACAAATAATATATTTTCCATCTTAATACCTCACCCTCATTTATCTGAACGTTTTATTTAATCTATTTTACTAAAAAGTAAAAGGATGGGGCAATTGTCTCCAATTTTCTCCATCCTTAGCTCTTATTCACCATATGTATCTTTTAAGAAAAAAATAATAGTTTTATACCGAAAATCAATAAGAATGAACCACCTAATAGTTCTCCAAATTTACCGAGTTCCTGTTCTACTCTTCTTCCTAAAAGTAATCCTGCCCAAGTTAAAATCGTACTAATAATACCAAATAGTAAAATGGTTAGCCATGTTTTAGCACCGAATGTTCCTAAGCTAATTCCAACTGAAAAGCTGTCCACACTTACACTAAATGCAAAAAGAAGTAAACCTACTCCTGTTGGTGAATATTTATTTTCTTCTTTACCAAATAAAGTTGAATAAATCATGTGAAAGCCTATTCCCATTAATAATAATCCGCCGAGTAATACAGCAAATCGTCCTAGATTTTCGGATAACTCATATCCAATGATCATTCCTAGTAAGGGCATTATTACATGAAATAGTCCGATTACAATGCCAATATGAATGATCTGTTTAAATTTTAGTTGGATAACGCCCATTCCTAACCCTACTGAGAATGCATCTAAACCTAGCGCAGATCCCATAATACTTAATGTAATTAGTTCATTGATTAACGAGCTACTCATGCTTTCCCCCCTAGGACTTGCTATTAAAAGATATGCACGTCCTACAAATCATATGAGGGAAATTAATATAATTTTTCAGACTGTTGACAAACGCTCGCTTTCTTCGTTACTTCGCCTGTCTGAAAATAAAGTTTTTGGGCTTTGTTTATAGACGAAAACAATAGTAGCCCGTTCTATTCCTGTATAACCGAATGTCCACAAGCTTTCCACAGACGATTCATAATGGCAATTCCAATACCTTCATAAGGGAAAGTTTCGCAATAAATGATATCAACGTGTTCTTCATTAAATTGACGTATACAATCATATAATGCTGCTGCTACCGTTGATAAGTCACTACGTTTTCCACATGTAAGAACAACATCTGCATCATATTTCGTTGCATTTTCTTCCGTTGTTAATATCCCTACTCTTTTTCCTTCTGTTTTGGAATTGTGTATAAGTTTGTGCATAAACTCAATACTTCCATTTACAAGATGCATTTGAGCATCTGGTGCATAATGTTTATATTTCATCCCCGGTGATTTTGGTGCTTCATTCTCCTTCATTGTTGCTGGATCTACTTCCACTGTAGGAATTATTTCTTTGATCATTTCTGGTGTAATACTACCTGGTCTTAATATTGTAAAAATATCTTGGGAACAGTCAATAACTGTTGATTCCAATCCGACTCCTGTACTACCACCATCTACAATACCTACAATTTGTCCATTTAAATCTTCAAATACATGCTTAGCAGACGTTGGACTAGGTTTGCCTGAAGTATTTGCACTTGGTGCTGCTATTGGCAAATTACAAGCTTCAATTAACGCTAAAGCAACTGGATGATCAGGCATTCTTATTCCAACAGTGGATAACCCTGCCGTTACATATTTTGAAACATGTTTTTTACTTTTTAAAATTAACGTTAATGGTCCTGGCCAAAAAGCATCCATGAGTTTTTTTGCATTTAACGGAATTTCTTCAACTAGATGATCTAACTGTTCTTCGTTGGCAATATGTACAATAAGGGGATTATCACTTGGTCTACCTTTTGCTTGGAAGATTCGTTGAACCGCTTCATCCGAAAGAGCATTTGCCCCTAATCCATAAACAGTTTCTGTTGGAAAAGCGACAACTTGTCCTAACTGTAAATTTTTTGCTGCATCCACAATCTGTGGGTAAACTTCTTCTTTATTCACAGGATTATCCACATACCATATTTTCGTTTCCATACGTAGCACCTCTCTCTAGAGTGAATAATAGTGTATATTTTACAAATTTAGACATTATCCAAAGAATGAAAAGCAAGTTTTATCCACAAATTGTGGACAAAACTTGCTAATTTGTGGATAACTTTGTGTATAGTTCTTTTTGATAAACTAATACTTCTTCATTCGTAATAGTAGTTTGGTAATGCTTCATTTCTTTAATACTGTTTGAAACATTTTCCTGTTCGACTTGCCCAAAACCTAGTAAAAGGAATAAGTCTTGAACTACATGCTGCCTTGTTAATAAATATACTTTACTAATCATTTCATCTTTTAGTTTTTCAAGAACACTTTGTAAAAAGAGTACCATATGATGTGAGTAAATGGTAGGTGCAACTACTAGTGATCTTAATAACGCTTCTTCTCCATCTTGTTCATATCCTATTACAGCTTGTGCTTTCCCAAACTCATCTTCCATTATGAAAAAAGCTTCTTGTTGCTCCTCAAGTCCGTTTGTAGATAACCCTGCTTGTCCTAAGAATGAAAAAATTGTTTCAAAATCATCCTGAATCGCTGAACGTATTTTCATAAAAAAACCTCCCTAGTATGCTTGTAATACTTTATGCACATAGGGAGATTGCTAGAACTAAAATAATTGCTTTAACATTTGTACAAAGAAGCTCTCTACCTTAATATCTTCTTTTGGTTCATCACCAGGTAGAGTGGAAGCTACAACCGCATCTTCACTGCTCTTGACATCAGCATCATCCTGTAAAGATGATTCATTGTTTTGTTTTGTTGTAGCAATAGAATCAACATCACTTAAACGTAATGCTTCTTGTTGTTTAAACTCATTTTTTGCTTCATTTTTTGGTTCACTTTTTGGTTCACTTTCGATTTTTGTTTCATGATCAACCCTTTGTTGCGATTGTAGTGACTCTTTACTTAAAGTTGCATCACCGTTTGAAAAATCTAGGAAACATAATGGTGGGAACAATACGCACCACCAGTTTGCCCCTTGACCTGCACCAAGTTTAATTAAAACCGCTTCGTAATCACCAGCAGGATATAAGAAACTACCATATAATTTTGTAGGGAATTTAACTTTTTTAGAGTAAGTAATTGTAAATGGTTGATTTGAGCCTTCTTCTTTAATAACACGTGCAACCGTTTTTTGTAAGTCTGGAATATGACTTTTAATAACCTTTTGTCCTTCTTCAAAAGTTGTTAAATCTTTTACCCAAGTATTAATTTGAGCATTAACTTCATCTCGAACTTTACGTTTAAGAGCTTGATCTTCACTAGAATCGCTATTTGCTAGAATTCGTAGTCGTACAGCTTTCTTAGGAATTACGACCATCTCATTACCTTTTGCATTTGTATCTCGAAGTGGCATTAACACTGATGAACTAATCAATAATATGATAAATAAAGAAATAATTTTATATGTTATTTTTGTTTTATTTTTAGTTTTCATTCTCTCCACCATCCCTCTAGGAACAGTGTAGACAATTTGATTATTTCTTAAACACTAGTATTCTATTTTTTTTAATAGATTCTTTATTAGATTAGATAGTAAACGATGATTTCCAGTTCAGGCTACCCGTTTTTTAGTTGTGCAGTTGTTGAGCTACTCATAGATAAAAAGGTTATCCTAACTGTTCCATTAACTATCAATTGAAAAAGAAAGTGTGAATTAAAACCAGGAAAAACCTTAAAAAGCTTTGTTTATTTCCTAGATTTTTTTAATTCTTTTTTCTTTAACAGTTTATCTGCTCTTTAATATATTTCATATACAACGAAACAATATCTATATCTGATACTGTATATAATGTTCTACTTCCTACTACGTCTTCAATTTCATTTAGAATCAGTTGATTGTTTGCATCGAACATAAAATCAATTCCTACGAAGTCGAAATCAAAGTGATCTACTATTTTCTGAATTAGTTCTTTTTCATTTTGGGAAAGCTCGTAAAGCACTGCGCCTCCACCTAGTGAAAAATTCGCTCGAAAGTCTTTTTCTGAATATCTTAAAACAGCTGCAATAATTTCTTTACCGATAATGAAAACTCTTAAGTCTTTACCTAACTGCTCTGCAACGTTTTGAATTAATAGTTCATCGAAATTTGAGTTCTGTACTATCTCCAGTAACTCTTCTTGATTATTTATAAAATATACTTCACTTCCGCCTCTTCCTGTGCAATTTTTAAGTACACAAGGGAAATGGACTGTATCTAGAGATTTTATAATTGTACTTTTTTTATAATAAAATGTGTCCAGCATTGGAATACCTAGACTAGAAAGCTTCTGGTGTGTTAGAAACTTGTGATTGGCCATTGTTGAAATCGCCTGGTTATTAAATGTTCTGATTCCCATTTCTTCAAAGTGGGAAGATAATATTTGTGATATAGTCCTCATGATTACAAAAGCCGGTTTGTTTAATTCTTTACCTTGATAGTAAAGTATATTAACACCGTTTCGAGTACCTATTACAATATCATCTGTATAAAGTAACTTTAACTCAAATCCATTTTCCAATGCTCCGCTTACTAGCCAGTCGATATACGTTCTGTTTCTTTCTGCATCTGCTTCGGAATAGATTAACCAACCAATCATACGTTTTTCTCCAAGTCCCAGGTAATATAATCAATAATATATTTCGTTGTATCCACGTCTGTACATAGATAAATATTTTTGAAATGTGCGTTTGAGTTAACTTCACATATATATGTTTTTCCATCTTCTCCAAATAATAAGTCAATCCCTGCAAAATCTGCTCCTACTATTTCAGAGCATTTAAGTGCTAAGTTGATTTGGTCTTCTGTCGGCTCATACTTATACATTTTTCCACCGTTTGTAACATTTGCCCGAAAATCTGATTCTGATTTTCTTAACACTGCTGTTACTACTTGTTTACCTACTACTTGGATACGAATATCAGTCCCTCTACTTGATTCTATAAACTCTTGATAAATATGCGGTTTGTGCTTTAGTTCGTCTACCTTCTTAAAAAAGTCTTCTCTATTCTCAACTAAATAAACTTGTCTACCGAATGAACCGAATGACTCTTTTATTATTAAAGGAAAACCTAATTCCTGTATAACTTCATCGTAAAAATCATAATTTGTTAAATCACAATTAGGGAATAATAGCGGAGCCGTAATTGTTTTTGGCATAGGTATATTAAAGTTAGATAATGCTTGAAAAGTTAAAGCCTTATCATCACAGACTTCTATCGTTCTCGCAGAATTATATAGTTTTAGCCCCATATTTTCTAAATGCCTTGCTAAATGAACATCCTTGTCCCAAAAAATTACAAAATCAGGTTTCTCATTCGCGAATTTCCCTTTTAAAATTGCTTGACCCTTTTCAATTACTGGGATTAGTTCATAATGTTTAACTAAGGAAACATCTATTCCTTTTGCGATTGCTGTATCTTGTAACCATTCGAAAAGTTCAGTAAATTTTGTAGCTGTAATATGACCATTAAATACAATCCAACCTTTAAACTTTTTCATTCTAACTATCTTCTTTCGTAATGTTTTTGTTTTTTCTTGATTGAAATTTTCCTCATCTTTTACAACTTTAACACAAAAAAAAGAATCGTAATACATGGACTTTTTCTAGTCAATATCATTACGATTCACTATTTAAATTAGCCATTTACCATATAAACCATACGGTCTTTGCCATTTATATCGAAAACAACTTCAACATTTGAATTCGGATAAGCTTTCCTTAAAATGTCTGCAACCTGTTCACCTTGATTGACACCTACTTCAAATGCAACCAATGATTTTTCTTTTAATACTTTAGGTAAGTCATTTGCAAAACGGCGGTAAAATTCTAAACCATCTTCGCCGCCTACTAAAGCACGGTATGGTTCATGATCCTTAACTACTTCATCTAAACCCAACCAATCCTCATGCGGAATATACGGCGGATTTGATACAACAATATCAACTTTCTTGTTTTCTTCAATAAAGTAATTCAGTAAATCATTGTGAATAAAGTGGACATTTACCTGTAACTCTTGCGCATTTCGTTTAGCGACTTGGATAGATTCTTCTGCAATATCGACTGTATGAACTGTTAATTGTTTATTTTCAAGCGCAAGTGAGATTGCAATCGCCCCACTACCTGTACCAACATCTACTAGTTCAAGTTGTTCTGTATTTTTCCAATGCTTTTGAATACGATGCAATACACCTTCCACTAACTCCTCTGTTTCTGGTCTCGGAATTAGTACTTCTTCATTAACGAAGAACTTTCGGCCATAAAAGTATTCATATCCTATTAAATACTGGATTGGTTGGCCCTTAACGTGCTTGTGAATCAGTTCTTGAAACTGCATCCAATCATTCTCTTCTAAATCTTCTCTCATATTTAGCAATAATTCTGTTCGATTGTAGTCCAAAAGATGTTTTAATACAATTTCACCCACATTTTCATCACGACCATGTTCTTGTAAAAAAGAAGAAGCCCATTTTAGGGCTTCATATATTTTTGTTGTCATTATTGACTTTGTTCCATGCGTTTTGCTTGATCATCCATAATTAACGCATTAATAATTTCGTCGATTTTACCTTCAACGATTTGATCAAGCTTTTGAATTGTTAATCCAATTCGGTGGTCAGTTACACGGTTTTGTGGGTAGTTATAAGTACGGATACGTTCAGAACGGTCACCTGTACCTACAGCTTGCTTACGATTTTGATCGTATTCTGCTTGTACTTCTCTTTGGAATTTATCATAAACCCTAGCGCGAAGAACCTTCATCGCTTTTTCTTTATTCTTAATTTGTGATTTTTCATCCTGACATGATACAACAGTATTTGTTGGAATATGAGTTAAACGCACTGCAGACATCGTTGTATTTACTGATTGACCACCAGGACCACTTGAAGCAAATGTATCTACACGAATATCTTTTTCATGAATTTCAATTTCAACTTCTTCAGCTTCTGGTAAAACTGCTACTGTTGCAGTTGAAGTATGAATTCGTCCACCTGATTCTGTTTCAGGAACACGTTGAACACGGTGTGCACCATTTTCAAATTTTAGTTTTGAATATGCACCTTTACCATTTATCATAAAGATAACCTCTTTAAAGCCACCTAGCTCTGTATAGTTACCTTCAATGATTTCTGTTTTCCATCCGTTAACCTCAGCAAAACGGCTGTACATACGATATAACGTAGCAGCAAATAATGCAGCTTCGTCTCCGCCCGCAGCACCACGAATCTCAACGATAACGTTTTTATCATCGTTAGGATCTTTAGGAATTAAAAGGATTTTTAAACGTTCTTCTAGATCCTTTGATTCGTTTTCTAAATCATTTAATTCTTCTTTAACCATTTCGCGCATATCAGCATCAAGCTTCTCTTCAAGCATAGCTTTTGCATCTTTAATTTGCTCTTTAACTGATTTGTATTGACGGTATACATCAACCGTTTCTTGTATGTCTGATTGTTCTTTTGAGTATTCACGTAACTTTTTTGAATCGTTTATAATTTCCGGGTCACTAAGTAAATCGTTTAATCTATCATAGCGATCCTCTACAGCTTGTAATCGATCAAACATAATTTTCACCTCGACATTTTCGTCTTAAATATATATCGAAAAAAGCGATTCTAAATCGCTTCTTTAATTCTAAATTCTAAGGTAAAAGCGCGTATAACACTTTATCCACAATTATTATTCTTCAGTTCTGCAAGCTAGCTCTTCGATCATATCTCAGTCAGAGCTGGGCGAGCTTTCTCCACATTTCTTAGTATATGGTCTTAATAGCTAATTTTCAACCTACAGTAAAATTAATCGTTCTGACTTTGAAGTGCTGGTTGAATTGTTTTCGTTGGTACTTCGTGACAGTGACGACATCTTGGTTCGTATGATTCAGATGCTCCTACTAAAATAATAGGGTCTTCAAATAAAGCTGGTTTACCATTTATTAATCTTTGTGTTCTACTTGCAGGTGATCCGCATGAAGCGCAAACTGCATTTAATTTCGTTACATGTTCTGCAATTGATAATATTTCAGGTACTTTACCAAATGGTAAGCCTCTAAAATCCTGGTCTAAACCTGCACAAATCACACGTTTCCCAGAGTTAGCAAGTTGTTGAACTACCATAACTATTTCTTCGTCAAAGAATTGAATCTCGTCAATTGCAACTACTTCAACTTCTTCTGTAACGTATTGAAGTATATGTGATGAGTGTGTTACTGCATAAGCAGGTACTTTCATACCTGTGTGAGACACGACTTCTACTTCACTGTATCGATTATCAATTGATGGCTTGAATGTAACACAGCTTTGCTTAGCAAACTGCGTACGACGAACACGGCGAATTAGTTCCTCTGATTTTCCAGAAAACATACTTCCGCAAATCATTTCAATCCAACCATTTTTTTTCATCATAAAGAACATTATGTGTCTCACCTTTCTATATCAGTACAAAGACTATTTTATTATTTATTTTAAACGCTGGTTAATTCAGCACTATTTATAATTCGTGTAAGTATCTTGAGTATTTATATAAAAATTCACTAAATTGAATTAGACTTATATGTTATTTGACTATAAATGCGTAAAAAAAGCAGGCAAAGTAGCAATAACTCGCCTGCTTTTCATCAATATTACTTAAGGCCGTATTTTTTGTTGAAACGTTCAACACGTCCTGCAGCGTTAGCAAATTTCTGACGTCCAGTGTAGAATGGGTGAGAATCAGAAGAAACCTCAACTTTGATTAGAGGGTAAGTTTCGCCATCTTCCCATTCGATTGTTTCGTTAGAATATTTTGTTGATCCGCTTAAGAATTTGAAACCAGTGTTAATATCCATAAACACTACTTTCTTGTAATTAGGATGAATATTCGCTTTCATGTTTTTCATCTCCTTCCGCCCTGAAATCCTTGAAATCAGAGTTATAAGAAACCATGTGTATACCACATAGTTTACATTTCACATACAAATGAAATTATAGCAACTAACCCGGGAGAATGCAACCCACTATTTCTCTTTCAGATTGCTTATATCTTCCATCTATTTATTAGATACAGGCGTTTTTCTACTTTCTTCAGTCATCGTATTGAAGAAATCTTCATTTGTTTTCGTTTGACGAAGCATTCTGAAATAACGTTCAACAAAGTCTGGGATATCCGACATAGTTTTTCGCATTAACCATAGCTTGTCCAGATGATCTTTTGGTATTAATAGATCTTCTTTACGTGTTCCAGAACGACGAATGTCAATTGCTGGGAAGATACGACGTTCAGCTAATGAACGATCTAAGTGAAGCTCCATATTACCAGTACCTTTGAACTCCTCATAAATAACATCATCCATACGTGAGCCAGTGTCGATTAGAGCTGTTGCTAAAATCGTTAAACTTCCACCTTCTTCGATATTACGTGCAGCACCAAAGAATCTTTTTGGTCTATGGAATGCAGCAGGATCAATACCACCTGATAACGTACGACCACTTGGTGGAATAACTAAATTATACGCACGAGCAAGCCTAGTAATACTATCCATCAAAATAATTACATCTTTCTTGTGCTCTACTAGTCTCATAGCGCGCTCTAATACTAGTTCAGCAACCTTAATATGACTATCAGGAGTTTCGTCGAAAGTCGAACTTACAACATCTCCTTTTACAGAACGTTCAATGTCCGTTACCTCTTCTGGTCGCTCATCAATTAGTAATACAATTAGTTCAGCTTCTGGGTGATTTGTCGTGATGCTATTTGCAATTTCTTTTAATAACTCTGTCTTACCGGCTTTTGGAGGGGCAACAATTAAACCACGTTGACCAAATCCTACTGGGGAGATCATATCAATAATTCTTGTAGAAAACTTAGCAGGAGATGTTTCAAGCTTCATTTGTCTATTTGGATATAATGCAGTTAATCCCGGGAAGTGAACTCGTTCTTTAGCATTCTCAGGATCATCTCCATTGACTGCTTCTACTTGAAGTAGACCAAAGTATCTTTCATTTTCTTTAGGTGGACGTACTTTTCCAGAAACCTTATCACCATTTCGCATATCAAAACGACGAATTTGAGATGCAGAAATATAAATATCTTCTGAACTAGGTGAATAATTAATTGGACGTAAGAATCCATATCCTTCTGATGGGATAATTTCTAGTACACCTTCCATGAACATTAATCCATCTTTTTCCGCTTGCGCTTTAAGGATTGCAAAAATAAGTTCTTTTTTCGTTAATTTGCTGTAATACGAAATTTTCATTACCTTCGCGTGTTCATACAAATCTTTTAATTTCATGTTTTCTAATGCAGAGATTGTTAAACTCATATAACACCACTCTTTACTTTTATTCGTTCAAATTAGGGTTTTCTTAATTCGGAAGGTTATTTAGAAGGTTTTTTGAAGGAAACTTACATAAAGTATTACTCTTTAGTGTAACCTTTTCCCCTAAAAATATTCTAAGTAATTAGAATTAATAGGTTTACTATCTATTGAGATTATAATTCGAAAGAGTTTTTTATGCCAACTATTTTTCGACTAAACTATTTAATGACTCTTCCCCTTGGTAAATAAAGGAAAGAGTCATTATTTTACTAAATTAATATCTAGGTCCCGATTTCATTAACAAAGAATTTTGATTCATTATTAACCCTCATCAAAACCAAGCTTTTTTACGGATTGATTATTTTATAACTAGGTTTGGTTTTTTGTTTAGGCTGTGACGTCCATCTACAAAACGAACAGTTCCTGATTTAGCACGCATAACTAATGATTGCGTAGAACCTACATTCCCTTTGTATTGTACACCTTTTAGTAATTCTCCATCAGTTACACCAGTAGCAGCAAAAATTGCATCGTCACCCTTAACTAAATCGTCCATATATAATATACGGTTTGGATCTTCTATACCCATGCGTTTGCAACGTTCGATCTCTTCTTCATTTTGAGGTAATAACTTCCCTTGAAGTTCTCCACCTAAGCATTTTAAAGCAACTGCAGCGATAACTCCTTCTGGCGCTCCACCGCTTCCAAATAAAATATCAACACCTGTGTGATCAAAAGCTGTGTTAATTGCACCCGCAACATCACCATCGTTGATCAGTTTAATTCGAGCACCTGCTGAGCGAATTTCTTCAATTAATTTCGCATGGCGTTCTCTATTTAATACTGTTGCAACAACTTCATTAATATTTTTTCCTTTTGCTTTTGCTACAGCTGTTAAGTTATCAAGAACAGATGCATTGATATCAACTTTACCAACCGCTTCAGGTCCTACTGCAAGTTTCTCCATGTACATATCAGGAGCATGCAATAAATTGCCATGGTCAGCAATTGCAATAACTGCTAAAGCATTCCATCCACCAGATGCCACGATATTTGTACCTTCAAGTGGGTCAACTGCTACGTCCACTCTTGGACCATATCCATTCCCAAGTTTTTCACCGATATAAAGCATTGGAGCCTCGTCCATTTCCCCTTCTCCAATTACAACTGTTCCCTTCATAGGAATCGTATCAAATACGTCACGCATTGCTGTTGTAGCAGCATCATCTGCTTCATCCTTTTTACCTAAACCCATCCATTTTGCAGATGCTAGTGCTGCTGCCTCAGTAACACGTACTAACTCCATTGATAAACTTCTTTCCATTCCAAACTCCCCCTTTGATGTAAATGAAAACTATCTAATTATGTTATGAGTATGTAAACACCCAATTTTACGCATTTTTTAATTGTTCAACTTCTTGCTTGGTTAGCTGAACACGCCAAACATTAGCTCCTAATCCTAAAAGCTTTTCAACTAAATCCTCATATCCTCTGTCAACGTGCTCTAATCCAGTTAGTTCTGTTTTACCTTCTGCAATCAAGCCTGCTATAACTAAAGCTGCTCCAGCACGTAAATCACTTGCTTTTACACGGCCGCCTTGTAACTGTGAAGGGCCGGAAATAATAGCCGTACTACCTTCGACTTTAATCGTTGCACTCATTCTTCTAAGCTCATCAATATGCTTAAATCTTGCACCATATATTGTATCAGTAATAACGGCTGTCCCATTTGCTTTCGTTAACAGCACAGAAAACGGCTGCTGTAGGTCAGTTGGAAACCCTGGATAAACTAAAGTTTTGATATCTACTGATTTTAGTTCTTTATTTGATCCTGAAACGATAATTTGATCGTCATTTGTATCAATATCTATATTCATTTCTCTCATTTTCGCAATAAGTGATTCCAAATGGTGTGGAATAACATTATCAACAATAACCTTGTCCCCTTCTTGCACAGTTGCAGCAGCTAATATTGTATAAGTTCCTGCTTCAATGCGATCAGGGATAATTGTATGTGTGCAGCCAGATAGTGATTCTACTCCATCAATTCGAATTACATCAGTACCAGCACCTTTAATTTTAGCACCCATACTTGTTAATAAAGTAGCTACATCGACAATCTCAGGCTCTTTTGCAGCGTTTTCAATAACAGTTCTACCATTTGCTAAAACCGCTGCTAACATGATATTAATCGTTGCACCAACACTTACTACATCTAAGTATATACGTGCACCTTTTAGTTCTTCTGCCCTTAAATAAATTGCACCTTGCTCATTTGTTACTTTTGCACCTAATGCTTCAAAACCTTTTATATGTTGATCAATAGGTCTTGGTCCAAGATAACAGCCTCCTGGTAAGCCTATAACCGCTTGCTTAAATCTACCTAACATTGCACCCATTAAATAATAAGACGCTCGCAATTTTTTTACCTTCCCACTTGGAAGTGGCATTGCAACCATATTTGTTGGATCAATCATTATTTTTTCATCAGATACTTCTACTTGTCCACCTATTTCCTCTAAAAGGTCACATAGTGTTTTAACATCTGAAATAGAAGGAACTCCTTCAAGTGTTACAGGTGAGCTTGCTAAGATAGTTGCTGGGATTAAAGCCACTGCACTATTTTTGGCACCGCTAACACGAATTGTCCCTTTTAAAGGTATACCGCCTTCTAATACAAGCTTTTCCATAGTATACTCCCTTCTAAATGAGCAGAAGAAAATAGTAGAGAAGTATAGTTTTTAAACTTCTCAACTGTCGAATAGTTTCTACCTATTTTCTCCAAAATTCTACTTCTCTAATCTTAGTTTATACGAGAGCTACAGTCTAATGTAAAGACTTTTGCTTCGGTTTTGTTATTTACAATATCTTGAAATTCAATAAAAATTGAGTAAAACCTTTAAATGAATTTTGATTAGCTAATAAAGTAGAAATAGATATTTGGTAAATTCTTAAACTAGACCTAAACTAATTCTAATCATTATTATCTTATATCTTCAAGTCTAAATGAAAAAACAGTTAATTTTATTGCTAAAAATGGCTTTGTTAAACAAGAAAACCGTCTAAACATAATTTAGACGGCTTTAATTTATTATAATATATCATATTTTAAGCTAAAAAACTTAAAATATTATGCTTTGTTGCTAGTACCGAACTCACGGATTTTGCCAGCCACTGTTGCGATAATTGCTTCGCGACCTGGTCCAAGAACTTTACGTGGATCGTATTGTTTTTGATCATTTGCAACAAATTCACGAACAGCTTTATTGAAAGCAATTTGGTTCTCAGTGTTTACGTTAATTTTTGCAGTTCCACGAGCGATTGCTTTTTGAATTTGTTCAGTTGGGATTCCAGTTCCACCGTGTAAAACTAATGGTACGTTCGTCTCGTTACCGATTTGTTCCATTTCGTCGAAACCTAATTTCGGTTCACCTTTGTATGGTCCATGAACAGAACCTAAAGCTGGAGCTAAGCAATCAATGCCAGTACGCTCAACTAGTTCTTTACACTCTGCTGGGTCAGCATAAATAATGTCTCCAACAACATGATCTTCTTGTCCACCAACAGTTCCTAATTCAGCTTCTACAGATACACCATGAGAGTGAGCGTAGTCTACAACTTTTTTAGTTGTTTCAACGTTTTGCTCAAATGGATCGTGAGAAGCATCAATCATAACTGAAGTAAATCCAGCGTCGATTGCAGCTTTACATGCTTCAAAGCTTGAACCGTGATCAAGATGAATTGCTACAGGTACAGTAATTTTTAAATCAATTAATAAACCTTCTACCATCTTTACAACAGTATTAAATCCACCCATGTATTTAGCTGCACCTTCAGAAACACCAAGAATTACAGGTGATTGTTCTTTTTCAGCTGCAGTAAGAATAGCAAAAGTCCACTCTAAGTTATTAATATTGTATTGACCAACAGCGTATTTACCTTCTTTTGCTTTATTAAGCATTTCAGTCATAGATACTAAAGGCATTTTAAGCCCTCCTTATATACTCTTTTATGAAAATTAATCTGCACCCATAATTTTACTAACAAGAATATAATGCTACAAAGTGTTCTTTATTATGTAAATTATAAGGTATTTATATCACAACATAAGAATACAAAAAATGAAATGAAAACACAACAAATATCATCTAATGTTCGTATTATCGTAACATTTTAGACAATTAAACATTGTTTCTAACGGTTTTATCGGCTATTTCCGAAAACGCTTTCAGTTAATGGGTAAAAATAAAAGCAGATGGTCCGCTACCCCATCTGCTATTTTACTGCTGAGATTGTGGTTGTGAAGTATGTTCTCTAACAACCTTTTTAATTTCATCAATATCAAATGGTTTTGGAAAATATTGTAGTGCTCCTAATTTTTTAGCTTCTTCAATAATATCGAGTTCACCATAAGCCGTCATCAAAATAACTTTAATATCTTTATTAATTTCTTTGATTCGCTTTAGAATCTCCACTCCGTCCATACCTGGTATTTTCATATCAAGAATAACTAAGTCGGGACAATCCTTCACTACAATATCAATTGCTTGAAAACCATTAGCTGCCTGAAATACCTCATAGCCTTCTTTTTTGAAAATTTCGTGTAAAAGCAAACGAATTCCGTACTGATCGTCTACTATAAGTAATTTACTTCCCAAAAATAGTACCACCTTTCTAAACCAGATAACCTTGCTTAAAAAAATACAAATTCCCCTAAATTTTTACATTCTACTTAAAAACCTTTTTTCCTGCATTAGTTTGAAAAATTTACAAAAAATTACTTTTTTAATTTTTTTGTATCTATCTAAATTACAGTATAATGGTTAGACCATACTTTTATAAGAGGGAGTATTATTTAATGTTAAAAATTTTTTCGACACAATTGAATGGGGTTTTTCAAAAAATAGTTAAACAAGAGGAAGTATTTGAAGATGCTTCACGCTTCCTAGCACAGGCAGTTATAGGTGAAGGATGCGTTTATGTACATGGCACAAAAGAATTTGCTGGTATTGTTTCAGAAATAACTGATGGAGCAGAACAAAACGACTCAATTAAACCTTTGTTGATTAACGGCGAAATCCAGTCATTATCCCCAGTAGATCGAGTACTTTTATTTACAAGACAGACGGACGATCAAGAAGCTATTCTTCTTGCTAATAAACTATTAGAATCAAACGTTGGATTAGTAATCGTCTCTACTACGATCAATGGTGAAGACCATTTATCAGAACTAGCTGATGTATTTATTAACTATGAATTAACAAGAAAGCTTGTTCCAACTGACGAGGGAGACCGAATCTGTTTACCTACCCTACTTACAGGATTATTTATTTATCACTGCCTACTACTTACAATGAGTGAAATCCTATCAGATTTCGACTGAAAAACAATTCTAAAATAACAAAAACACCCAACAGGATTTNNAAATCCTGTTGGGTGTTTTTTATTTTCTTATCCTCGGTTTTGTAGTGATGCTCCTACAAAATCTCTGAATAATGGTTGTGGTCTATTTGGACGAGAAATAAACTCTGGGTGGAATTGTGAAGCTACAAACCATGGATGATTTGGCAACTCAATAATTTCTACTAAACGACCATCAGGGCTAGTACCTGAGAAGATAAATCCTTCTTGTTCCATTTGTTGACGGTATTCATTATTGAACTCATAACGATGACGGTGACGTTCGTAAACAACTTCTTCCCCGTAAGCTTCGTATGCTTTTGAACCTTCAACTAATTTACATGGATATAAACCTAAACGTAATGTACCACCTAAATCTTCTACATCTTTTTGTTCAGGTAATAAATCGATAATTGGATAGTTAGTAGTAGGATCAATTTCTGCTGAGTGAGCACCTTTCAAGCCTAAAACATTTCTAGCAAATTCAATTGACGCAATTTGCATACCTAGACAAATTCCTAAGAATGGTACGTTATTTTCACGAGCAAATTGTGCAGTTAAGATTTTGCCTTCTACACCACGGTCTCCGAATCCACCTGGTACAAGAATTCCATCTACATTGCTTAAAAGTTCGTTTACATTAGCTGATGTAACTTCTTCTGCATTAATCCATTTAATTTCAATTTCACTATCAAAAGCATATCCTGCGTGCTTTAATGCCTCTGCTACTGAAATATAAGCATCTTGTAATTCTACATATTTACCAACAAGAGCGATTTTTGTTGATTTAGTTAAGTTTTTAACTTTGTCTACTAAAGAAATCCACTCTGTCATATCTGCTTCATTTGTTTGTAGTTTTAAATGATTACATGCGATACTATCTAATCCTTGTGCTTGTAAAGCTAATGGGATTTCGTAAAGAGTATCTGCATCTACACATTCGATCACATCTTTAGCATCTACATCACAGAATTGAGCAATTTTATCTTTCATTTCTTGTGGTACAGATGTTTCTGAACGTAATACGATCACATTTGGTTGAATACCAATGCTACGAAGTTCTTTTACACTGTGTTGGGTTGGTTTAGTTTTTAACTCACCAGCAGCTTTAATATAAGGTAGAAGTGTACAGTGAACATACATTACGTTGTCACGGCCTACATCACCTTTAATTTGACGAATAGCTTCGATAAAAGGTAATGACTCGATATCACCAACTGTTCCACCGATCTCAGTGATAACAACATCTGCATTTGTTTCGCGACCAGCACGGAAAACTTTATCCTTAATCTCATTTGTAATGTGTGGGATAACTTGTACAGTTCCTCCTAAGTAATCTCCACGACGTTCTTTTTGTAATACCGTAGAATAAACTTTACCACATGTTACATTGTTGAATTTAGTAACGTTAATATCAACAAATCTTTCATAATGACCTAAGTCTAAGTCTGTTTCTGCACCGTCATCTGTTACGAAAACTTCACCATGTTGGTATGGACTCATTGTTCCTGGATCTAAGTTAATGTAAGGATCGAACTTTTGAATTGTTACATTTAATCCTCTATTTTTTAGTAGTCGTCCTAAAGATGCTGCAACAATCCCTTTACCAAGAGAAGAAACTACGCCACCTGTTACAAAAATATACTTTGTCATAATTGAGCCCCTTTCATTTTTAGCATTCGTATTTTATTTTTCCTTACAAGAAATTACAAAGCTAATCCTTTATAAAAAATTATTTAATAACATTTTGTATGCATGCTTTATTGTCATCCAAAATTGGGTTTTTTCATGCAAATTTTTAACATTTGAATCGAAAGCAAACATTTCATTTATTGTTTTATTACATTAAGTATTTGTAAAAAAACAAAGACGCCCCCTATTTAAAATAGGGAGCGTCAAAATATATTTCGTTCTTTTTAAAGAGCCCAATAAGAATTCTACTCATTCAGTACTTAAAAGTCAAGAACTTATCGTTCTTCTTCCTCTTCAAATTCATCTAATTCTTCTTCTTCTTCATCTTCTAGCTCTAAATCTTCATCATCTATTTCAAGATCTTCATCATCTTCATCGATTTCTTCGTCATCAAACTCATCAGTTTCATCATCATCAACTAGATCTTCATCTAACTCGTCTAATTCAAGTTCTTCCTCTTCAAAATCATCTTCTTCAGATGCGTCATAATCTTCGAACTCATCTTCTTCTTCTAATTGTTTACGTTTCTTCTTAGGTTTTGCAACAGGTAATACTTCTTCTTCTGCTTGATCGTATGGATACCAAGCACGTAATCCCCAGCGATTTTCACCTAAACATACGAAACGGCCATCAATATTTAATTCTGTATAAAATTGAGGAAGTTTTTCTAATAGTGCCTCTCTAGTTACACCTAAAACTGTTGCCATTTGGTCAACTAAATCGTAAAAAGAAATAGGTTCCTTTGTTTCAGAAAAAAGTTCATATGCTAATTCAATAAGCGATAATTCTTTTAATTGCTCTTCCGAGTATTGCTTTAAACTCAAGGTAAGCACTCCTTTAAAAATAATATTTTCACCATAATTTAATAACATTATGTATAAATTTTACTAGTTAGCTATAAAATACATATCTTTCATTATAAACAAAACTAAGTTAAATATGCTAGCACCTTGTCTATATTTTTCAATATTAGACTAATTTTTTGCGAAAATAGTAAAATGAGCGTCTAAAAGACGCCCATTCTACCTAACTCCAGTCACATGCCACTTATGCTGTCTTAAAGCAGGACAACCGGCTTTCACAATTCTTTTTTACATATTTCTACGGTATTGTCCGCCTACTTCATATAATGCTTGAGTGATTTGTCCTAAACTAGCAACGCGAACAGTATTCATTAGCTCTTCGAATAAATTGCCATTTTGACGAGCAACTTGTTTTAATTGTTCTAAAGCAACCTGTGCTTCTGATTTATGTTTCACTTGGAATTGTTCTACATGATCAATTTGCGATTGTTTTTCTTCGTAGCTTGATCTAGCGATTTCCATCGTATTAATTGATTCCATTTGTTCGTTAGGATTGATATAAGAGTTTACTCCTATAATTGGAAGTTCACCATTATGTTTAAGTGTTTCATAATAAAGTGATTCTTCTTGAATTTTGCCACGTTGATATTGAAGCTCCATCGCACCTAATACGCCACCACGGTCACTGATTCTCTCAAACTCTTTTAAGACTGCTTCTTCTACTAAGTCTGTTAACTGCTCAATGATAAATGATCCTTGGATTGGATTTTCATTTTTTGATAGACCATTTTCTTTTTGAATAATAAGCTGAATCGCCATTGCTCGACGTACAGATTCCTCAGTAGGAGTTGTAACAGCTTCATCATATGCATTCGTATGAAGTGAGTTACAGTTATCGTATAAAGCCAGTAATGCTTGTAAAGTTGTACGTATATCATTAAACGCCATCTCTTGAGCATGTAATGAGCGACCTGATGTTTGAACATGGTATTTAAGTTTTTGGCTACGTTCAGATGCACCATATTTTTCTTTCATCGTAACAGCCCAAATTCTTCTCGCTACACGTCCGATTACAGAATACTCAGCATCAAGCCCATTACTAAAGAAGAATGATAAATTATGGGCAAAATCATCAATTTTCATGCCTCGACTTAAATAATATTCAACGTAAGTGAATCCATTTGATAAAGTGAATGCAAGTTGTGAAATAGGATTTGCTCCAGCTTCAGCAATATGATATCCAGAAATTGAAACCGAATAATAATTACGAACACTATTATCAATAAAATACTGTTGTATATCGCCCATCATTTTTAAAGCGAATTCTGTTGAGAAAATACATGTATTTTGACCTTGATCCTCTTTTAAAATGTCAGCTTGAACAGTACCACGAACTTTTTGTAAAGTTACTCGCTTTATTTCTGTAAATTCTTCAACTGTTAAAATACGACCTAATTCTTTTTCTTTTATTTCAACTTGTTGATGGATAGCAGTATTTAAAAACATAGCTAAAATAATTGGTGCTGGACCATTAATTGTCATAGAAACAGATGTTGAAGGACTACATAAATCAAAACCATTATAAAGCTCAATCATATTATCTAAAGTACATACATTAACTCCACTCTCACCAATTTTCCCAAAAATATCAGGACGGATTGCTGGGTCTTCTCCGTATAGAGTTACTGAATCAAATGCTGTACTTAAACGTTTAGCTGGGTCATTCTCACATAGATAGTGGAATCGTTTATTCGTTCTACTTGGAGGCCCCTCACCAGCAAATTGTCTCTTTGGATCTTCATCTTGACGCTTGAATGGGAACACTCCAGCTGTAAATGGGTAATATCCAGGTACGTTTTCTTTTGCTACCCATCTTAATAAATCTCCATAATCTCGATAAGTAGGTACAGATACTTTCGGTATTTTTGTGCCCGATAAAGTTGTAGTTGTTAACTCAACTTTAATTTCTTTATCTCTAATTTTTTGAATTAGTTGATCTTGTGAATATGCTTCTTTAATCAATTTAAAATGATTTAGTGCTTGTTTTGTAGATGGAGCAAGAGATTCTTCAAATTTATTTTTCAAATCTACTAATGTATGTTTTGCATCTTCAATATTTTGTGACTCTATTTCAGACAGTGTTCCTTCAATTTGATAAAGCTTTGAAGCTTTTGCTGCCTCAACTTCAGTGTTTTCGTGATAGTTTCTTACAGTTTCTGCAATTTCTCTTAAATAAAAACGACGATTACTTGGAATAATGACATGTTGTTTCTCAACATTACCCGGCTTAATATATGTCGTATTCCACTCATTTGTAGTGTGTTTTTCAATTGATTTTGTTAAAGCTAAAAATAAATTATTAGTTCCTGCATCGTTGAACTGGCTAGCTATTGTTCCATATACAGGCATTGTAGCGATATCATCATGGAAAAGATGACGACTACGTTGATATTGTTTTTGAACAAGACGTAATGCATCTTCTGAGCCTTGACGTTCAAATTTATTAATTGCAATCAAGTCTGCAAAGTCAATCATATCAATTTTTTCTAATTGCGAAGGTGCTCCAAATTCACTTGTCATAACGTACAGATGAATATCACTGTACTGCGTAATTGCAGCATCACCTTGACCTATACCACTTGTCTCAACAAAAATAACGTCAAAGTCAGCTGATTTTAAGATTGAAATCGTATCCTCTAATGCATTTGAGATTTCAGATTGACTATCTCGAGTAGCTAAACTTCTCATATACACATTTGGATGATGGATTGAATTCATACGAATACGATCACCTAATAGTGCCCCACCTGTTTTACGTTTTGTTGGGTCAATTGAAACAATACCGATTGTTTTTTCTGGAAACTCTTGAATAAAACGGCGTACTAGCTCATCTGTTAATGAACTCTTACCCGCTCCACCAGTACCAGTCATACCAATTACTACACTTTTATCAGTTTCTGATTTTTCTAATGTTGCGGCCATCTCTAAGCTTGAATCTAGAGAACCTTTATTTTCAGCTAAAGTAATAAATCTAGCAATTTCTTTATGATTTGTAGCAGATAGTTTTTGAACGTTTTCTAAGTCCTTCAAAGGTGGAAGAAAATCTGTGCTTTGTAACATATGATTAATCATCCCTTGAAGACCCATTATACGGCCATCTTCAGGTGAATAGATTTTAGTGATTCCGTATGCTTCTAACTCCTCTTGCTCCTTAGGTAGAATTACGCCACCACCTCCACCAAATAACTTGATGTGAGAAGCGCCTCTTTCTTGAAGCAAATCGTACATATATTTAAAGTACTCCATATGTCCACCTTGGTAGGAAGAAATTGAAATACCTTGTACATCCTCTTGAATTGCTGCGTTAATAATTTCTTCAACAGAGCGGTTATGGCCTAAATGAATTACTTCAACTCCATTTTCTTGCAATAATCTTCTAATCATATTGATTGACACGTCATGGCCATCAAATAAGCTTGATGCAGTAACGAAACGAATCTTGTGCTTAGCTTGATACTTTTCTACCATACTAATCATCCCCCAGAAATATAATTGCCTTTTTTTGTAAAAGAAAACTTGGTAAAGGGCTATCCATATTCCTTGTACCAAGCGATCCTAATCTTTCGTAATGCGAAAAGAAGAATAATATTATTTTTTATAGCATTCTTGAGATTACTAGTCTTTGAATTTCTTGTGTTCCTTCATAGATTTGAGTTATTTTAGCATCTCTCATAAAGCGTTCCACTGGATAATCCTTTGTATATCCATAGCCACCGAAAACTTGTACTGCCTCTGTTGTAACCTTCATCGCAGTATCTCCTGCTAGTAATTTAGACATAGCAGATTCCTTACCATATGGAAGTCCATTAGATTCTAACCAAGCAGCTTGATAAGTTAATAGACGAGAAGCTTCGATACTTGTAGCCATATCAGCAAGTTTAAATGAGACACCTTGCTGAGCAATAATTGGTTTGCCAAATTGAACACGCTCTTTAGCGTAATCAACTGAAGCATCTAAAGCACCTTGTGCAATACCTACTGCTTGAGCAGCGATTCCATTTCTACCACCATCAAGCGTTTGCATCGCAACTTTAAATCCTTTACCTTCTTCACCTAATAAGTTTTCAGCTGGGATGCGGCATTCTTCAAAGATAATTTCAGTTGTCGGCGATGAACGAATACCTAATTTACTTTCTTTCTTACCAACTGAAAAACCTGGTGTATCACTTTCAACGATAAATGCAGAAACTCCGTGTTTATTTGTAGGATCTGTCACAGCAAATACTACGTAAATTTCCGCTTCTCCACCGTTTGTAATAAATATTTTTGAACCATTTAATATATATTCGTTTCCTTCTTTTCTAGCAGTCGTTCTCATACCACCAGCATCTGACCCAGATCCTGGTTCAGTTAATCCATAAGCACCGATTTTTGTTCCTTGTGCTAACGGTTTTAAGAATTTTTGTTTTTGTTCTTCAGTACCAAACTTATATATCGGCCAACTAGCTAATGAAGTGTGGGCTGATAACGTTACACCTGTTGAAGCACAAACCCGAGAAAGCTCTTCAACAGCGATAACGTAAGCTAAATAATCACTGCCGATTCCACCATATTCCTCTGGGAATGGAATTCCTGTTAATCCCAACTCAGCCATTTGATCAAAAATTGAACGATCAAATTTTTCATGCTCATCACGCTCAGCAGCTGACGGAGCAACCTCATTTCTAGCAAAATCTCTTACCATTTTACGAATCATTTCATGTTCTTCACTTAAACGAAATTGCATAGATCATTTCCCCCGATTTTTGCTAGGACAAGTATCACAATCAAATGAAAGGTTGTAATTAAAGATAATTATTTTATATCCTATTCCCCTTAACTTAATTGCTCCCTTATCACTGCCATGTTGTTTTTGTCGATTTTTGTAAGCGTTAACAAAATATTTTCTACTTTGACTAAAAAGATAGTCTACTTCGTATAATATTAGACAAAAATCTGAAAATTCCTGTTATTTTTTGTAGAAAAATTTTTAAGTCTGGAAGGAAGGAAAAACAGGGTCAAGTTAATACGCAAAAATAGAAAAGCAAAAAAATAACAGCTTAAGGGAGGCAGTACTTAGATAGAAGGAAACATTCCCCTCCACACCTTTCCTGCTCTTCCATACACTGCTATTCTTGCTTTTCCCTCTTATCGTACCTCTACTAAGACTGCGTCTCCTTGACCACCACCGCTACAAATTGCAGCAATTCCAAGGCCTCCGCCTCGTGCTTTTAATGCATTAATTAAGGTTACAATGATTCTTGCACCACTTGCTCCAATTGGATGTCCTAGAGCAATCGCTCCACCATTTACATTTATTTTTTCTAAAGGTATATCCGCAATTTTCGCACTTGCTAAAACTACTGCTGCGAATGCTTCGTTAATTTCAAATAAATCAATATCTGATATCTTTTTATTTGTTTTTTGTAATAATTTTTGAATGACATATCCCGGAGTTCTAGGAAAGTCTTTTGCTTCTACAGCCATTGATTCTGTTGCAACGATTGTAGCTAAAGGTACATAGCCATTTAGTTTTGCTTCTTCCTCACTCATTAATAAAAGTGCCGCACCTGCGTCATTTAATCCAGGTGCATTTCCAGCTGTGATTGTTCCGTCGCGATCAAATGCTGGAGATAGCTTAGCTAGTTTTTCAATAGTAGTATCTTCCCTTGGACACTCGTCTACTTCTATTTTTGTTACGACTCCTTTTTTGCCAACTGACTCAATCGTTACAATCTCTTCTTCAAATTTACCTGTTTTAATCGATTCAACCGCAAGTTGTTGACTACGAAGTGCCCACTCATCTTGTTGCTCACGAGATATGTCTTCAAGTTTAGCAACTTCACTTCCGTATGTGCCCATATGAACTCCAGTAAATGAACAAGTTAAGCCATCTACTAGAAGGCCATCCTTTAATTCTGTGTTCCCCATTTTATTTCCCCATCTTATAGAGGTTTGATAATAAGGTGTATTGCTCATTGATTCCATTCCACCTGCAACAATACGTTTACTTTCACCAGAACGAATCAATAAATCAGAAAGCATAACGCTACGCATACCAGATGCACATACTTTATTTATTGTCTCTGATCTTGTTTCCCAAGGTAATCCTGCATTACGAAGTGCTTGTCTTGAAGGTAATTGTCCTTGTCCACCTTGTAAAACTGTTCCCATTATTACATCATCAATCATTTCTAATGGATGGTTAACACGGTTCAATGTCTCTTTAATTGCGATACCACCTAACTGAGCAGCACTAAAGCCCTTTAAGGCGCCTCCAAAACGTCCGATTGGTGTACGAACTGCACTTACTATAACTGTTTTACTCATCCCATTTTCCCCCTTAAAATTTTATCTATTTCTCCTCTATAATAAAATTCTATAATCAATCAATTCACCAAATAAAAAAACGCTGACAGGCAGTCTGAAAGGTGTACAAGTTGCACACCTTTCATTGCTATTTTATGAAGATTGAAAAGTTATAGAACTTTTATGAAGCTTGGTTTTGTTTGTCACCAAAAATCGATAACTCTAAAAGCTCTGCTATATCTAGTGTTTTAACATTTTCTTCGACTTCTTTTGCTTTTGTTCCATCTGATAGCATTGTTAAGCAATAAGGGCAACCTGTTCCAATTACATTTGGACTAACTGCAAGTGCTTGTTCAGTACGTGTTACATTAATACGATTACCAACATGCTCTTCCATCCACATTAATCCTCCACCCGCTCCACAGCACATACCTGTTTCGCGCTTACGCTCCATTTCAACTAGTTTGACACCAGGAATTGCACGAAGAATATCCCTAGGAGCTTCATAAACTTCATTGTATCGACCTAAATAACATGAATCGTGGTAAGTAATCACTTCATTAACTTGATGAACCGGTTTTAACTTACCCTCTTTAACCAATTGAGATAATAATTCTGTATGATGATAAACTTCTATTGATAAACCAAAATCAGGATATTCATTTTTAAATGTGTTATAAGCATGCGGGTCAATTGTTACTAATTTGCTTACTCCCGATTTTTCAATTTCTGCGATATTATTACTTGCTAACTCTTGGAATAAGAATTCTTGACCTAATCGTCTAGGTGTATCACCAGAATTTTTCTCCTTATTACCTAAAATTGCAAACTTAATTCCAGCTTCATTCATTAGTTTCGCAAATGCTAATGCGATTTTCTGGCTACGGTTATCATATGAACCCATTGCACCAACCCAGAATAAGTACTCAATTTCTTCTCCAGCTTTCTGAGCTTCTTTTACTGTTGGGATATGGATACTTTCATCAAGTTCTCTCCAGTTTTCACGGTCTTTACGATTTAATCCCCATGGGTTTCCTTGACGTTCGATATTTGTCATTGCACGTTGAGCATCTGGTTGCATCTTACCTTCCGTTAAAACTAAATAACGACGTAAATCAATTACCTTTTCAACATGCTCATTCATTACAGGACATTGATCTTCACAATTACGACAAGTTGTACATGCCCAAATTTCTTCCTCAGTAATTACATCACCAATTAAACTTGGACTATATTCCAATGTTGCTGCTGATTCTTGTTTTCCTTGTGAAGCAAATGCTAATTGATTTCCTTTTGTTTTAGAAAATGCAACTGTTGGAACCCAAGGTGCACGAGATGTTACAACTGCCCCTGTTTCAGTTAAATGATCACGGAGTTTTAAAATTAAATCCATCGGTGACAGCATTTTTCCAGTTGCAGTAGCTGGACATACATTAGTACAACGACCACATTCTACACAAGCATATAAATCAATTAATTGTGATTGACGGAAGTCGCTGATTTTTCCAACACCAAATGTTTCTTGTGTTTCATCTTCAAAATCTATTTTTTCTAATTTTCCTGCTTTCGTTAAACGATTAAAATACACGTTTGCTGGACCAGCAAGTAAATGTGCGTGTTTTGATTGAGGTACATATACTAAGAACGTTAAAAGTGAAATTAAGTGAGTCCACCACGCAACATAAAATAATGAAATTGATAAAGGCTTACTAATACCGTTAAAAACTGTTGCAATTAATGATGCGATTGGTTCATGAAAGCTTGTTGCTTCACCATGCCAAATGATTCCCACACCATTACCAAAAAGCGTTGATAACATTAATAAACCAATAAAAATAAGAACTAAACCGCTTTTCCAACCTCTTTTTAGTCGAACTAACTTCTCAATATATCGTCTATGGAAGGCCCAAACAACTGCCACCAATATAAGTAACGCAATGATTTCTTCAAAAAATGTAAATGCACCATATAAAGGTCCAAGAGGTAAATGTGCGCTAGGAACAAGACCTCTTATAATAAAGTCTAAAGCTCCTGCTTGAACTAAAATGAATCCATAAAAGAATAACAAATGAATAAATCCACTTTTCTTATCCTTTAATAGCTTTTTTTGTCCAAAAACATTGACCCAAATTTTTTGAAAACGTTCTTTCAAATTTCTTTCAAATTCTTCTTTTTTACCTAATTTAATGTAGGCAAGTCTTGTTTGAATCAGGTAAACGAATAAATAAATTGCATAAACTGTAATTGCCACAAACCCTAGTGCGTTCAAATACAAAAGTGCATGATTCATGATGTATTCCTCCCCCAATTTTCCCGGTTATAAAGAAAACGCTTACTGTTTAAAAATTTATAACCATAATAATATTCAGAAAATATATAATTTAATTATATTATGAATGACTATTCAGTCAAATACTTTTTCATATTAAATTGGCTCTTTTTCATATTCTTCAATGGATATGGTCATACTATCAACACGTAAAAGGTAAAGGAGTTTAATTATATGATTCTTTTCATTTGCTTAATTGCTCTACTCTTTCTTATACTCCTTGCTAGCTTAGATCTTTATTTTGGCTATAAAGCATTTCATAAATATGATAAAACTTGTCCATTTAAAAAAAGATATAGTGAGACAATGTTAATAACAGATGGTAATGATTTGTACAAGCATCTTCTAGACGATATAACAGAAGCAAGTAGTAGTATTTCGATGCTTTTTTATATTGTTCGAAATGATGATACATCCGAAAAATTTTTATCATTACTTGAAAGAAAAGCTCAGGAAGGATTACAAGTACGCCTCCTTGTTGATTGGATCGGAAGCTTTAGGCTTAAGCGTAAAAGAATAAAAAAACTAATAGAAAATGGCGTAGAAGTACTTTTTAATCGGCGAACGGGATTTCCATTTACCCTTTATCGTTTTCAACATCGTAACCATCGAAAGATTACTGTAATAGATCAAAAAGTCGGTTATTTTGGTGGTTTTAATATTGGCAAAGAATATATTGGTTTTGATGAAGATTTAGGTTATTGGAGAGATTATCATATTCGAATGACAGGTGAAGGTGTAAAAGATTTACACATTCAATTTTTAATAGACTGGGTTAGAAGTGGCGGAGAATCCTTTACGTTAATTAATGACGATGAATTAGCAAAAGGGAAAATCGAGCATCACTTCTATTCTTCGGACTTTGTACGCATTGAGAATCTATATAAAGATTTAATAGATCAGGCAAAAAAACATATTTATATTGGTACACCTTACTTTATTCCGACAAAAAAACTGATGAACGCACTTCTTGCCGCTCTTAAACGAGGTGTCCACATATGCGTAATGGTGCCGGAAAAAGAAGACCACAGACTAGTTAAAGAGGCGAGTTTTCCACATCTCCTTTTAATTTTAGAAGGTGGTGGGGAAGTTTTTCATTATCAGAAAGGGTTCTTTCATGCCAAAGTACTACTCATCGATGATTGTTGTTGTGATGTAGGATCCGTTAACTTTGATCGTAGAAGTCTTTGCATAAATGATGAATGGAGCTGTATTTTTTCAAGTGAGTCTTTCATATTGAAGATTAAGGAAATATTTACAAAGGACTTAGAACGCTCAAAATCATATCCTATTGAACATTATAAAAATACAACATTCTTATGGAAATGTCGCAAGCTTTTATCTAAGCTTCTTTCTCCATTAATGTAAACATTTGTACATATACAAAAACCAAGGTAGAGGTGAACAAAATATGATCATTCGATTTGGATATGTATCACATGCATTATCTTTATATAATTGTTCACCTGCAAAAACTCTTACATTTACACGTTATAAAGCCCTTGACCTAGAAGAACGTTTAGAGAAATTAATTTCTGTTACATCGCAAAATATTGAAAATACGTATAGAGCACTTCATTATAATGTGGGACAACAAATTCCCTTATATAGAATGTCCTCTTCAATGGTCCCTTTAGCGACTCATCCAGATGTAGAATTCGATTATATAAATATTTTTCACAAACAGTTTAAAGAAATAGGTGATTTTATCAAGAAGCATGAATTAAGAGTTAGTTTTCACCCTAACCAATTCACGCTTTTTACAAGTGAAAAACCTCATATAACTGATAATGCTGTGATTGATATGGAGTATCATTATAAAGTTCTTGAAGCAATGGGTATTTCTGACCAAAGCGTCATTAATATACATATTGGAGGAGCGTATGGAAATAAAGAGCTTGCGATCCAACGTTTTTATGAAAATATAAAAAAGCTCCCTACTCACATAAAAAAACAAATGACGCTAGAAAATGACGATAAAACGTATAATACAGCTGAAACACTAATGGTTTGTAAAAACGAAGGTATTCCGCTCGTATTTGACTATCATCATCATATGGCAAACTTATGTGAAGAACCATTAGAGAAATTATTACCCATTATATTTTCTACTTGGGAGCATACATTTTTGAAGCCTAAAATTCATATTTCATCTCCGAAATCCGATAAAGAGTTCAGAGCACATTCAGATTTAATTGACATTGACTTTATTAAGCCCTTTTTTGACATCGTCAGATCAATTGGAAGTGATATCGATATAATGATTGAATCGAAAAAAAAGGATTTAGCTCTATTGCAATTAATGGAAGATATAGCGAAATGGAGAGGTTATAAGCGAATAAGTGGCGGTATGATTGAAGTTACTTAAGTTCAGTACCAAAGACATAACAGCAGGAAATAGATGAAGAAAGCAATTAATAGGTTCATTTATGCTTACCGCAGCCCTTAAGGAAGTTTAACTTACCTTGAGGGTTTCTTTTGCTTTAAACTAACTGATTACTTATGCAAAGAATACTATGATGTATTATAGATATTCACCTACAAGACTTACTTCAACTCTACTATAAAGGTGGTTTGTATATGAGCTATCAAAATGCGTTACAACAATACATAACTGCAACAAATACACACGATTTTAATCAAGTAAAAAAATATATACACAAGGACGCCATTTATTGGTTTTCAGACAAAACCTGTACTTCTTTACTAGAAATTCAGCAGTATTTTGAAAATGCTTGGAATGTAATTCAAAATGAAGTTTACAAAGCTACAAATGTAAAATGGTTAACTACCGATCACAATTCTGCAACATGTACTTATCAATTTCAATATGAAGGATATTTGAAAGGAAACTTTGTATCCGGTCATGGTAGAGCTACCAATGTATTTATAAAAAATGACCATGGTGTTTGGCTGGTTATTCATGAGCATTTGAGCGGTATTTCCTAAGCCTTTATTCTTTCATGGGATTAGTTAAAAAACAACCTTGTCAGTTAAATTACCAAATTTTCGTAAAAGGAGTAGAGTGATGTTGATTTCCACTACAGGATGCTCGCTTTCCATGGGGCNNTCCCATAGGAGTCGAGCACTATCCGCTCCAATCAACTTAATCATCCAAAAAAGTCTGAAATAAACCCTAATCAAATAGCCTTTACTTAGAGTAACCTAACTGTTATGTAGAAAAACTAATCAACTGAATTTGTTTTTCTAAACATTAGGTCATAATATTTTCAACTTCTGAAAAAAATCATTACTAGTGATTATTGGAGTCAATGAAATTACTCAAACATATTAACATTTAAAACTATTAATTGATCATCCAAAAAATGATAATTTCATCATTAAATAAATGTTCATTTAATGTCCGTTTTCCCTATTGACCATTTTATTTTTCAACACTCTGAAAACACTCAGATTATTAATCTGAGTGTTTTTCATTACCATTTTGCCAGCCATTATTTTTCTCGTTTTTATAACGGTTATTACAGCCATGGCAGCCTTCTTTATTTTCATTTCTTCCTTGATCATTATTACTTCTTCTTAATTCGTGGTCATCTTTATAGTCATTTTTTTTTTTGTCTTGCTGGTTTTCATAGTTATTATGTTGTTTCTTTTGATTTTGCTTCGATGATTCATGGTGTTCGCCTTGATTTTTATGATTCCATTGACGCTGCTTATTTCCCCAGTGCTCATCTTGATGTCTAACATTCTTAACTTCTTCTTTTGAATGACTATTATTAGTATTTTTTTCTTTTTCGATTATAGGTGACTTTAAACTAGAATTATTCTTGTAATTGGTTTCACCTTTTGTCACTTTTGTTGAATTAGAATTTATACTTTTTTCTTGTTTATTTTGATTTAGACTTTGATTTTGAGTTTTAACCTTTGGTTGATTTAATTCCTTAGAGTTTTGGATATTAAAATGATTATTACTATCCTGAATATCCTTCAATTCATGATTTAGCTCACTTTGTTTATTTCCAAATTCTTTTCTCATCTCACCAGTTAATTTAATTGTTTCATCTGGTTCAATTACTTTAGATTTCTCCATTTCATCAACTAAATCATCCATAACTAAATGTAGTGGCTCATTTTTCCAGTTATCCATTTTATCGATCAATTGTTTACCTTGGTTATTGTGACCTTTTAATGCAATAACCTTTAACTGTTTGTCCAATATTAAAGATACCTTTGCTTCTGAATCAATTGTAACCTTTCCTGCTGCCAATGCTTCATTGTTGTTCAAATTTACAAATATAAAAGAAAAAAGAATTAATCCACTCGCAATTACGACAGGTATCAATTTAGGGATGCTCAATTTCATTTTTTTATTTAAAATGATTGCATTGTTGGGGAACTGAATTTCTTCACCGATCGAATAAGATGACAATAATTTTTTACATTTTAAGTATTCTCCGTTAGCTGTTAGTACAACCACGGAAGAATGATTCACTTTTAATACAATACCATTGTTCATCTTCAGTTCCCCCTTTTTAAATAGTTTTTTAAATAAATATACTCATTGACGCTAATGATACTCATGGCAATTATATATTTTCTATGTTTTTCTAGCGATTTTCGACTTATATTAACTTTAGTTTCAAGTTTTTTCATCGGTAATTTTTTCTTTTTATATAGAAAAGTTAACATTTCTTCATCAGATGTAACAAGGTCTACAACTGAAAAAATATGCTCCCTTGTATCTTCATGTTTAGGCGAAACCTCTACTAAAGTTTCTAATGAAATTCCAAATTGTTTTAGCATCTCACTGAAATGAATAATTTCTTCTTTACGGTTTACTTCATCAAAGTTTTTTATATAAGAGCTATACACATGGTCATCATATTGTTTATGTATATCATCTGAACCGTTTTGTTCTGAGGTCAACGATTGGTATTTAGATTCCTTCCTAAAGAAATCGATTAATTCTCGTTTTATGATCAATTTAGCAAAAGATAGAAATGAAGCACCTTTTTTATATGAATATAGTTTAATGGCTTCATGAAATGCATTTAAACCGATACTAAATTCATCTTCTTGATTAGTAATATATCTTCCACAAATAGTGGAAACAGTTTTGTTAATAAAAGGAGTATATTGAACTATAAAATCATCTAGTTCTTTTGATGAAGACTGTTGTATTGTTAATACAATATCTTCAATTTTTTCTTTTCTTTTATAAAGCGTCTGAAAAATTGTAAGTAACAAGACCCGATCTCCTTTCAAAAGAGGATTGCTTAGCCATTAAAACTTAATGGCGCCTCCACTCATTATATAATCAAATGAATGTATGAGGCACCATTTTAATTTAATCAGTTAAACTTAAGCATATCGCATCTTATGAAATGTTTCATATGATTTTATTGAAAGGTCAATGGAAATAATTACTTATTAATGTTTACCATGTCCATTTCCATGGTTTTCACCTTGGTTATTTGAATTATCATTTTTTTTCCACTCTTGCTTTTCATTTCCCTTATGGTTTCCACGATTTTCATGTTCACCTTGATTTCTATGGCTTGTACCATTTTCGTGTTTTACTTCATGTCTTACTTCATGTTTTACTACATGTTTTTCTTCATGTTTTTCTTCTTTTTCAACTTTTACCTTTTTTACTTTAACTGGTTTTACTTCTTTTGACTTATGTTGATGTTCTTCCTTATGCTCTACTGTTACAGGTTTTGTAGCAACTTTTGCTGCATCATCTTTATCATCATTTTCACCTTGAACATCTTCATTAACATTTTTCACGTCTGTGTCATTTACGTCTTCAATTTTAGTCACTGTTGTAATAACTTCTGGTGTAGTTGACTGATCTGTAGTTGAATCAGGGTATTGAACTGTAATAACTGGTTTTAGAGCAGTTGAATCCTGTTCTGTATGCTTTAAGACTTTCTCTAATCTTTCAGAAATTTTGTTAAAGCTCTTTTCTATATTTTTAGCAATCGCAGCTTTTGCTTTTGGATTTTTAACTTGATCTAAAACATTTGCTAAAACAAGTAAATTGTTATTTAAATGGTGTTGAATTTTTGCAATTTCTTTTTGCTCTTTTGTTAATTTTTGTTTTTCATGTTTTTCAACATGTTCTTTTTCTGTTTCAGCTTTTTCTTGATCTTCTTTATCTGAATCTTGTTTGTCTGTCTCAGCTTTTTCTTGATCTTCTTTTTCTACTTCTTGTTTGTCAGTATCTTGTTTGTCTGTCTCAACTTTTTCTGTGTCTTCTTTTTCTACTTCTTGTTTGTCAGTATCTTGTTTGTCTGTCTCAACTTTTTCTGTATCTTCTTTTTCTACTTCAGTTGAATCTACTGCCGGGTTCGTAGTAACAGTACCTTCTGTTGTTGTTTCTGAAGTCGTTGGCTCAGAAACAGCTGGAAGTTTACCATCAAGTTGACCTTGAGCAGTATCCATTTGACTTAAAGCTTCTTTTAATGTTTCTTTTGCTAAATCTTCTTTGCCTTCTTTAATTAGTTCTCTTGCTTCATGAATGCGCTCTTGAGCAAATTGTGCTAAAAGTTCTGCTTCTTTCACTTTGTCTGTTGTTAGTAACAGTTGAATTTTTTCTACTGTTGTTTTTACAAAATAGAAGAAATCGCCCTTAACTAATGCAGGTGCTTCTTCCTTTTGGTCAGTAGGTGAAACTGTATCATTTTCTGCAGCAAGTACAGAACTAGAGAATCCTAACTGAGATAATAATAATGCTGTTGCTGTTGTATGTACTAATAATTTTTTCATGAATTTTTTCCCCTTTGTAAAAGTTTCTTTATTTATTCTCACTATAACTATTCGCAGAGAATTTCATTTTTTAGGGGGTCATTTTAAAAAAATTTTAAAAAATTTATAAAAAAATGGTGAAACTTGTTTTCTTTCCCTATTTACCGACAAAGTTGTGCAAAATAACTTACTAAAAAAATACAAAATAATACTTTAGAAATTTGATTAAGTTTTAAAAAAAGTACCATACCCTAAATTAGGGCATGGTACTTTTAATTTACTATTTACATTTTTTCTGGAGCAGAAACTCCAACTAAAGCTAATGCATTTTGTAGAGTAACTTGCACCGCCTTCATTAAAGCTAGTCTAGCTTTTGTCTTTTCAACATTTTCAGCATCTAAAACTTTTTCTGCATTATAGAAGCTGTGGAATGTACCCGCTAATTCAAATACATAGTTTGTAATATGATGAGGAGTACGTTTTGAAGCAGCTAATGAAACCGCTGCTGGGAATTCTCCTAATTTCTTTAATAACTCATATTCTTTTTCAGACGAAACAAGGCTGTAATCTGCTTCTCCATTGTAAACAATACCCATTTCTTCTCCTTGACGAAGAATACTACAAACACGAGCGTGAGCGTATTGTGAATAATACACAGGGTTTTCATTTGATTTAGAAACAGCTAAGTCCATATCAAAGTCTAAATGTGAGTCACAACCGCGCATTGCAAAGAAGTAACGAGTTGCATCAGTACCTACTTCTTCCATTAAATCACGTAATGTTACAGCTTTACCTGTACGTTTACTCATTTTAACTTTTTCACCATCTTGATATAACTGAACCATTTGGATAATTTCTACTTCAAGCGTATCAGCATTATATCCTAAAGCTTGAATTGCTGCTTTCATTCGAGGAATGTATCCGTGATGGTCAGCCCCAAGAATATCAATTAATTTATCAGCACCACGACTAAGCTTGTCTCGGTGGTAAGCGATATCCGGAGTTAAATAAGTATAAGAACCATCGCTTTTAATTAGTACACGGTTTTTGTCGTCACCATATGTTGTAGAACGGAACCAAGTCGCTCCTTCTTCTTCATATGTTTCACCACGTTGTTTTAAATCATCAAGAGCCTCTAAAACTTTGCCATTTTGATATAATGAAGTTTCTGAATACCATACATCAAAATCTACTCTGAAATTACGTAGATCTCGTTGTAGTTTTTCCATTTCTAATTTTAAACCGTACTCGCGGAAGAACTTGTAACGAGCCTCTTCTGGTTCATTCACATAACGGTCACCGAATTCAGCAGCTAAAGTTTTACCGATCTCAATAATGTCTGAGCCATGATAGCCATCTGCTGGCATTTCTTTATCCATTCCAAGTGCTTGCATATAACGAGCTTCAACCGAAAATGTTAAATTATTAATTTGGTTTCCAGCATCATTAATATAATATTCACGAGTTACTTCATAACCTGCTTTATCTAAAATATTGCATAATGAATCTCCAAATGCAGCCCCACGAGCATGACCTAAATGTAAATCTCCAGTCGGATTTGCTGAAACAAACTCAACTAAAATCTTTTCACCGTTACCAAAGTTTGTTTGGCCATATTCATTTCCCGATTTAATAATCGTTGGAATTAAATCAGTAAGATAACTATTATCCATATAAAAATTAATGAACCCTGGTCCAGCAATTTCTACTTTTTTAATGCTTGCTTTACTTTGGTCAAAAGAATTAATTAACTCCTCTGCAATCATTCTAGGAGCCTTTTTAGCAACACGTGCTAATTGCATTGCCATATTTGTTGAAAAATCTCCGTGGGCTTTATCTTTTGGTGATTCTAATACGACTTGTGGTAATTGTTCCTCCGTTGCTAATCCTGCTTTTAATACCGCAGCTTCGATTTCATTTTTCAAACGACTTTTCACTTGTTCTAATGTATTCATATCGTTGCCTCCTTAATTGATACTGTAATGTTATATGACCCAGCATTTTCATCTCCTACAAACAACTTATATCCTAATTGAAGTACCCCTTTTAAAGGTCCTTCAGATACTAGAAATTGCAGTTTTTTTGTATATGCCTTAGTTTGAAATACTCCTAATTCATTTGAGAAAGTACCTTCAGTGGTTTCATTTACTCTGTATTGATGACGCATCATAACTCCACCATTTCGAATAATTGTTACTTCCCCTTTACCTATTTTCATAGTAGCCTTTACTTTTCGGTCCTCGTGATTTTCATCAAATAATAAATATGAAACATCATCTTTTTTATAATATAGGCCATTAGCTTGAAAACTGATTTTATCACGCCCGTGCGGATCTTTTATCAAAGTCTCAAAGTCAATTGAGACAGGTATGCCTTGTTGTCCTTTCACTTTTACACGTCCTTTTCTCCCCATGAACGTAACGAATCACATCCAAAAATCATCTTTTCCCATTTTAGCATAATCTAATAAAAAAAATAAAATAGGTAACAAAAAAAATGTGAAAAATATTCATTAAAATGAACGAAATAATAAGATTATCTCAAAAGGCGATATACTTTAACAAAACATTCTATACACGAAAATGAAGAGGATTTTTGTTTTCAATTGAAAACCATTTGTGAGACAATTAAGAACATACAATCAATAGAAGGAGACTTTATGAAAACAATCGCTCAAAAATCATCAAGTAAATTATTTTTCATCGGACTAGGCATTGGAATCATTTCGTTATCGAGCATTTTTCTCGTTTATTTGTACGCCTTTTTTGTGCCAATCGTAGTGGGACTCATATTATGGTTCATTTTCAAACGAAAAGCGATCATGTTCGGTAGTTTTACATCAGTAATAATTGGATTACTTGCACTCATCGGTTTCATCGTTTATTTAGCAATGTTCGGTCATTTCGGACCATGACAAACAGCTTGTATAGGCTGTTTTTTTGTATTCTCCATAAAACTGATCAATTACATACCACAATTTAAAAAAGCAAAAAACCCGCCAAGAATACATATTCCTAGCGGGCTTTCGCCATATTTCGAGACAACCTCAAAATAATTAATGTGCAGATTCTGCTTTATCAATATGAATTAAATGCTTTCTATTAATAAATAAGAAAAGAACCGATAGTAATACAAAACATCCACCTACATAGAAAGGTACATGTGGATTATACCATTCAGCAAGTTTACCTGCTAAATATGGTGCAATTGCTCCACCAAGGAAACGTAAAAAGCTATATGCAGCTGATGCTGTTGAACGTTCAACTGGAGCTGCTTGCATTACTGCTGTTGTAATTAATGTATTGTTATTTCCTAAAAATGCACCAGCAATTATTACACAAACAATAATTACACTATTCGTATCTGTTCCAATTCCCATAACTATAAGTGTTATAGCAAAAAGTGTTAACATAGCATACATCGATTTAAGTGTACCGAATTTTTTTTGTAATTTTGGCGCCATAAATACAGATGTAATTGCTAATAAAAGTCCCCATCCTAAGAATACAAATCCTAAACCATGTTCCTTTAATCCCATAAAGAATGGTGAGAATGCTAATAATGTAAAGAATCCAAAGTTATATAAAAATGCTGTAATACCTAATGTTAATAATGATCTATGTTTAAGCGCACGGAATGGATCAAGGAACGATGTTTTTTTCGTATTTTGTGTAATAGGTGTTTTTGGCATCATAAAGGATAGAGATAAAAATGCAATTACCATTAAGCAAGCCACACCAAAAAATGGACCTCTCCAAGAAATCGAACCTAATTCTCCACCTAAAAGTGGACCAACTGATATACCTAGACCAATCGCAGTTTCGTATAAAATAATTGATTGCGCAACACCTGATCTAGATAATGAAACAATTGCAGATAATGCAGTCGCAACGAATAACGCGTTACCTAGACCCCAACCTCCACGTAACCATACTAATTCCCATATACTGCTTGAATTTCCTCCAAGACCAGAGAAGACTGCAATAATTAGAATACCTAAAAGTAGTGTCCACTTAATTCCAATACGTGAGGAGATAAAACCTGTTATTAACATCGCGAATGCCATTACTAAATTATAACTTGTAAAAAGAAGCGTTACGTCACTTTTAGAAGCATGCATCTTTTCAGCAATTGCTGGTAAGATTGGATCAACTAATCCAATTCCCATGAATGCGATAATACAAGCAAAACCAACAGCCCATATAGCTTTTGGCTGATTCAAAAGACCTGACTTTTGATTTACATTTGTCTTTTGTTTTTTACTATCTGCCAAGTTTGACATATTTCATCCATCTCCCATATTATTTATTGTTCTAATGCTTTTTTCACCCTTTGATACATCTCATTCATTTCATCTCGAATATCGTTCATTTTTTTAAGCTTTTCATCGATCATTTGTAATTGTTGAGCAAGTATTGCTTCCGCTCCTAAAAGTTTTTCTTTTCTTTCATCTTCATTCATCTTTTCCTTATTTTCTCTATATTGCAATCGGAATTCTTCAAACGCCTCACTAATTGCCATATATTCCTGAACCTCCTGCAATGAAAAACCAAGAACATCACGGACATTCATGATTTTCTTTAGACGTTCAATATGCAGATCTGAATAAAGTCGAAATCCTCCTTCACTTCTCTCAGGTGGGGAGATTAAACCAATTTCTTCATAATAACGAATCGATCGCTTTGTTAATCCACATTCTTTTGCTACTTCATCTATCTTATAGAGCAACTCATTACCTCCTTTCGATTTGGATTTAACTTTTATATATCACTAATCTATCTTACTCCTAATGTATCGTTAACGTCAACGTTAACTTTGTGCATTTTTCTATTTTTATCTTTCTACAAAATAGTTGTTTTACTACACATAATCATATTTGTTACTGTTGAAAAATGCGTTTGTTAATTAGTTGAGTTTGATTTCTACAAAAGCCTGTTATGAGTAAGTACTTCTTTGATTTTTGCTATTTTACTTACTCATGAGCCTGTTATGAGTAAGTACTTCTCTGATTTTTGCTGTTTTACTTACTCATGAGCCTGTTATGAGTAAGTATTTCTCTGATTTTTGCTGTTTTACTTACTCATGGGCCTGTTATGAGTAAGTATTTCTCTGATTTTTACTGTTTTACTTACTCATGAGCCTGTTATGAGTAAGTACTTCTCTAATTTTTGCTGTTTTACTTACTCATGAGCCTGTTATGAGTAAGTATTTCTCTGATTTTTATTGTTTTACTTACTCATGAGCCTGTTATGAGTAAGTACTTCTCTGATTTTGCTGTTTTACTTATCCATGAGCCTGTTATGAGTAAGTACTTTTCTGATTTTTGCGGTTTTACTTACTCATGAGCCTGTGATAATTTTTTATATCAAAACGCTGAAACAATAATATTTGTGCCCGAACAAAAAACCCGAAAGAGATAAATACGTCTTTTGCGCATTTTCTTTCGAGTTCTAACAAATAATTCAACTGAGATCGTTAAATCATACTTCCTTATAAAATTATATCTTAAGCCGTTTGCTGTAATTTACTCATTTTTTTAACTTTATTCTTTCGCTTTAATGCCCACATTGTAATCCCAGTTATTCCTAAACCGAGTGGAGCTATTCCAACTAAGGCATAAATTATTTTTACGAACACACCACCAAAAGTTCCTCTATGCAAACTTTCTCTCCAAATAAAGAATTTATCATAGGCTGTTTCAGTATTTTTTGAAAAAGTTCCTAAATGCTTTCCAGAAAATTGATCGAAAAATTCGCTTGTATTTCCTTTACCTTCAGGGTCATAACTGCCATCACTTAATTGGGCTTCTATAACACCTTCTTTATCTGCTGGAAGTCTTAACTTGTATAACTCACCTTCCGGGTGTAATTTATTAATTTGGGCAACTATCGTATCTAACCCTATTTGTTGTTTACCATTATCAACTGATTTAAGTTCCTCTGGATAATTCGAGGTAAATTTCAATTTCAAAGATTCTTCAATCTTTTCTTGGAATGGAAATAGCATTCCTGTTATTGCTACTACAAGTAAAAATGGTAAAGTAATAACCCCTACAAAATTATGTAATGATAGATTTTTTGCCATTTGACTTTTATTCCATTTAATTTTTAAGCTTTTAAACATCCGTTTAATACCTGGATACCATAAATATATACCTGTAATAAGAATGATAATAAATGCAATTGCAACGATACCAATAATTGTTTCACCAATTTCATCCAATAATAAATGTGTGTGTAATTCTTTAACAAAAGAAACGATTGATTTCTCCCTATCAAAATTGCCTAATAATTTGCCATTGCTAGGATCAACATATGCTTCAATTTCATTATGTCCTTTTGACATACTTGCGTGATATACATCTGTTAACTTTGAAGGTACATCCATCCTTGAAATTTGAAAACCTTTATAATGTTCAAGGAAAATCTTTTCTGCTTCTTTCACTCCAATATTTCTTTCACTACTTGCAGGCTTAAAATACTGCGGATTTAATACATGTTCAATCTGGTTCCCAAACACTAATACACTACCCGTTGCACAAACAGCAATAATAAAAAGTCCAAAAACTAAGCTGCATACTAAATGTAGAGTTAAAATAAATTTTCTTACCCCTTTTTTCTTTTTCATCTTCTCTTCTCCTATATTTTGATAATAATAATCGTTCTCAATTATAAAGGTAATGATTATCATTATCAATAAGGATTTTACATTTTTTAGTAAATTTTATTTAAGTGGCCTCAATTGTTTCAATTTCAAATTCAATATAAAAAGGCGATTCTCGTCCTGATGAACGAAAAATCGCCTTTTACAAATCTAATTATTTTACCCAACCTAATAAGATTTCACGAATAAATTTACTTGCCGCAACTTGAGTTTGCTCTGCATGATCGTAAACTGGAGCTACTTCTACTAAGTCTGCCCCAACAACGTTAATATCACTGTTTGCGATTGCTAAGATGCTATCAAGCATTTCTTTTGATGTAATACCACCTGCTTCAAGAGTTCCTGTTCCAGGAGCATGTGCAGGATCTAATACATCGATATCAATCGTTACATAAACTGGACGTCCAGCAAGTGTTGGAAGTACTTTCTTTAATGGCCCAAGCACTTCGAATTTGAATAAATTCATTCCAACTTCTTTAGCCCATTCAAATTCTTCCTTCATACCAGAACGGATTCCAAATGAATAAACATTTTTTGGTCCAATTAAATCACAAACTTTTTTAATTGGCGTTGAGTGAGATAATGGCTCACCTTCATATGAATCACGTAAATCAGTGTGAGCATCAAAGTGAATAATAGCTAAATCTGGGTATTTCTTGTACATAGCTTTCATTACTGGCCATGATACAAGATGCTCTCCACCCATTCCTAGAGGAAACTTGCCTTCAGCTAATAAGCCGTCAATATAATCTTCAATCATATCAAGGCTTCTTTGAGCATTACCAAATGGTAATGGAATATCTCCTGCGTCAAAATACTTAACTTCTTCTAGTTCTTTATCTTGATATGGACTATATTCCTCTAATCCAATTGATACTTCACGAATACGCGCAGGACCAAAACGAGAGCCTGGTCTGAAACTTACAGTCCAATCCATAGGCATACCATAAATAACTGCTTTGCTTTCTTCAAAACTTGGATGACTCTTTATAAATACATTTCCAGAATAAGCTTCATCAAAACGCATAATAAAGCCCCCTTATTTAGTAAGATCAGCTACAAATTTTGGTAATACGAACGCTGCTTTGTGTAGCTCTTTAGTATAATATTTTGTCTCAATATCGAAGAAACGATTCTCTTCTACTTCAAGTGGATCATGTTTTTTCGAACCGATTGTAAATGTCCACATTCCACTTGGATATGTTGGAATGTTTGCAATGTATAAACGAGTGATTGGGAAGATTTCTCTTACATCACGTTGAACTTGTGTAATTAACTCAGGAGTAAACCATGGGTTGTCCGTTTGAGCTACAAAAATACCATCTTCTTTTAATGCTTTAGAGATGCCAGCATAGAAGCCTTTTGTAAATAAATTAACTGCAGGACCAACTGGTTCAGTTGAGTCTACCATAATTACATCGTATACATTTTCACTATTTGCAATATGCATAAATCCATCGTCTACTTTTACTTCTACACGTGGGTCTTCTAATTTTCCTGCAATTTCAGGTAAGTATATTTTAGAGTACTCAATTACTTTTCCATCGATTTCAACTAGAGTTGCTTTCTTTACGCTTGGGTGTTTTAATACTTCGCGAATAACACCGCCGTCACCGCCACCTACAACTAATACGTTTTCAGGATTTGGGTGTGTGAATAAAGGTACATGTGCAACCATTTCGTGGTAAACGAACTCATCTTTTTGAGTTGTCATAACCATACCATCTAAAATAAGCATGTTTCCGAACTCTTCTGTCTCTACCATGTCAAGCTTTTGAAACTCAGTTTGCTCTGTATGTAAAGTTTTATTAATTTTAGCAGTAATTCCAAAGTTTTTTGTTTGTTTTTCAGTAAACCATAATTCCATTTAATGCATCTACCCTTCTTTATCAAGATTTAGTTTGAAACATAAGTATCGTTTTGTCGGGGCTGACTAAGGAGCCTCCACTCTTTCGATTATGTTTCGTATTATCCCCACTCTTCCTAATTCCTATCGGATTTGTGTTGTTACGACAATTTTTTGCCGTACAAAAGAAAAGTATAGAGTAATTTTTGTGAAATGCAAGATTTTTAAAGCTAAATTATTTGATATTTTTTACTACAGTAATTTGAATAAAATTTCTCTTAATCTACCATACTAGTATTAAATTAGAGAAATGAATCGAGAGGAGGATACATTTTTGTATAATATCAACTACTCTTACCATTGGCGTACACTTCAAAAGGTCGGTATTTTGCTTACGATTATTTCAATTTCAGGTACACTATTTTTATCTTGTGTCTATTTATTTGCTATGACGTCTACAAAACCTTCATTATTTATTGAGTCAAATTCCAGTTATTATGATCACAATCAAAAACTGATTAGTAAAACTAAGCTACTTCAAAATCGTAAAACACTTAAAATTGCAGATGTGCCTCCGATTGCGATCAATAGTATTTTAGTTTCTGAGGATCGTAATTTTTTTCATCATCATGGCTTCGACTTAAAAAGGATGGGTTCTGCTATTTTAATTAATATAACGAAGGGACAATACGCTCAAGGCGGAAGTACAATAACTCAGCAACTTGCAAAAAATTTATATCTTTCACAACAAAAAACGCTTAATCGTAAATTAAAAGAGGCTTATTTAACGATGAGACTTGAATCAGCTTACAGTAAAAATAAAATATTAGAAGCATATTTAAACACCATCTATTTTGGACATGGTATTTATGGTCTAGAAACTGCGGCAAATACCTTCTTAGGAAAAGAGACGAACGAGCTGACAATTGGTGAATCTACATTTTTATTAAGTATTCCGGCCAATCCTTCAAAATATGATCCTTATGTTCATTTTTCATCTGTAAAGAAAAGGCAACAACGAATTTTATCAGCACTTGAACAGAATAAATTAATCAATTCAAAAAGTGTTAAAAATGCAATTGATGAAACGATTAAGTTAAAACCGATTAAACATAATTCAAATTCTTCATTTACGTCCTATTTTCAACAAAGCGTTCAAAAAGAAATTACAGCCTCTATTGGACAATCAATCAATAACAATGGTAGCCAAATTTATACAACATTTAATCCTGCTATTCAAAAGCACATTGATCAAGCATTTGATCAGTATATTAGACCAAAACCTGATTTACAGGCTAGTGTAGTTGTATTAAATAGTCAAACTGGTGAAGTATTAGGGATGACTGGAGGCCGTGAGAAAGGACAGTTTTTATTTAATCGAGCAATAGCATCGAAAAGGCAGGTAGGAAGTACAATAAAACCAATTCTTTATTATAGTGCACTTGAAAATGGATATACCCCATCAACAAGACTTCAAAGTAAGCCTACTATATTTCACTTTGAAAATGGAGATTCATATAGTCCCAAAAATAGTGGCAATCTATACGCACATGGTTCAATTACACTAGCTAAAGCTATTGCTGTTTCAGACAATATATATGCTGTAAAAACCCAGCAGGCAGTTGGTGCTGATGAATTTATTAAAGCACAGAAGTTATTCCATTTAACCACACCAAATAATAAACTACCTTCAATGGCACTCGGCACTCAAGATGCTTCATTGCTCGATATGACAAGAGCTTATGCTTTAATTGCAAATAATGGTAAAGAAGTTATTCCTCATTTCGTAAAAGAGATTAAAACTCAAACCGGAAAGACGCTCTATAAAGAAAAGTTTGATGAAAAACAAAGATTAGATAAAGATCAAACCATTATTCTTAAACAACTAATGAATGGCATGTTCAATACAAGTTTTTCAAGCTACTTGCCAGTAACAGGTACTAGTATTATTCCTGAACTATCAAAAGATTATTATGGTAAAACTGGCACTACAAAAACGGACAGCTGGATGATTGGATTCCATTCAAATCTTATTGTTGGAGTATGGGTAGGTTATGATCATTCAAAAAATTTAACCGTAGAGGAAAGTTCACTGTCGAAGAAGGTATGGGCATCAGTTATGACAAATTTATTGGATAAAAATATAGACACTAAACTACCTAATGACCTAGTTAAAGTTGCTGTAGATGAAAAGACTGGTCTTTTGTTTAAGGAAGGCTGCGGCGATAAGGTTTCACTTTATTTTCGTAAAGGGACACAACCAACAAAGCCTTGTATGAATAAAAAAATAAACCAAAAACATAAAAAGGAAAATAAAGACAGTAAGCCTTGGTATTCACAATATTTACTTTAAAAACAAAAGACCTCACCAAATTGGTAAGGTCTTTTGTTTGTCCTAGTCCTAGCTTTGTCCAAGCTATTATTAGTTTACTTTATTTAGTCTTAAATGTAAAAAGATTATTCGACGATTTCTTCAAATTTTTTATATAATTTACCAGAAAAAGTATACTATCCTAAAAGTTCAGTTTTTAATTGTTCAGATGAATTATTCCACATCTCTTCATTGTGCGATTTTAAGAAATTGGCTAATAATTTACGAGACTTTTCATCCATCTGTTCAACAATTATTTTACGTTTCATCGCTCTATCCATTTTATTTACATGGTCAGGAAGAAGCTTATATCCCCTTCTAGCTTCGCGATCAACAGTCATGTAGCAACCTGTTACCCCAGCATAATAAGGACCGTTTTCAGTTCGCTCAGTTGCGACCCATACTAACCAATAAGGTTTTCCATTAGGAACTTCATCCTCATTCGTTAAAAACTTGATCCCCTTTTCAACTGAACTTCTTGCGTGCATTGCACCGATATCTACAAAAACATCATTCTCTTGTATATCAATAAAGACTGGAGAAATATTTTCTAAACTAATTGCTCCAACACCAAATCCGCCATGCCCACTTGTTGAATCATTTTTTAATATATTAAAACCTAGTGATTTCTTTTTTGGTTGATCAGACATTGTGCCCCTCCTAAAAAATTAATGGTGTAACGATTGAATTAATCCAGTGGAAAACTGAAGGTATAGCAACCTGGAAAATTGGTTGAATTGTATAGTTATCTAATGGAGTTAATACTAAAACTAAAAATACAAATGCTCCATATTGCTCATATTGTGACATTTTTGCACGAAGATCATTAGGAGCTAAATCCTCTAAAATTCGATATCCATCTAGTGGTGGAAGAGGAATTAAGTTAAATACAAATAATACTATATTCATTTGAATGAAAATATTAAAAAAAGAATCTAAAGTAAGTGATAGTGCTTGTGGGAAAGAATGAAAAAATCCGTACTTATATAATAGTGAATAAGCGATTAAACCTAGCGTCGCCAGAATTAGATTACTAATCGGCCCCGCTGCAGTGGTTAAGATTCCTGCTAATCTCGGATGTTTAAAGTTATGTCGATTTACAGGAACTGGTCTTGCCCAACCAAAGCCTAAAATAATTATCGCAATTGTACCGAAAATATCTAAATGTCTAAATGGAGAAAGCGTTAATCTGCCTTGTCTTTTTGCCGTGTCATCTCCAAATTTATAAGCTACATAAGCGTGCGCGAATTCGTGAACTGATAACGAAATTGCAACAACTAATAATATTAATGGTATATCTTTTAATGGATATTGAAAAAATGATCCCATTCTTTGCTCCTTTCGAGAAAAATTGCTTTTTATATAATTTAACGGTTAATTTATTAATAGTTTAATTTATTCTTTATGATTTCTTCAATGTTAATCGATTTAATCGTTATTATTCTGACTTCCTGAGTTATAATAAAAATGATAAAACGAAGGAGGTCATAATATGCCATACGTTACAGTAAAAATGCTCGAAGGTCGCACTGAAGAACAAAAGAAAGCATTAGTTGAAAAAGTTACTGATGCTGTAAGTGAAACAACAGGTGCTCCAACTGAAAAGATTGTTGTTTTCATTGAAGAAATGACAAAAAACCATTATGCAGTTGCAGGTAAACGCCTTAGTGACGAATAGAATTCCTTACATACATCAACAGTAAACGGAATAACTTCCGTTTACTGTTTTTATCTTCTTTTAGCCCCTGCTATTTCTTCAATCATTTCGATTACTTTCTTTTTCTTTTCATCAGGATTATTATAAATTAAATCATGAGGAAAATATAACTTAGAATCGAATAACTTTTTACCAGTTATTCCATCTACTAGCTCTGATTTACGCGAAATTTCTTTCAAATCACCGTTCGTTTGCAATAGTAAAATCGGCTTCTTTCCACCTTCTTCACCATATCTAAAATAATCATAAGCTTCGTCAGAAATTGTATCGATGACTAAATAGTATTCCGGGTCTATCTCTATTTCTAAAAATAACTCTTTTAATTCAGCAAACTTTTCAGTATGTTTTTGTGTATCAAAGTCTACATATTGAAATAATTTCCTATTTAAGAACCGTTGACATAGATCACTCAAGATTTGGTCAGATTCCTCCTGCCATACTTGGAAATAATACAAAAGAACTGATTCATCTAATTTGATATATTCATCTAAATCAACTTTTCCCTCAAATAAATGACCAAAATGCACTGGTACATAATTAAAATGGTAACCTGTTTCATGCAAATATTTAGCCCTTTGTAATATTTTTTGTAAAATGGCTTCCGCGCTCCTAGACACTGGATGAAAATAAACTTGCCAGTACATCTGGAATCGACTAATTAAGTAGTGCTCAACAGCATGCATACCTGATTGTTTAATAACGACACCATCAGGTCGAGGGCGCATAATTCTCAAAATTCGTTCCATATCAAAATTGCCGTAACTTACGCCAGTGTAGTAAGCATCTCTAAGGAGATAATCCATTCGATCTGCATCGATTTGGCTTGAAATCATACTTGTAACTAACTTATTCACCGATGTTTTCTCAATCACTTCTGATACTTTCTTAGGAAAGTCATCCCCAACTTTTCTTAGGATTTCATTAATTTCTGTTGAACCCTCTATAATTTCTCTCGTTAATTCTTCATGATCTAAATTAAATATCTTCTCAAATGTATGCGAAAAAGGACCATGACCAACATCATGTAATAATCCAGCACAAAGAGCTAATAAGCGATCATCATCATTCCATTCAGGACGACCAGAAAAAACATCATCTACCATACGTCTTATAATTTCATAAACGCCAAGCGAGTGAGTAAATCGACTATGCTCAGCTCCATGAAACGTCAGATATGTAGTACCCAGCTGTTTAATTCTGCGTAGTCTCTGAAATTCTTTCGTACCTATTAAATCCCAAATAACTTGATCTCTTACGTGAATATAACGATGTACAGGATCTTTAAATACTTTTTCCTCATAAAGCTTTTGGAAACGATATGACATATCTTGGCCCCCTTTCAATATGTATACTAATTCTTTATATGCTAATGGGCTTACTTTCTGAACAGGACTCTTCTATCTTTACTATTATATCAAAAAAACGCTCCTAAAGATGAAGGAGCGTTTAATTCTTACCTAGTTTTGACTTTATCTTTACAAGTAGATCATCTTCGTTTGGTGCAGATAAGGGACGATTGTTTACGAAACAAAATGATTTTTTACGTCCTGGCCCACAGTAAGATTGACAACCAATTTTAATCTCTGCTTCATCATCTATTCTTTTTAAGCGAGGGACTAATGTTTTAATATTTGTCGCCTGGCAGTCATCACATATTCTAAATTCATTTGACATTTTTTTACAATCCTTTCTGTTCTAAATTGAACATACTCAGCAGTAATTTTACTCGTTCCAAAAAGGACATGCAAGTTTTCCAATTAAATCACTCCAAATAGTATTCTACTATTTTCTATTTTTTGTATAGTTTTCTATTTTTTTGTCCAAACTTCTATTAATCAGCTAGTTATTAAATCGATTAATTGAATAAAAGAAAGTTGAGGGGAAATTCCTATGATGAAATTAAGACAGGATGCTTGGACTGAAGAAAATGATTTACTTTTAGCGGAAACCGTTTTACGTCATGTACGAGAAGGTAGTACCCAATTAAATGCCTTTGAAGAAGTAGGCGATGTTTTAGAACGTACTTCGGCTGCATGTGGTTTTCGTTGGAATGCCGTAGTTCGCTATAATTATGAAAAAGCACTTCAATTAGCAAAGAAATTCCGTAAAGAAAAGCTTCGACACGCTAAAGGTGAAGATGCTAAGAAAAAATTATTATATACACCTTCTGAATCTAGTTATATACAAACAGATGTATCTAGTAATTTTGATCGTTATTTAAATGATGAACAAGATTTAGAGTATGGTGTTGAACTCGATCAAGAATTTGCATCCTTTGTGGAAACTGATAATGAAAATGATGCAAGCGTAGAAGTAACGCATAACGAGGAACCAACGACTGAGATATTTTCAAGTATACCTTCCGTTCAAAATCAGTATCAATCACAGACTCCACCACCAGCACCACCAATGAATACAAGAAAAAGTTCAATTACAATGTTTGATGTCATCCAGTTCTTACAAGGTCTCTCAAGCAGTCAGATTGGTAGCGATCGTTTAGTCCGTGAAAATGATCAACTAAAAAGAGAGCTTATGCAATTACAGGAACGAAATTCACAATTACAGAGACAAGTAGAAAAGCTTGAAAAAGATGCTACTACTGTTCAAGAAGACTATGAAACAATGATGAAAATAATGAACCGTGCTAGAAAATTAGTATTATTTGAAGAGGAAGAGAAACCAGCGGCAACATCCTTTAGAATGGATAAAAACGGAAATTTAGAAAAAATTGCAGAATAACATTGTCATTTATAAGATAGAGGAACTAAATCTTAATATTGATTTGGTTCCTCTATTTTAATGCATACTAAATTTGATAATCCCGCTACAATCTATTAATTTCCTAAAAATGATTTTTTAAAGAATGCTAGCTGTTTTTCAAGTGTAACTGGTTCACTGAACGAAGCGCCATTGCCAAGCATTTCATATACACGATTATTTTTTACAGCTGGGATAGATTTATATGTACTTGTTTTCTGGAATAATATATCTGCGTATTTACTTTAAATAATGAAATCTCCTGAATATGAAGTTTTTTTATTTAGTTTAAAATCATGCTAAAATAGGAAAACAAACGCAAAACGCAAGGGGCTTATTTAATGAATCAACATTTGAATCGGTTACAAACAGATGAAATACGTTTTATAGACGGCTCAACTTTAGGGCCATCCTTTGAGGCGATCCAATCTTTTGCACTAGATGACACATTATGTACAAAAATTGGGAAAATGGAGTCTCCTACAACAATTCGAACTTGGGTACACCACAACACAATAGTTCTAGGAATACAAGATACTAGACTACCGAATCTAACAAATGGGGTTAAATTTCTTAATGACCATGGATACAAAGCAATCGTACGAAATTCAGGTGGGCTAGCTGTTGTTTTAGATGAAGGTGTTCTAAATATATCGATCCTCTTTCCAGAGGCTGAACATAAACTGCAAATTAATGATGGTTATGAAACGATGTATGCACTAATTCAAGATATGTTTAAGGATTTAACAGATAAAATAGTGGCAAAAGAAATAGTAGGATCATATTGTCCAGGAGATTTTGATTTAAGTATTGATGACAAGAAATTTGCGGGTATCTCTCAACGTAGGATACGTAAAGGGGTTGCTGTTCAAATTTATTTATGCATTAACGAAAGTGGTTCAAAACGTGCTTCTATTATTAAAGATTTTTATGAAATTGCGATTGATCACAAAGAAACTTCATTTAAATATCCTACAATTATACCTGATACAATGGCATCTCTTTCCGAACTACTATCATTAAATCTAACAGTGACGGATGTAATGACAAGACTACTTCAATCATTAATTAAATTAACTCCAAAATTAACACCTAACTCCTTACTTGATGATGAAATAGAATTATATAATTATCATTTGCAACGAATGATTGATCGTAATTCGGATATAAGTTCTATGCAAGACTGATAAGAACAAAAGAACTCTTTAAAATGAAAAACCAAAAGGGAATTGAATCTTCCTTTTGGTTCATGCTGCTGAAAAAGGACTTTGTCAATTAATTTTATCACTGATAAATAAGTTGTGTGGTATGATTTCCACTACAGTTTGCTCGCTTTCCATGGGGCGAGATTCTTTAGCCTCCTCGGCCAGCCTGTGGGGTCTTTAGCCTTCCCGCTAATCCCATAGGAGTCGTGCACCCTTTCGTTCCAATCAACTTCTTAATAAAAAAGGATTATCCATCACTGAATATTCCTTTTGGTTTTTTGTTAAAATCAGGTTGCATCAATAAGTAAACCAATTTCTCAAGGTGTTCCATAAAAAAGAGTGCTCATAAGTTCATTGACTTAAGAGCACTCTTTTTACTTAATCTGCCCTAATTATAGTGCTTGAGCAGCTGTGATGATTGATAATTTATAAACGTCTTCACTGTTACAACCACGAGATAAGTCATTAACAGGCATATTTAAGCCTTGTAGGATTGGTCCGATTGCTTCAAAGTTACCTAAACGTTGAGCAATTTTGTAACCAATGTTACCTGCTTCTAAGCTTGGGAATACGAATGTATTCGCATCACCTTGAATAACTGAATCAGGAGCTTTGCTTTTTGCAACAGATGGTACAAATGCTGCATCAAATTGGAACTCGCCATCTAAAGTTAATTCAGGCGCAAGCTCTTTTGCAATTTTAACTGCTTCTGCAACCTTTTCAGTTTCAGGCGATTTTGCAGATCCTTTAGTTGAAAAGCTTAACATTGCGATTTTAGGTTCAATGTCAAATAGTTTAGCTGTTTTTGCACTTTCAATAGCAATTTCAGCTAAATCTTGGCTATTTGGAGCAATATTAATCGCGCAATCTGCGAATACGTATTTCTCATCCTCACGAACCATGATAAATACTCCAGATGTTTTTGCAACGCCTGGTTTTGTTTTAATGATTTGAAGCGCTGGTCGTACTGTATCTGCAGTTGAATGTGTAGCACCACTAACTAATCCTTGAGCTTTGTTTGCATATACTAACATTGTTCCAAAGTAGTTTGGATCTAATAATGCTTTACGAGCTTGCTCTTCAGTTGCTTTTCCTTTACGGCGTTCAACAAATGATGCAACTAGTTGCTCCATTTCTCCATAAGTAGATGGGTCTAAAATTTCTACTCCTTGAAGTTCTAAACCTAAGCTATTTGCTTTTTCTTTTACGTTTTCTACGTTACCTATTAAAATCGGTTTTAATACATCTTCTTTCGCAAGTCTGTCAGCAGCTGTTAAAATTCTCTCATCTGTACCTTCTGGTAAAACGATTGAAATACCTTTACCTGATACTTTTTGTTTAATGCTTTCAAATAAGTTGCTCATAATTGCCTCCAAAATCTTTAAAATTATTTTATTTGTACATAATTAGAATAAAACCTTTTTAGAGTAATGAAAAATATAATATATTTAATAAAGCGCTATCATTTAAAGTAAATTAATTCCTAATTTTCTAACTAAATTTGGATATTGTATAATTTTGTATGTTTTTACAAAATACTTTTATTTGTAGTATGCTATATAAATGAAAATCAATACGATAACGTTTGGGGGATTTAAAATGAGTGAAGCTGCAAAAACTTTAGATGGCTGGTATTGTTTACATGATTTTAGAAGTATGGATTGGCATGCTTTTAAACAATTAAGTAGTGATGAGCGTCAACTGGCGATTACAGAGTTCCAACAAGTTTTCTCAAAATGGAATCAAGTTGCTGATTCTGGTGAAGGTAGCCATGCTATTTACAATATTTTAGGTCAAAAAGCAGACATTATGTTTATGGTTTTAAGACCTACAATGGATGAGTTATTACATATTGAAACAGAAATTAATAAAACTACATTATCTCAGTATATGATTCCAACTTATTCATACGTTTCTGTAGTTGAATTAAGTAATTACTTAAGCGAAGAAGATGGCGATCCATATCAAAATCCGCATGTTCGCGCTAGACTTTACCCTGCTTTACCAAAATCTCAATACGTATGCTTCTATCCAATGGATAAAAAGCGTGAAGGCGAAGATAATTGGTATATGCTTCCTTCAGCTGCTCGTAAAGAAATGATGTACAGCCACGGAAAAATTGGTCGTGGTTACGCTGGTAAAGTTAAACAAATTATTACTGGTTCTGTAGGATTTGATGATTATGAATGGGGCGTTACTTTATTCGCAGAAGACGTACTTCAATTCAAAAAATTAATTTATGAAATGCGTTTTGATGAAGTAAGTGCTCGTTACGGAGTATTTGGTTCATTCTTTGTTGGAACAATCCTAAAAGAAGATGCATTCTCAAAATATCTTTACGTTTAATTGAATACTTAAGGGTATCCACTTAATACAAAAAATCATAGTATATAAATAAAAAGACTTCTCTTTTTTGAGAAGTTTTTTTATTTTCCTGTTGGAAAAGATGTCATATGTTTCTTTCAATTTTAATATAGTTACAGTAGTGAACGAACTAATTAGTCCTCGCTTTCCGATCACCAATGGGATTCATGCAGAATATTTAATTCGGATGAGGAGGCTTTTTTATGGCTGTAATTCGTTATACTGACGCTGAGGTTGCTTTGCTTGCTAGATTAATGCGTGCTGAAGCTGAAGGCGAAGGTGTAGAAGGTATGTTAATGGTTGGAAATGTATGTGTTAATAGGGTTTTATGTGATTGCTTAGATTTTAGAGACATTCGAAGTATAAAAGATATGGTTTATCAGAATCCAGGTGGATTCGAAGCTGTTCAAAAATCTTACTTTTATCAACGTGCCAGAGACCAAGATATTGAGTTATCTAGAAAAGTAATAGCTGGACAGCGTTTTTGGCCAGCAACTTATGGCCTATGGTTCTTCAGACCTGCAGGTTCATGCCCAGGAACTTGGTTTAACCAAAAACTAGCAGGGAGATTTAAGTCGCATTGCTTTTATCAACCAACTGCTCAAGATTGTCCGAAAGTTTACAGTGTTTAATTTGATTTAACTAAGGGAGGTTTTTTCTTTGAGTAATCCTTACGAATATTATCCAAATCTTTATCGTGCGGCGCAACCTGCCCAAGGTCAAGGACAACAAACAGGACAGGGGCAAGGATTTGCAGCTCCATCAGGGGGGATGATTACCCAACAAGGTCAAGTTACCGCCTCAGCTAGTATGTTTGAACAATCCTATGTAGAAAATATACTTAGAGCCAATCGTGGGAAAATTGCTACGGTTTATATGACGTTCACTGGTCACCAACAACAAGTATTTGTAGGGTATATTATGGGAGCTGGACGTGATCATATTGTACTCAGAGATGTAAATACAACTAAAACTTTCATATTGTTAACAATTTACTTAGATTACGTCACATTTGACGAAGAAATAGCTTTACCTTATCAACTTTAAAAAAAAGTGTTCAATATAGTGCAATAATTGCACTTTTATTGAACACTTTTTTTATTTCATTACTGATATTCCTACTAATATCCAAGCTACTAAAAATGCTAAACCACCTAATGGAGTAATTGCACCTAGTATTTTAATTCCAGATACACTTAATATGTACAAGCTACCTGAGAATAAGATGATCCCTATTACAGATAACCATCCCGCCCACATTAATTGTGTCGTTGAACCAAATTTATCAATTAAAAATGCAATAATAAATAGTCCACCAGTTTGGAACATTTGATATTGAACAGCCTTTTGCCAAATTTGAAGTGATCTTTCAGAGATTTTCCCCTCAAGTCCATGTGCTCCAAATGCACCTAATGCGATTACTAAAAATGCAAAAATACTACCTAGTAAGAAAAATAGCTTCACATCTTCTCCCCCTTTATCTTAAAAATCTAATAATGATCCACTTTGTTCCGAATCGTCCAATTTAGGCATAACAGAAGGTCTAGACATAATAGGCTGACTTGGTATTGATTGAACAATACTACTAGTTACTATATTCTTTGGAACCTCTACACCGCTCTCGTCTTCAAGAAGTAACTCACATAAAGAACGAATACTGGCAATTCTTTCCCGAAACTGTCCAGGTTTTTGTGTACTTACTTTTGCCTTATGTAACTCATTTTCAATTTGCTGGATTACTTTTTCTACACTGATATTCAGATAAATCACCACCAAACTTTATTAACACCATCCAATAAACCCTATTATACTATGGCTTTTTTCTGAAAGCGAATACCAACCAAATTAAGCACTATTTTATTCGAACGGTGGTATACTAAAAAAGTTAATTTTTAGGAGGTATTGTAATTTGAACTATAAAATGATCGTTTTGGATATCGATGACACGCTTTTAACGGACCAACATGTTATTTCTCAAAAAACGAAGGAAGCTTTACTCAAAGCTCAAGATATGGGTGTAAAAGTAGTGTTAGCTTCTGGCAGACCAACCTTTGCTATGCATAAGTTAGCTGAGGAACTATTACTTCATGATTATGGTAGCTATGTCCTATCATTTAATGGAGGAATCATTACTGATTATCAAACAAAAAATAATGTTTATGAATGTACACTAACAAAAGAGCAAGCACATGAACTTTATGAGCTTAGTAAGAAACATAACGTCTTCGTTCATACATATGTTGAAAATGATATTATTACAGAAAAAGGGAATCAATATACTGATATTGAAGGCCAGCTCACAGGCATGCCTATTAAAGAAGTAAGCAGCTTTACCGAGCATGTGCAAAATGATGTTGTAAAACTCTTAATGTTGGAGGATCCAGAAAAATTAGCTCAAGTTGAAAAAATACTTCAAAAAGAGCTTGAAGGTAAAATTAGTGTCATGCGCTCAAAGCCATTCTTTTTAGAATTAACGAACAGTGAAGTAGATAAAGGTAAAAGTCTAAATCACTTAATTCAAATTTTAGGAATTCGACAGGACGAAGTAATCGCAGTAGGAGATGGATATAATGACCTACCGATGATTAAGTTTGCGGGACTAGGCGTTGCGATGGGAAATGCTCCTGAAGAAATAAAGCAACAAGCAGATTATGTCACTGCTACAAATAACGAAGATGGCGTCGCTAAAGTTGTTGAAAAGTTTATATTAAGTAATAAGTAATAAATACAAGAAAGGGTTGATCACAACAACCCTTCTTTAAATCTTATTTATAGACTACTCAACTGACCAGTCAATCGGTTCTAGTTGAAGTTCTACTAGTTTTTGGTTAATTTGTGAAAATGGTTTACTTCCAAAGAATCCTCTACTAGCTGACAATGGACTTGGATGATGTGATTTTAATATTACATGGTGGTTATTCGTAATCAATTCTTCTTTAGCTTGAGCATGTTTACCCCATAGAACAAAAATAATCGGACGATCTTGCTTGTTTAACTCGGATAAGATTGTATTCGTAAATAGTTCCCATCCTTTATTTTTATGCGAATTTGGTTCCCCTTCACGAACAGTTAAAACAGTATTTAATAATAAAATCCCCTGCTTCGCCCACTTAATTAGGTAACCGCTCGTTGGTATTTCTATCCCTAAATCGCTATTTAATTCCTTATAAATATTTCTTAAAGAAGGCGGTATTTTTACTCCCGGTAATACAGAAAAACTTAACCCATGCGCTTGACCTGGCTGATGATAAGGATCTTGTCCAATAATCACTACTTTACAATCTTCGTATGAACACTCGTTTAAAGCCTGAAATAAATGCTCTTTGGCAGGGTATATTGTTTGTTCCTTGTATTCTTTTTCAAGAAATTGCAATAAATCTTTAAAATACGGTTTTTCAAACTCTAGTTTTAATTTTTCTCTCCAATTTGATGATAGTTGAAGCAATGAAATACCACCTTTCCTGACGAAATTTCCCGAGAAATAGATATGATTTGTTGTTTCTTGTCGTTGTTTCACGATTATTAATAGATTACTTGAATAAGCAAAATTGCGATGATGATTTGAAAACCTACAATGCTTAATGCATAAAGTGAAAGTGACTTCCCTTGTTTAATGATCATTTTTAAATTTACATTTAAACCTATTGCAGCGAGTGCAATAATTTCAAATAAGTGACTAGTCTTATTTGAAAAATTCGCAGCCCAACTCGGTAGTAATCCTAAACTATAAAAAACACAAAGGATCACAAATCCAATTACATACCAAGGAAATTGAATTTTTACTTTTTCAATAGATTCCTCTGCTATGTGCCTTCTTTTTATAGTAGATAGGCTAAAAACTACAAAAACTAAAAAAACTACTCGAATCAGTTTAAATAAAGTGGCATAATTCTTTACTTCATCATTCACTAAACTACCACTCGCAACTACTTGTCCCACTGATTGTAATGTACTTCCGATTAGTGCGGAGGTAGGCAATGTTTCTGAGTGATATAATACAGATGCTATTAAAGGCAGAATAAACATTAAGACTGTTCCCATCATATTTACAAGTGTGACAGCCAGTCCCTTTTCTTCTTGCGTGGCTTGTATAGCTGGGGCTGTTGCGCCAATTGCTGATGAACCGCAAACTGCATTTCCACTTGCCATTAGATAGCTAAAATTTAAACCAAAACCTAATTTTTCACCAAACCAAATCGTAAAAATGATGACTAAACACATTTGTGTCACGATTAACAAAATTCCTTTTAATCCTAGTAAGCTAATCATTTGAATGCTGATCGTTGCCCCTAATAAAAATATTGAGACCTCTAATAATTTACTTTCAGCAAACTTTCTACCACCTTCAAAATAAGACTTTAAGTGTACTGTATTACCGACAATCAATCCGATTATTATTGAAAATGTAGCTGCTCCAACAGGCAATAGATAAGAAAGTGTTTCACTAGTAAGTGCAATAATAAGGCAAAGAACTACCCCCGGAATAGCTTTATAAATACTCCCCATTTTATTCTCCAAGCTTTCATTAAAATATTATTCTATCTTTAAATATTATGTAACGAAAAAAGAAATTCGACAAGATTCTTGCCGAATTTCCAAATTTATCATATCGTAATATTTATTTTTCATCATAGCTTGAAGCCTCAACGATATATTGGGGTCTTCTCTTTGTTTCGTAATAAATCTTACCTAAATATTCGCCTAATACTCCAATCATCAAGATTTGAACTCCGCCAAATAACATAATGAAGTTTGAGATCGTATATAAACCAGGAATTCTAATCCCAACAAAAAGAACTTTAAAGCTCATCATAATAAAGATTACAATACTTATTCCAATTAATAATAACCCGACTTTCGTTAACAACCTCAATGGCCTTGTATTAAAGCACAATATATATTCAATGGCTCTTTTTATTGAATCTAGTCTTTTGACCTCTGTCTCTTTGTTAATGATTCTTGATGTTATTTCATACTCAATCGTTTTTATTTTATAACCAACCCAGTTAAAAATACCTTTTGAATAGCGGTTTGATTCTGGCATGCTTAAAATAGCATTTACTACTTTTCTGCTTAACAAACGAAAATCTGATTCGTTTTGCAAAATATCAGGGTCCACAAATTTTTTAACAACCTTCTCAAAAATGCCTTTTTTTGCTTTTTTTAGAACTGAATTCTCTATTTTTTTCGATGCAACTACATGGTTATGTCCTTTTTTGTATTCATCCATCATCTCTAAAATAACATTGGGTGGATGTACAAAGTTTCCATCCATTAGGATGACTACCTCGCCTTTTGCATGTTCAAGTCCAGCACTAATTGCTCCCTCTCTTCCAAAGCGGCGAGTAAACGAGATATATTTCAAATGACTGCTATGATTTGCAACAACTTGAAGTGCTAGTAGTGTATCATCATCACTTCCGTCGTTTATATAAATAATTTCATAATCTTCTTTAAGTAACTTTACTGTATTTGATAAATTAACGTGAAATCTCTCAAAATTTTCTCCATTGTTATAGCAATACACAACAACTGATAATTTCATACAAAACACCTACTTCTCCTAAAAGCTATAAAGATATAACTTTTATCTATGTTATAGCACTTGGTAAAACAGTTCAATGATTTTTATATGAATTTATTTTTCAAACGATTAATGAATAAGTCTGCTCTTCTTGGAAAGATCAGCAACTTTACTTGCTCTTTTATTAATAGTTGCTTTAAGACCTACCCCCAATATAATTGCAATGACGACAAAAAGAACTAGTATTGGAAGGTCCTTATAAATGGTATCCCAAACGATTCCACCAGTCGCCTCCCTTAACAAGCTTAATGCATAGGTAAAAGGTAGAAACGGATTTATTTTTTGGAAAAATGGCGGAGTTACTTGAATCGGATAAACTCCTCCCGCTCCAGATATTTGGAGAACCAGAAAGATAATACCGATGCCTTTCCCAATATTTCCGAAAACCGAAACAAGCGTATAGACAATAATCGTAAATACAATGCTAATCAATAGTGCAAATAAGATAAAATAACCTTTATTTGCTGCATAAGTCCCTAATATCAGGAAGTTACCCGTTGTCACTACTAATGTCTGTAATACCCCTATAGTTATAAAGGTCAATAGTCTTCCGAAATAAACTTCTCTACTTTTATATGGCTTTTCTTCATGAACTTCAGTTGTTAATAACGATACCATTAATAAAGCTCCTACCCATAACGACAATGTTGTATAAAAAGGGGTCAAACCTGTACCATAATTCGGTATTGGAAACATTCGCTCCTTTTTTATTACGATTGGGTTCGAATAAAAATCGCTAACCTTTTCTATATCTGTTCGTAGAAAATTAATTAAATCCTCGATGTTTCCTTTTGCATTAGCCTTTCTAATTTCATTAGCAATTTTTTTTATTTTCGCTTCAATTATTGGTAATTCATTTACTAATTGATGTATATCACCTTTTTTGGTTGCTAATAAATTTGATGTGTCCTGGAGAACACCTTTTATTATAGGTATACTTGTTTTTGCATCAGCTAAAACAGTCTGAGTATTTTTTAATGATTCATTCACTAATCTTGAAGCTTCACTTATTTTTGGAGCTAAATCTTGATCAAAATTTCCAGTTAAACTGTTTATTTTGTTATTTATACTTGTCGCGCTCTCATTCATTTTTTGAAGTAAATCATTCGGTAGACCGTTTCCGCTTTGTATTGCACTTTTTAATTGAGAATTTTCATTTTGAATCATCATTAAGTCTGCTTCTAGATCTTTTAATGAACTAATATCTTTACTAAAATCTGCTGTAGTACCTAAGCTATTAAACGATTGAAGCACTTGATTTAAAGAAGTAACCATATTTTTTGAATTCGGTAGTACTTTTCCGATTTCATTTGATAGCCGCATGGACTCGTCTTTACTAATCGTTTGATTCTGTAATTGTGATAATGTACTTTGTATAACAACAGACTGGTTTTGAAGTAGGTTAAGTGTCTCTTTAATAAATGGAGTTGAATCTTGAATTGCTTTGTTAATTTGATTAAAAAACCCACTTAAACTTGCCATTAATTTCTCACTATTTGCTACGATGTTATTAATCAATTCCATGTCTTTTTTTGTAGTTTGAATAACGCTTTGTACTTTTTTATAGTCATTTAAGGCTGTATTCACAGTTTTCTTTATTTCCGGTAAATCTTTTTCAAGCTTAAAAACCATTTGCTCAAATTTTTTTATTTCAGGTAAATTTGCTTGTAAGTCAATTCCTATTTTATTAAACTCCTGCAATACTTCCTTACTTACGGTCTTTTCAAATTTCTTTGTAATCTCACCCGCAATACTGGTTGCACCTTTTTCAGTATATTTCGGAGCAACTATATTCAGCTTTTCATTAACTTGATAAACTAGTTCAGGTTTTTGTGGATGATCTGTTAAAACCGTGCTAATTTTATTTGAAAAATCATTTGGAATTAAAATACTAGCGTAATATTTTCCTTGTTTAACCCCTTCATTTGCGACTTGCTTACTTGTAAACCTCCAGCCTAAAGAAGGATTTTGTTTTAAAGAATGTATTACTTCGTTGCCGATATTAATTTTATTATTTAAGACCGTAGCACCACGATCTTCATTTACTATTGCGATCTTTAAGCCCTTTGTATTGCCGTACGGATCCCAAGAAGACTTTATATTAAACCATGCATACATTGAGGGCATGATAATTAAACCAATGATAATCATCAATGCTGCCCAATTTGTTATAACCCGCTTTACATCACGAAAATAGATTTCGAATATTGAACTCACCTATAACTCACCTAATCTTAATTTTTAAATAGTATGCAATAAATACTGCATAACTATTCTTAAAGACAAGAATGGGAGTAGTCGGGAAAAAAAAGGTAAAATAAAAAGACTTTCACTAAAATTAGCGAAAGTCTTCATGCTGTTGAAAAAAGAAGTTGTCAATTACATAAGTAATGTGATGTTGTTTTCCACTACAGGGTGCTCGCTTTCAAAGGGGCGATATTCTTGAGCCTCCTTGTTCTGCCCTTACTCCCATCTAAATGTACGAGCAGCGATTAAGAAGCTTACGACCATCCAGACGCATAACCAGCCGAAATCTGGGAGTAAATCTCCAAATGATGCTCCGACATTCATGATGTCTCGCATTGCAGTTGATAAGTGCGTAATAGGAATTGTCTTTATAATCGGTTGTAAATATTCGGGCATGTTATTTACAGGGAAAAATACTCCACCTAAAAACATAAGTGGGAACGAAATAAAGCCTGCAATTGGTCCAGCACTTTCTGGACTTTTTGCTAAACTTGCTATAATAAATCCGATGCTCATAAATGTTAATGTACCTAATACAACTAACAATACTACTAATAAGAATGATCCTCGAATACTAACGTCGAATCCAAAGTAGCCAATTAGAATTGTTAAGATGGCTTGTAAACTATTTAATATTAGCCTTGCTGTGATTTGAGCAGCAATAAACGTTGAGGCTCTTAATGTGGTGCCTTGCATTCGTCTTAGCACGCCTCGTTCCCTCCAAGAGGCAATTTGTCCTGCGACACCATTCATATTATTATTCATGATTTGCATTGCAATAATTCCGGGCACTAAAAAGTCTAAATATGAAAGGGTAATTCCAGCTACTCCTTTAAAGTCTGTTACAATTTTAGGTGTATAACCTGCCATTTGTTTACTAGCAGCATCAACATATGCAGTAATCGTTGCTATTCCACCTTGAAGCTGGCCTGCATTACTTTCATTATATAGTACTTTTATTTGAGCAGGAGCAGATTGTTGTTTAGTTGTAACTTGATTTTGAAAACCTTTGTTAATGACGATTACAAAGTCAGTTTTACCATCAGATAATAATTTCCTAGACTTTAATTCATTTGTTTTTTTATGAATTTTAAGTGACTTTTGTTTCTCTAAAACAGTTGTAATTTGTTTACTTACTTGTGTGTTGTCATAATCAATTAGGTTCACTGAATAACTAGTTGTATTCCCATCGTTAAACATTAATCCAAAAATAATCATAAAGAAAAATGGGAATAAAAGTGTCCAAATTAGTGCTTGACGATTACGTACATAAATCCGAAGTTGGGCTAAAGTTAATTGATAATAAGCCTTCATTCTTCACGTAACCCCCTTCCAGTCATATGTAAAAATACGTCCTCAAGAGTCGCAGTTCTTGTCGATAAATCCGAAATTATCATATCCTGTTCTTTTGTATACTCAAGCAAGGCCATTAATGAAGCTTGTAGATTACGAGTATACAATGTTACGAAATCATGATTGATCACGACATTCATTACATTGTCTAAATGTGCGAACTTTTCTTCTTGCTCTGGTAGCTTTGTCTTAAATTCAATCGCACTCTCTGCAGAAATTGAACTAACTAAATTGTTTGGTGTATCTAGCGCAATTAATTTACCTTTATCCATAATTCCAATGCGATCTGCTAGTACATGAGCCTCATCCATATAGTGGGTTGATAAAACTACTGTTTTACCTCGTTCTTTTAGTTTTAAAATGATATCCCACAACGTTCTACGAGCCTGTGGATCAAGTCCTGTAGTTGGCTCATCTAAAAATATAATTTGAGGATCATGAATTAATGCTAATGCAATCGCTAATCGCTGTTTTTGTCCTCCTGATAATCCTTTTACTAGACTATTTTGTTTTTCAGATAAAAGCATTTCATCGATCAACGGTTGAATCGGGATATGACTTGGATAAAAGCTTGCATACATTTCAATGATTTCTTTTACTTTTAACAGTTCAAATAATGAAGTTGATTGGAGTTGGATCCCAATCTCTTGTTTGATTTTATATGAGTCTTTGCCGATTACATGCCCTGCAATAGTAGCCGTACCTTCATCTGGTTTTCTTAATCCTACAAGCATCTCCATTGTCGTCGATTTACCAGCTCCATTTGGACCGAGTAATCCAAATACTTCACCTTTTTCAACCTCAAAACTAATTCCATTTACAGCGTAAAAATCTCCATATTTCTTTTTAAGATTTTCAACTTTAATAATTGAGCCCATTATTATTCCTTCACCTCGACTAATGAAATGATTATTTAAAAAGTGCACGATCTTTTATAATTCAGCCTGCTAAGTATATAATGCAAAACAGAATATATTTGTCGAAAGAACTGATTATTAATAATTTTTAATAAAAATTTACATTTTTTACCAGTGTGTATCATCCCGTGCTACACTTAATATCCAAATTTGTTTGTATCATTTATGAAATATTCATTTACATTTTATAACTTGATTGTAACGTCCATGTTGTCACTTTGTAATACTCATCGGTTACAATATGTTGGACATTATTTAAAAAAATTGGCTATGATTTGAAGTTTTTTACTTTAAGCGGGCCATAAAAACAAGGTGATAAAATGAAAATAGAACGTGAAAAATGGTTGGATGTTGCCAAAATGATCGGTATCTTTTTGGTTGTTTATGGTCATTCTACAGAAGGTCCGAATTCTATTACATTTATTTACTGGTTCCATATGCCGCTCTTTTTTATTATTAGTGGGTATTTATTTAAACCGGTCAATTCAATTAATGAACTCAAATTTTTTATAAAAAAACTAACATTTAGATTGCTTGTACCTTACTGTACGTATTTGGTTTTATTTAGTTTATATAACATGACAATTGAAGTAATAGACGGAACTATTAACCAATCGAATTTATCAAAAGAAGTCCTTTCATTGTTAATCGGTGGAAGATTTATTACTGGAGTCCATGGCGTATTTTGGTATGTGACATGTTTATTTATTACACAAATATTATTTGCGTTAATCTGTTTATACTTTAAAAAGAATAGTACACGTCTATTCATTGTAATTGCCTGCTATTTGCTTGCACATTTTGAGACAATTAAATTGATTCCACAAATTGGTAAAAATACCTTTAATCAAATTTCGATTCCGTGGAATATGGATGTTGCTCTACTAGCAATTTTCTTTTTAGGATTAGGCTTCTTTACGAAAAAATTGATAGCATCAATTTCTAACGTCCTTGGAATATCATGTATTACGCTTAGTATCGTTTATATGACCTTATATGAATTGAATAAATTAGACTACCATCTAAGTCTTAAATATTTAAGATATAACCATTTATTTTTAGATGCTTTAATTCCAATAACAATGACGATTGCCGTACTATATTTATGTCAAAAGCTAGCAAAACTACAATTTATCCAGCCTTGCACAATATTTGGTAAAGAATCATTAACAATAATGTACATCCATATTTTTGCAAATGCTGTTTTTTCACAATTTTTCGATTATGGACCGTTATTGTATACATTGATTGGTTTAGCTGTGCCTATGATTGCAAAGAAATTTATTATTGAGTCACAACCTACTATAAAACCGTTGTTCATTGGTTTAAATGTAAAACGAAAACAACATTTAAAAGTTAGAACAGCATAAAAAAAAATAGCCCCAGGGCTATTTTTTTTATTTTAATGTAGCAACAGCTGCATCTGATCCTCTTTGAATTGAGCCAGTTGCTGTAACTTTAATATTTTCTAGCACATCTCCATTTGTAAAAATAACTGGAGTAATTGTGCTTTTTGCATTTTCTTTTATATAGTCCATATTGAATGTTAATAAATGATCTCCGGCATTAACTTTTTGTCCTTCTGTTATATGAGCATCGAAACCTTCACCATTTAGTTTAACTGTTTCTAGTCCAACATGAATTAAGATTTCAACACCTTCATTTGAACGAATTCCAATAGCGTGTTTCGTATGGAATACTTGTACGATTTCTCCATCAAAAGGAGCTACAACAACACCTTCTGAAGGTGTAATAGCAAATCCATCACCCATCATTTTTTCTGCAAATACAGGATCTGGTACTTCAGATAGTGGATGTATTTCTCCAGTTAATGGCGCTTTAATGACAACTTCCTTAGTTGCTTCTTTCGTTACAGGAGCAGATCCTTGTTGTTGTTCTTCCTCTAAACCGAACATTTTTTTTAATTTGTTAAACATATTACTCACCTTTTCTTTAATTTAGATTCCAGTCTTATCATTATCTTTTCAGAAAAAATAATACTAATTATCCTAACAGAAAAAATACTTTTATGCTAAAGAAAAGATGAACTTTTATTGAATTATTAACCAAACTGTATCATTTTTACAATAAAAGACATAAAAATCCTCTCTTTAATCATAAATTAGCTAGTTCTAAAAATTGGTTACACATATGATAAAATTAGCTAAATAAATATTTGTCCATAATTAATAGATAGGAGCGATTAGATGACTGAAATGGTTCCATTAGTTTTTTCACTTCAAAATAAAAAGATAGCGATCATCGGTGGAGGTAAAATTGCATTTCGAAAAGCAAAAGCATTTATAAAAAGTGGTGCTTCAATTACGATTATTAGCCCTCAACTATGTGATGAATTTAAACAGTTACCTACAATAAAATGGCTAAATAAGTATTTTGAAAAAGCCGATCTAATTGGAGCTCATATTGTTATTGCAGCAACAGACGATAAAAATATAAATAAATTCGTTAAAGATTGTACATCAGACTTCCAATGGTTTAATGATGTAAGTGATCAAAATAATAGTGATTTCCACACACCAGCAGTGGTTCGTAGAGGAGACCTTATTGTATCAGTCTCAACTTCAGGTAAAAGTCCAGTCTTATCTAAAAAGATAAAAAAGGAACTGGACACTTATTTTGACGATCATTATAGTGAAGTCGTGGATGAATATGCAATTGAACGAAAAAAACCAGTCATAGAGTAAACTCATATGACTGGTTAGAAGTGCAGGGACTATGCTTTTATTTTTTTTTCAGCTTTGCTAAGGCTTCTGCAAATGGGTTATTAAATGGTTCGTCCTCTTGTTTGTTCTGTTGCTTTAAATATTTTTGAACATCTCGTTTAGAAACTTTACTATTTTTTTCTTTCGAACGTCGATCTTTAAAAGTAGAAAGTTTTTCTCTATGTCCACATGCACATACAAAAATTTGACCCTCACCTTCACCTCTTAGCTCTAAACGTTTGAAGCAATTAGGGCATCTCGCGTTAGTGGACTGAGAGATTGTTTTACGGTGACCACATTCCCTATCCTGGCAAACTAACATTTTTCCACGTTTACCGTTTACTTCTAACATAAGCTTTCCACAGTCGGGACATTTAGTGCTAGTCATGTTATCATGCTTAAATTTTTGTTCAGTTTGTTTTATTTCTTTCACAGCATCTGAAGAAAAACGGATCATTTCACTCATAAATTTTGATTTAGCTAATTTACCTTTGGAGATGGCTTGAAGCTTCTGCTCCCACTCGGCAGTTAGGGCTGGTGACTTCAAGGCTTCTGGAACAAGGTTTAATAATTGTTTGCCTTTATTAGTGATGAAAATATCTTTTCCCTTTTTTTCAATTAAAAAGCTACTAAAAAGCTTTTCAATAATATCCGCTCTAGTTGCAACTGTTCCCAATCCGCCTGTTTCGCCTATTGTTTTCTTTAAATCAGTACTATTACCTGACATAAAATGGACCGGATTTTCCATTGCACTCAAAAGTGTGGCTTCATTAAAGTATGCCGGTGGTTTCGTATGCCCTTTAGTTTCAATAACTTTAGCTACTTCTATACGCTCATTTTCATTCATTATTGGTAATCGTTGATCCTCTGTACTATCAAGATCATCTTCGTCTTTAAAGACTTCTTTCCATCCCAGTGAAATAACCCTTTTACCTTTCGTAACAAATAGCTCATTATCAATTTCTGCGATAACTTTTTCTTGTTCATATACATATGGAGGTAGTAAGACTGCTAAAAATCTTCTTACGATTAAATCATATATCTTAAATTCTTTTGAAGAAAGTTCACTTAATATAGGTGCCTGCTCTGTTGGTATAATCGCATGGTGATCTGAAACCTTATTGTCATCTACAAATGACTTATTTACCTTAATCGGTTGATTCGTTAACTTCATAATGATTTTTCCATAAGGTTTTATGTTACATGCTAATAAACGTTCCTTTAATGTATCAACTAAATCTGATGATAAGTATCTAGAATCAGTTCGTGGATACGTAACAACTTTATGGTGTTCATATAGCTTTTGCATGATTGACAATGTTTCTTTAGGTGAAAAGTTAAATCTTTTATTCGCTTCTCTTTGGAGCTCAGTTAAATCATAAAGCTGAGGAGCAAAAGATTTTTTTTCAGCAGTCGAAACTTCCTTAATCTTTAGCTGTTTTCCTTTTATCGCTCCAATAATTTTTTGTAATTCATCGGTCGTTTTAATTTTCTGGTCATTCGACTTACGATTTTGCCACGTAAAGGTTACATTATTTGCTAATACTTGTAACCCATAATAAGTTTGTTGCTTAAATTCTTTTATTTCCTTTTCACGCTCTAAAATCATCGAAAGTGTCGGAGTTTGAACCCTACCACATGAAAGTTGAGCATTATGCTTACAAGTAAGGGCTCTTGTTGCATTAATCCCTACGATCCAATCTGCCTCGGCTCTTGCTACAGCAGAAAGATATAAATTTTCATATTCCTTGCCACTACGTAAATTTTCAAAGCCCTTTTTTACCGCCTGATCTGTTGCAGATGATATCCACAGTCTTTTAATTGGTTTATTAACCTTTGCCAATTGAAGAATCCATCTTGCAACAAGCTCACCTTCTCGCCCCGCATCCGTTGCGATAACGATATCTGAAACATCTTTTCTTAATAATTGGGTTTTCACAGCTTGAAACTGCTTGCCTGTCTTTTTAATAACAACAAGCTTTAATTTATCTGGAATCATTGGTAAATCTTCTAAATTCCATGACTTATATTTATTATCATACCCTTCAGGATCAGCCAAAGTCACAAGATGCCCCAATGCCCAGGTAACAATATACTTTTTCCCTTCTAAAAAACCATTACCTTTTTGATTGCATCCAAGTACTTTAGCTATATCTCTAGCAACTGAAGGCTTTTCCGCTAATACTACTGTTTTGCTCATATCATGCTCCTTAGTTTATTTACAATTTTCTTATTAACTAACTTTAACACTTAGTACAGGGGAAAGGGAAGTGAACGGAATATAATCAAAGAAAAGCTGAATTATATGATTAAAGAAAGCGTGGAAGTTATGACAATATAAGATTTTAAAAATACATTAATTCTACAAAATTTCTATTTTCTCTTTTATTCTACCTAATTTTACTATATTCCCTGTTCTTCCTGTTTTTTCAACAAATGTTCTTTTTTTGCTGAAAAATGACGTTTTATTTTATTAGAAAAACAAAGGAATTCACTCTCCATATGGCAAATTTAGTAATTAAATTCCATATATAAGGAGAGAGAAAATGATAAATAAGATTGTATCTGTACTTTTGGGGGTATTTTTATTCCTTTTACCTACTGCTAATGCAACTTCTTTTTCTCAAGGTTTTAGTGATGGTGAGTTATCGAAATATATAGATAATCTAAATTTAAACACTACTGAAGCCACTTTTGGACAATCGATTGAAGTTGGTTTAACAACTAAAGAACATTTCGACAATGTATCTTTAACATTTAAAAATGGAACTAATTTGACAGAAGTTTTATTAAAAAACCCTTCGTCTTCAGATCTTTACTATGCTGGGAAAATTGGGATTACAGCTTCTTTTATAAAAGGAACTTATCAACTAAGTTCAATTACACTTGATGATCAAACTCTAACTGTTTCAGACCAGAATATTAAATTTATGGTTAAAGATTTACCAACCCCAAAAATCAATCCAATTACTAATAAATCTACTTCCGTGTCAGGAGCATTTTTAGAAAAAAGCAGTGTCCAAATTCTCATCAACAATAAGCTGGTCAGCACTGTACAAACGGATACAAAAGGCAATTTTCAATTCAATACTAAACCTCTAAAAGAATTTACTAAAATAAATGCAGTTGGTGTTTCAATTGGATTAAAAAGTAAAACTACTACATCATATGTTTCAGATGTAATCGCACCTTCTATCACTTCCATACCATCAATTTCAGATCAATCTCAAAGTATATCAGGTAAATCAGAACCAAATGCTGATGTTCTTATTTACTTAAACAAGAAAGTATTAGCAAAAGGTAAAGTTAACTCGGCAGGTAAGTTTACTATTAAAATGGCGAAGCAAAAGGCAAACACAGTTCTTCAAGTCGTTGCAGTTGATAAGAGTAAAAATCAAAGTAAACCCGTTTCAATTCGTGTATTAGATCGTACTGCTCCTTCAGTACCTACAATTCAAACCGTTAAAGAAAATGCCACTGTCATTAGTGGGAAAACAGAACCAAATGCTTCTGTTAAACTGTTTCTAAACGGTAAATATACAGCTAAAACGGCTGCAACAAAAAATGGTAGTTATAGTTTTAAGGTCAGTAAATTAAAAGTATTTACTCCTATAAAAGTACAGTCAATTGACGCTGCTGGAAATCAAAGTAAGTTTTCATATACTGAGGCAAAGAGCTCTTACCCACTTTCGAATGGGCAGCTAATTATTATTAATACAAATACAAATAAACTTTCTTATTATAACAAGGGAAAACTAGTTAAAACATTTAGAGTAGCAACAGGAAAAGCTTCGAGTCCTACACCTACTGGAAAGTTTAAAATCGTAAATAAAATTAAAAATAGACCTTGGTATAAAGAAAATATTCCTGGAGGAGCTCCAAATAATCCTCTAGGTAAAAGATGGATGGGCTTAAGTGTCGGTAGCGCATACGGAATACACGGAAATGCTAATGAGAGCTCAATCGGTAAATCAGTTAGTCACGGTTGTATCCGAATGCATAACAGTGAGATCGAATGGTTATTCGATCAAATAAATGTTGGAACAACAGTTATTATTGCAAAATCTTCTAGTACTAATGGGCAGATTGCTCACTCATATGGAATAGCAATCGCGTAAAAAGCAAACCTTTCCGGTTTGCTTTTTTTATAGTTTAATAGACTGCTATCTTTATTTCTAATAGCATTCTTTTCACTTTTCACTGATAATATTTAGTAAAAAGGAAATAGTTAGAAAGGGGTAATTTTATTTTGAAGAGGTATCTACCTATACTTATTTTGTTTTTTGGTATTCTCTATATCTTTTTTATTCCTTCAGAGCCTGTAAGCATAAAAATACTATTTAAGGTAATTCCAATGGTGTTGATTATCAGTTATGCCTTTTCACAAATTCCACTTCAATCAACTAAATATCGCTCTCTTATACTTTTAGGTCTTATTTTTTGTATGATTGGGGACGGAACGTTAATATGGTTTGTTGTCGGTTTAAGTGCTTTTCTAATTGGGCATTTGTTTTACGCTGCCGGTTTTATATCAGGATGGAAATTTTCTATTTATCGCGTATTATCGATTATCCCAATTGCAATTTATGCATTTTTTCTATGCTCTAATTTAGTAGGCTCTTTAAACGAAAGTGGACAGGAGAATTTAGTTATTCCGGTAATTGCCTATTCAGTAGCAATTTCAATGATGGTATTTACAGCTATAATGACTGGAAACAAATGGGCCATTTTGGGGAGCCTCTTATTTATCATTTCAGATTCTATATTATCATGGGACCTATTTGTAGAAAGCGTTAAATATGGTCATGAATTAATTATGATCACCTACTACACAGCACAGTTTTTAATTTCTAAAAGCATTTTAAATAGAAAGAGCGTTGCGTAATATTTTACTTTCAAATAAAGAAAGAACTACAATATAACTGTAGCCTCTTTTCACTAAAAACAAGAAATGAAAGCGTATTACATACGAATTATGAAATGTAAAAAAGGAGATTTTCATATGAAAAATGAGTTAATTAATCGTTTAATTAGTTATGCAAAAGTTGATACACAATCAAATGCAAGTAGTGAAACGTGCCCTTCTACACCTGGCCAATTAACTTTGGGCCGCATGCTAGTAGAAGAATTAAACAAAATTGGATTAGTTGACGTAACAATGGATGACAATGGCTATGTAATGGCTACACTTCCTTCAAATTCCGACAAACATATTCCGACAATTGGATTTTTAGCACATTTAGACACAGCGACAGACTTTACGGGAAAAAATGTTAACCCTCAGCTAGTTGAAAACTATGATGGAAATGACATTGTTTTAAATGAAAGTTTAAATGTTGTATTATCTCCGAGTCATTCACCAGAGTTAAGTAAGTATATAGGTCACACATTAATGACTACTGATGGGACAACATTACTTGGTGCTGATAATAAGGCTGGTATCGCTGAAATTATGACTGCGATGGAGTATTTAGTTCAACATCCTGAAATCAAACACGGCAAAATAAGAGTCGCATTTACACCAGATGAAGAAATCGGTAGAGGCCCACATAAATTTGATGTAAAGGCATTTGATGCTAAATATGCTTACACAATGGACGGTGGTCCACTAGGAGAGCTTCAATACGAGAGCTTTAATGCTGCAGGTGCAATGATTACAGTAAAAGGTAAAAATGTGCACCCAGGTACGGCCAAAGGTAAAATGATAAATTCTATGAAAATTGCCATGGAAATAAATAATTTATTACCTGTAGAAGAAGCGCCTGAATCAACTGAAGGTTACGAAGGCTTTTATCATCTAGTATCAATTGAAGGTGATGTAGAGGTAACAAAAATGCACTACATTATTAGAGATCATGATAAAACAAAATTTGCTAATCGAAAAGAGACATTGTCGAATATTGTAAATCAATTAAAAGAAAAACATGGTGAAAACAGCATTATTTTAGAGTTAAAAGACCAGTACTATAATATGGGTGAGAAAATCTTACCTGTTAAAGAGGTTGTTGATATTGCTCATGAGGCAATGACAAATCTAGAAATTACACCAATTGTAGAACCAATTCGTGGTGGTACAGATGGTTCACAACTTTCATATATGGGACTACCTACTCCAAATATTTTTACTGGAGGAGAAAACTATCACGGCAAATTTGAATACATTTCAATCGACAATATGGTTAAAGCAACGAATGTTATGATTGAAGTGATCAAATTATATGAACAAAAAGCAACTTCAAAGTAAAAAGTAGGACTGACATGTATCTGTCAGTCCATTTTTTTACTTAATTTTACGAATAAATACGACTTTTAAATAGTTACCTTCTTTAAACTGTTTAGTTGTTTTAAAATCATTAGGTAGGCTGAATTCTTCCATTAATTTATATTGCCCGCCTAATTCTTTAAAGGCTGTGTCAATAAACCCTTTAAATTTATTCATTCCAAAAGTACTACAATTCGTTGAAGCAACAATTACACCATCATTTTCTGTAATCGTAATCGCTTCTTTCAACAGGTTCTTATAGTCCTTTTCGGCGCTAAAGGTATGTTTTTTAGATCTTGCAAAGCTTGGTGGATCTAGAATAACCATATCAAATGTAAGGTTTTTTTTAACTGCATATTTAAAGTAATGAAATACATCCTCAACGACGATGCTCTCGGTAGCAGGGTCAATTCCATTAATTTTAAATTGTTCTTTTGTTTTATCTAGGCTCCGATTTGCTAAGTCAACACTAGTAGTCTTACTCGCCCCTCCAACTGCTGCAAAAACCGAGAATGCCCCTGTATAAGAGAAAGTATTTAATACTGTTTTATCGTAAGCATATTTATCTCTAATTAGTTTTCTAACTTCACGTTGATCCAAAAATACGCCTACCATTGCGCCATCATTTAAATAAATGGCGAAATTAACTCCATTTTCCTTTACGATAATAGGAAATTGACCTCTTTCTCCCATTACAAAATCATCTTCTTCAATATACTGACCTTTTGTATCAAAGCGCTTTTTCTGATAAATCCCTTTGAATTCGACAATATTCTTTATTGCTTGAATAATCCAATCTTTGAATTGATAGATTCCTTCGCTATACCAACTAATCAAATAAAATCCATCGAAAAAATCAATTGTTAATCCACCAATTCCATCGCCTTCTCCATTAAATACTCTAAATGCTGTCGTATCAGAGCTAATATAATATTGTTGGCGGTTTTCGATCGCTTGTTTAATTTTATCTTCAAAGAACTTAGGATCTAGCTTTTCATGCTCCTTCAGGCTTAGAATCCAGCCTAAACCTTTATTTTGCTTTCCGTAGTAGCCCTTTCCAATAAAACCATTACGTTCATCTACTAGATTAATAATTGTTCCTTCATTAATGAAATCTTTACTATTCACGATTGATTCTTTTGAAATTAGTGGATACCCGTTTTTATAATCTTTTACAAATTTTTGTTTAATTTTTAAATTCATTTCTTTATCCATAAGCCCATCCATTCATTGTCTTTTTTACTCATTATTTCCATAATCAATTATTATAGTGTGGTCTGTTAGACAAAACTGCAAACTTTGCTAATATATAATTTTTTTCTATGAACTAACCGCTAAAAACCATTTTGCGTACAACGCGCTATCAAGTCTTTTATTATAACATGACGAACAAACAAATTAATCGATCTCGCTTTTTTCTAAGCAACAATAATAGTAGTCTTTTTTTTTTAGAAACTAAAAATAAATTCTTTCACATAAAAGACCATGGATTTTCTCCTACTAGTCATTGTAATATTAATATCAAAAAATACCTTTTGATGTAATGGTAAAAGTGGCAATACTAAAATAAGCGCCAAATTATCTAGGCCAGAACATTCTTGTTCAAAGTGAAAGGGATTATAATATGGAAATTATTAATGAAACAATACAAATAGAGGACTTAAAAGAGAATAAGATAATTGGGAAACCTAAACTAACAAATTCAAAAATCATTTTTAGAGGAAAAGGAAATCTTCTATATTGTGATAATGAAAATGTTCATTTAGTAAATAGTAATATAGAGTTTAATGGAAATGACACAATTATTTTTCTTTGTAATAACAGGTTTAACTATATACTTAATGCAATTGTTTACAATAATTCTGTATTATTTTTTGGAAAGGATAATTATTTTAACAACAAATTAAATTTAATTATTTCAGAACAAAAAAATATAATTGTGGGTGAAGGTTGTTTATTTTCATTCGACTGTTGGTTTAGAACAGCGGACCCTCATCTCATTTATGATTCTTTCACAAAGAAAAGAGTTAATCCAAGTAAAAGTATATATATTGGCGATCATGTTTGGATTGGTCAACATGCATTTATTTTAAAAGGAACTCAAATTGGTTCAGGCAGCATTATCGGAGGCATGTCATTAGTTAGTGGGAAAAAAATTGAATCTAATTCTTCATATGCCGGCAATCCAGTGAGAAAAGTTGGCGAATCGATTTTTTATACTAGTGACAGTGTACATGCGTTTACAGAATTAGAAACAGGAAGTCATGAAATTTTTGAGAGTGACGAATTTATTTATTCATATACTCAGAATGAGGCGCTCCCATTTCCTTCAATTGAAAAATCATTAACAGAATTTAAGTTGGTTTCAGAAAAACTAGATTTTATAATAGAGAATTTACAGATGAACCGAAAGAAGAACCGTTTTTTCATTGGAAAACCTATTGTAAACCAGAGTTTTATAGAAAAAATTAAAAAAATGTTCAAAAGTATTTAATGTTAAAAAAAATAAATGAACGCCGCTTTAGTTCAGTAATAGGCAAGATCTCTAGAAATGTAAAAACCAGAGTTATTTTCTTTTGGAAATAGTTCTGGTTTTATTCATTTGAGCTATTAACTAGTTTTTCCGTATTTCTTAAAATATTAAAACACCCCTTAAAACCAATGTTATCCGACAGAGGTTTTAAGGGGTGCAGTCGAACTAAGTAAGATTTTATATCATTCATTAACCTGTTGAATTCTTCTAGCAAAATCAACAAATTTAAACTTATCCGGGCGATGTCTAGATTGCCCATATTGTAATAGAGAACCATCGTCTAAATAGACGAAAGTATTTACAACTACTACCATATCATAGCCATCTAAATCTAAATATTTTTGGTCATCTTCTGTGCAAGCTTGGACTACAATTTCTTTTTTCGCAAAGCCAATATTTAAGTGTAGAGTATTTTCTATATAGTCAAAAATTGATCCTTCGCAGATTGACCTTGAAAGTTTTTCGACATATGAACTATTGTAATACTCTTTGTCTAAAATTATTTTTTTCCCGTCGATTTTTCGAGCTCTAACTACTTTCCAAATCGCTGTTTGGTCGTCTATTTCTAGTTGTTCTCTTATAAATTTACTAGGCCACTTCTTTTCAAGAATTTCTACAATCGTTTCTGCTTCTCTACCGATTTGGTTTGATAATTCTTTAAAACTAATTAAACCTGTTACCGGGAAATTTAATTTTGCAGTGTCTAAAATAAACGAACCTTTACCTTTAACTTTATTTATATATCCGTTTTGCTCAAGCATTTGTAATGATTTTCTAATTGTATCTCTAGAAACATCAAATTGCTCCATTAATAACTTTTCAGAAGGTATTTTACTCCCAACAGTAAAAGCCCCTTTTTCAATCTGTTCAATTAACTTATGATAGATCGAAATATACTTTGCGTTCATTTTCATCACCTAGAAAAATTTTATTATATTCTCACATTTTTCTCAAGAAGGTAACAAATAGACTCATATGGGCGCAACGTAAATTCGGTTAAATCCTGACTAGAATCATTATAATTTGAAATTAATATCTGCTTGTTATACTCTCCAATAGTAATATCTTCTGGTAATTTAAAAAGAGTATCTTCGCCATAAAAATTATTAACGACTAACAGCATTTGGTCATCCAGCTTACGAGTGTATGCAAAGATTTGTTCATGATTTAGTAATAAAGAATCATACGTACCTGTCGAAATAATGTCGAATTTTTTTCTTAAATTAATTAGTTTTTTATAATGATGAAACACTGAATCTTCATCAGCTAGAGACTTTTCGACATTTATTTCTTCGTAATCTTTTCCTGTTGAGATCCAAGGTGTTCCAGTTGTGAATCCTGCATGTATTGAATCATTCCATTGCATAGGCGTGCGAGAATTATCCCTTGATTTGCTTTTTAAAATGGCTAATATTTCCCTTTCTGGAACCCCATTTTCTTTTAATATTTTATAATAATTTAAGCTTTCTACATCTCGATAGTCTTCAATTGCGTCAAATTTAGGATTAGGCATACCAATTTCTTCACCTTGGTAAATATATGGAGTTCCCCTTAATAAATGCATTGAAGTAGCAAGCATCTTGGCTGATTCTTTATGATACTTTTGATCGTTTCCAATTCGTGAAACAATACGCGGTTGGTCATGGTTACACCAAAATAAGGCGTTCCATCCATTTCCTGATTGCATACCTTTTTGCCACTGATCCAGAATTGACTTAAGTGACATAAAATCAAAATCCATTAATGACCATTTTTGGCCATCTTTATAGTCAATTTTTAAATGATGAAAGCTAAAAACCATCGATAACTCATTCTCTGACGGATTTGAGTATTGAATACAATGGTCGATTGAAGTTGAAGACATTTCACCAACAGTAATGATTTCTTCCCTCTTACCAAAAGTCTCATTATTTAACTTCTTTAAAAACTCATGAATTCGAGGTCCGTCTGTATAGTATTTTCTACCATCACCTGTTTCGTCATCAACCATAACTTCTGGCTTAGAAATCAGATTAATGACATCCAAACGAAATCCTTTTACTCCTTTATCAATCCAGAAATTAACGATATCGAATATTTCGTTTTGTACCTCATCATTTTCCCAGTTTAAATCTGGTTGAGTTTTATCAAAAAGATGCAGATAATATTCATTTGAATTCTCAACTTTTTCCCAAGTTGAACCACCAAATTTGGAAATCCAATTCGTTGGCTCTTTTCCGTCCATTTCTTCTCTAAAAATATAATAATTTTTATATTTTTCATCTCCATCAAGGGCTCTCTCAAACCACTCATGTTTTGACGAAGTATGATTAAATACCATATCCAGCATTATTTCTATATCACAACGTTTCGCAGCTTTCACCAATTCATCAAAATCTTCCATTGTTCCGTATGCTGGATCAATATTTCGATAATCCGCGACATCATAACCATTATCATTTTGAGGAGATACATAAAATGGAGTAAGCCAAATGTAGTCAACACCTAATTCTTTTAAATAATCAAGCTTTTTTGTAACTCCTCTTAAGTCTCCAAAACCATCTCCATTCGAATCATAAAAAGACTTAGGATAAATTTGGTATACGACACTGTTCTTAAAATCCTTCATTTTGATAATCTCCTTGATTAATAAATAAATTCGAAAGGAAGGAAAATAAATTTCCTTCCCCTTAAATAATTATGAGTTTTTCACTAGCAGTTTTTTCTTGTTAAAGATAATCGTTAAAGTGAATGGGACAACGACTGCAACTAGCATAGCGATTGAAAACATTCCAATATGTTTTGGCTGAATAGATAAAATTGCTGGAAGACCTCCAACACCAATTGAATTCGCCATTACACCTGTACCAACTGAAACAATAGCAGCAATACCCGAGCCAATCATGGCAGCTAAGAATGGATAAGCATACTTTAAGTTAATACCAAACATTGCTGGTTCTGTTACCCCTAAGAAACAAGAGATAGCAGCAGGAATTGATACTTGCTTTTCTTCTTCATTCTTTCTATTTAAGTAAAGGATTGCTAAAACAGCTGAGCCTTGTGCGATATTTGATAAAGCAATCATCGGCCACAGATTCGTTCCGTGAAGCTGACTCATTAGTTGAAGATCGATTGCGTTAGTCATATGATGCAATCCAGTTATTACTAGTGGTGCATAGAAGAACCCAAAAACTAAGGCAAATAACCATCCAAATGAAGAAGTTAATCCTGAATAAACTACATGTGAGATAGCTGAACCGATTTTCCAACCAATTGGACCTAATACTACATGTGCAATTAACACTGTTGGTACTAGCGCAAAGAACGGTACTACAATCATTGAAATTGCACTTGGAACGATTTTTCGAATGTTTGTCTCTAAAATCGCTAAAGTGAAACCGGCTAAAATAGCTGGAATAACTTGCGCTTGATAACCAATCATATCGATTTTAGCAAAACCAAAGTCCCAAACTGGTGGTACAGCACCACCTGCTACTGCGTATGCATTTAGTAGCTGTGGTGAAACAAGTGTAATACCTAAAACAATCCCCAGAATTTGAGTAGTACCCATTTTCTTTGTAATTGACCATGTAATACCAACTGGTAAGAAATGAAAAATGGCTTCACCGATCAACCATAAAAAAGAATGTGTACCTGCCCAAAATTGAGAGGTTTCAACAAGTGTTTTTGTACCATGATCTAGTAGTTTAATATCGCCAATTATGTTACGGAATCCTAAGATTAGACCCCCTACAACAATGGCTGGAATTAATGGTGAAAAGATTTCCGCTAAGTGAGCAAGTAGTCTTTGAATCCATGTCATATTTTGCCTAGCAGCTATTTTAGCTTCATCTTTTGAAGTTTCCTCTACCCCAGCTAATTTTACAAATTCATTATAAAAAATAGATACTTCATTACCGATAATTACTTGAAATTGCCCGGCTTGCGTAAAAGTACCTTTAACTATTTTAATTTCTTGAATCATTTTTTCATCAGCTTTTTTAACGTCTTTCAGCACAAAACGCATTCGTGTTGCACAATGAGTTACTGTAGCGATATTTTCTTTACCACCAATGTACTGAAGTAATTGTTTTGCTTCATCACTAAATCGGCTCATGCTATCCCCTCCTCGAGCATCTATTATTTATTTATAAATTTTAAATTCATCCTGTACGTACAAGATTAGTATATTCTTGTACGTACAGGATTGCAAGCGTTTTTTGTAAACGTTCTCAAATCTTAATAATTTCCATGGAAATCGCAAATCAGTTTACTAGTTTAATGAAAACGGTATGATTGCTAACACATACGGATTAAAATTTCATTTATATAAAAATATAAAAGTTGATAAAAAAACCGTTAACCTCTATCTGTTCCCAGGTAGAGCATTAACGGTTTTTAGCTTTTATTACATAGTTTCCTCTGTAAAGTGATCAAATACAATACATCCAGCTCCTTGTGCAACGATATTATACGCTGTTGATGATTTAATGATTTGAACAGGACTGTTTGGGTAATTTTTCAATCTTCCTTGTGCAGTTTCGCATGCTACATCAAAGAATAATGGCTTTGGAACTAATGTACCTCCACAAATTACAATATCAGGGCGTACGATATAAATTAGATTTGTCAGTCCCATTCCAAAGTAATTAGCCGCCTCTTTTATGACCTCTAAACAAAGTGGATCTTCCTTCTCTAAAGCTTCAAGAATTTGATGATAGCTAATATTTTCGACATCGTTTAATTCACCCATCAAAGAAGTAATCTCGCCGCGCTTAACACGTTTGATCACCTCTTCTCGAATCGCAGGTAAACTACTGTACGCTTGTAGACAACCATATGAACCACATGAACAAAGTTTTCCATGAATATCAATGATCATATGTCCAAATGCATCGTCCATTTCGTTCTTGTTACTTATTAATTTACCTTGTTGAATAATTCCACAACGTATTCCCATATCACTCGAAACAAAAACAATATTTTCGTTTTCTTTACTGAAATTTAGTCTGTACTCTGCTAGGGCGGCTAAATTTGTGCCGTTATTTAGGAATACTGGGCAATGATTGGCCTTTTGTAAGTGCCTAACAATATTTAAATCGTCCCATCCATCTGCTAAAAATGATCCCGATTTAATCATTACGCCCTTTTCTTGATCAATTGGGTCTAACACTCCAATTCCTATGCCTAATAATTGGTCTTTATTAATCTTATTTTGATCTAATAATTCTCTTACACTTTTGGTTACAAAATTTAAAGTATATTCTCCAGTACTTACGTTGCTCATTTTTAATTTTTTTGATTCCACAATTGTTAGATTTAAATCAAGCAGTAGTACTGTTGTAAATAAATTCGTGATTTCGACACCGATTAAATAGAATGCAGTTGGGTTAATTACATACATTGCTGGTCTCCTTCCACCGCTAGAGACCCCTAATCCACTGTCGTATATAAGTCCTTCCTGTACTAATTCATCTAATAACCGAACACAAGTAGTATGCTTATACCCTGTCATTTCAGTTAATGTACTAACTTTAATTGGTCCTAATTTTCGTACTAAGCTATATAAAAGCTTTAAACTTTTGATTTTAGGCGACTGATAGCCTATAAATTGCCTGATCATTGACTCCTCCAAAACCCTAATCATATTTTACTTCCACTTAACTTTTTATATTTTATGAATTAAGTATAGCGATTTATACACTATACTTATAGCTTTTTTATAAAAAAGAACAAACTTTTTACCAAAATGATTTTTAGTCTGTTTACAAGTAAGGATCTATCCTTTAGACTTATGGTGAAAGCACTATTATTAATTAGAATTCTTATCACAATCCCTATCGCTCATTTTAGGAGGAAAAATAAATGCATAAAACTGAACATATTTTAGAAACAAGAGATTTTATATTAAGTAAAACAAACTACCGTCCAACGGTTGGATTAATATTAGGTTCTGGCTTAGGTACTCTTGCAGATGAAATCGAAAACTCTGTTGTAATTCCTTACAGTGAAATTCCTCATTTTGCAAAGTCTGAAGCAGTTGGACACGCAAATGAATTAGTAATCGGTGAATTAAAAGGCCAAGCTGTGGTAGCAATGAAAGGCCGTTTCCATTATTATGAAGGCTTTACTTTAGATGAGGTAACGTTCCCTGTCCGTGTAATGAAAGCACTTGGAGTAGAAAAATTAATCGTAACAAACGCTTGTGGCGCTGTTAACACTAGCTTTAATCCAGGCGATTTAATGTTAATTACAGATCATATTAATTTAGTTGGAACAAATCCTTTAATTGGACCAAATAACCCAGAATTAGGAACTCGCTTCCCTGATGTTTCTGAAGTATATAACAAAGAATTACGTAGCCTTGCATTAAATGTTGCTGCGAAACAAGATCTAAAATTACAACAAGGTGTATATGCTTGGTGGAGTGGCCCTTCATACGAAACACCTGCTGAAATCCGTATGATCCGTACACTTGGTGCTGATTCTGTTGGGATGTCAACAGTTCCGGAAGCAATCGTAGCTGTTCACGGAAGTATGAAAGTTTTAGGAATCTCTTGCCTAACAAACATGGCCTGTGGCATCCTAGACCAACCATTAAACCACGAAGAAGTAATCGAAGTAGCAAGCATGGTTAGAACGAAATTCGTTAACTTAGTTAAGGGCATTTTAGAAGAAATGTAATTTGAAATACGGAGTAACGTGTGAGTAGCTCTGGGGGGAGTTATTACCGGAGAAATATCTCACCAAACTAGTCCGTGCAAAATATGAAATTAGATATGAGTAAAGAGGTCTTTCCTCTTTACTTCTTTTTATTAGGAAGAGGTGTTATTTTGAAAGGCATACTCTATATTATTATCGGTTCTGTTTGTTATGGCGTTTTGTCTACCTTTGTAAAATTGGCTTATGGTGATGGTTTTATTGTAAATGATGTAGTTGGTATGCAAATGTTTGTTGGAGCTATATTGTTATGGTCCATCGTACTTTTTAATAAAAGTAGATCCGCTAAATCAAACAATGAACAATATTTAAAGCCTACAAAGAAGGATGTTTTATTACTTGTTGTATTAGGGTCTACTACTGGTTTAACAGGGATGTTTTATTATTTGGCTTTACAATATATTACTGCATCATTAGCAATCGTGCTGTTGTTCCAATTCACTTGGATTGGCGTTTTATTAGAATCAGTAGTCAATCGAAAACTTCCTGAAAAAAGTAAATTGCTCTCATTGATTCCTCTCGTTATCGGCACGATCTTTGCGACAAATGTTTTAACCGATGGTATTGGTTCATTGAATTGGTTAGGAGTTTTATTTGGGGCGTTGTCCGCGGTTTCGTACAGTACTTTTATATTACTTAGCGGTAGAATCGCTTTAAAAGCAAACCCAATAACAAAAACAGCATTAATGATTACTGGCGGGTTTATAATTTGTGCTATCTTCCTCCCACCTACATTTTTCACAAATTGGCACTTATTTGCAGAACTTTCATTAAAGTACGGACTGATCCTTGGCTTTCTAGGTCCATTTTTCTCTACTTTAATGTTTTCAAAAGGCGTTCCTTTAACTGGTTCTGGTCTTGCCTCTATCTTAGGGGCAGCAGAGTTACCGACAGCTACATTAATGTCAGCGATTGTATTAAAGGAAACGGTTGGAGCTCCACAATATTTTGGCATCATTTTAATTTTAATCGGTATCGTTTTACCTGAATTCCTTAAAAGAAAGTCACTTCAATCAGCATAAAAAAATTATTCTTACATTAAACTCGTAAAAATACATTATGCAACATATATCTGCTAATGCTCCGAATAATTAAATGGATATTTCAAATAATATTTCAGATGGCTCGCAAATCGCTTGCAATTGAAAATCGATTTTTTGGATTTGTCTACAAACAAAGATATTCACAGTAATATCTTTGTTATTTTTATGGAGGTGTTTTTATGAAAGTAAGAGACGTAATGTCAAGTAATGTTGAATGTTGTTCAAATCAAGATTCTTTACAATCAGTAGCAAGTAAAATGGAAAGCTTAAATGTTGGAGCAATTCCAGTTGTTGAAAATGGACAAGTAGTTGGAATGATTACAGATCGTGACTTAGCTTTACGTGGAATTGGTCAAAATGGCAACGCAAATGCTTCTCAAGTAATGTCCAATGACATTGTGACGATTGATTGTAATGCCAGTCTTCAAGAAGCGTCGAGTTTAATGGCACAGCATCAAATTAGAAGATTGCCAGTCGTAGAAAACGGCAACCTTGTTGGAATGCTTTCACTTGGAGATTTAGCTGTACAAGAACAATCAGACGAAAGTGCTGGCGAAGCATTATCACAAATCTCTCAGAACGATATTAAATAATTAAAAATGAACAAAGGGACCGTATCTACTCGGTCCCTTTTATGATTTCTTATTTATTCATTTGTGAAAGAAAATCTCCGAGGAGACTATCCATATCTTCCTCTTCTATTTCTTCTTCAGCTGCAGAGATTTCATTTTTGCTTGCAACTTCCCAATTAAAGTTATCTAAATCATCATCACGATCGGCTTTTCTTCCAATATTACCTAATTTTGTTGCATTCCGTTCGCTTGTACGTATTTCTGTCTGAACGGGTTCCAATTCTGGCTCTAGCTCATTTATTTCTTCTTGAAGATATAGAGCTTCTTCAATCGCTAGACTATTACTATTTAGCGATGTAATAAGAGAAGCAGTTCGAATTGGATTGGATAATAGTTGGTACACAATACTTCCTAATAATGCCTCAGAATGTTCATGTTTTAACCAATCTCTTTGAGCTTTATCTAGGCTTTTAGGAAGTGGAATCGTTATTGTTTGCCTTTGCTTTGATAACGATTCATTAATTCCGCTTATTACGTACTCAGCAATCTTACTTGAAAAGTTTCGCCTTTCGCTTTGCTTAAGCTGTTGCAAATGTTTTATGATCTGATCAGGCGTATCGGAAGGGATACGAAATGTAATAGGTTGTCCCCTCGTCAATTCTTTTTCCTTCATGGAATCACCTTATTTTACTTTAGACATTTTTTGTTCTTCTTTTTGAGTTTGTTGTGCTTCCCTTTGATTTTGATTTTGATTTGCTTCTCTACGGGATTCTCTTATTCTTTTTATTTCAAAATCGGCAATTAGTTTATAATAAGCATTCGCCATCATCCAGATACTTTCCTTCTCATCTTCAAAGAAATCAATATTATAACCATCTAAGTTGTTATTTAGTGTCTTAAGATAATCCTTTAAGATTAGGGAACCTCCACCGATGAAATAGCATATTTCAGTTTGAGAGTTTTTCTGCCAAATATTTCTTAAATGACGATACTGTTTTTTTGCTAATTCCAATAAAATTCGGTCTACAATATCATGAACGCTTGTCCGACTACCTTTAACATAAATATGATTTCGGTCACTTTTCTTAGTAATAATTTCTACTACATCTCTACGGCTATCGAGTTCAACGCCATGTCTAGAACGAATCTCTTCACGAATTGCTTCTAGTGATTCTGCTACTCCAAGATTAAAGCCTTGAGCTTTATCGTCATCTACCTTCCTATTTCTAATGACAGCGATATCAGTTGATAATCCACCGATGTCTTGAATAAGGATTTTTTTATCAATAAGATCTTTGTTAATTATGTTTAAATGATTATCCATAACTAGATTGATAAAAGCGGCAAATCCTTCAGGGTAAACTTTAACATCTTCAAATTTAATATTAACTTTTAATCCTTGATATCTAGGCGTTACTAAAAACTCTACTTGGTGAACTGAACCTAGTAAACGCGATCGATAACCGACATCCTTCCCTTCCTTTACTTCTCTAAGTGGAAGGCCAGTTCCTAGTACGTATGTTACCTCAATTACATTGTTAGAGTTCTTTACTACTTGTTTATTTTCTTCTCTTGCTGCATCTAATGCTAACGCTGCAAATAACATAATAAGTGTTTGATCTTCTTCAGACTTATTACTTCCAGGATCTAATTCAGTTGCATTACTACTTTTTGTTGCTAAGTTACCTACTCGGTAAACAGTATTATTCTCTTTTAACGTAGGAGAGTGAACGCGAATATGTATTCCATCAACTGGATCTTGGTTGTCTAGTTCCTCTATACCAATGATTGGACGATCTTCTGTATCCCTAGCAATAATATTAGGAATATTAATCTCAGCTTCCATCTTCCCAAAAATTCCTTTGAGTGAATCGTTTCCAACATCAATAGCAGCTATACGAGCATTTACCATATAAATCATCCCTTTCATTATTAATAGATTTATAGTCTTACTTGTAGTTCTACTAAAATCGTATCTAACTTTAGATAACCGGTCAATCATCATTTGTAAGTATTATATAAATGTAAACGAATTGTCATCTTGTATACAAAATCGTAAACACATTATTCGTTTACACAAATGTATACATGTTTACAAATCTGTATACATTTGTGTACAAAAACGTGTACTTGTATACAAAAATGTATACAACTCTCTCTTTTCTAAACTTATTTTAGGACGATTGTTTTCTACCTCTGAGAACTATAAAAATTAGATATTTTAAACCAATAAGATGAGCTATATTAGAGCAAATATTGAAGGTAAGAACACTAAGAGAACTTCTTTGATAAAGTAGTGATTTTTGTTGGTAATATTTTTTTGAACAACATACTGAAATTAAATTCTCAAACTAAATGCAAACATAACTGCCAGCGCCTTTTCCAGAGCCTCAAAATATTAACTTGTTTACTATGCTTGTATAGATGTGTGATGTGTAACTCGAGATCGAATATTAAGTGTGCTTCGTTTATTAAAAGGCAATTCTTCATAGTTATAATTATTTTAGATGTTTTTTTAAATTAAATTTTTTTATGAAGAAGTTCATGCTCAGCCAAGAGTACTCGAATCCTTTAGGGAATGCGGTAAAGTTGAGATCCATTTCAGTCTCTGGTTAATGTGACGGTAAGGCTCAAGTCTCCCCCCACAGAAGACACTCATCCTTTATATAAAAAATAATGAAGAAATATTAGATAGGTATCCTTTTTTCGACAGAATGTAAAGTTTACTTTTTTGTGTACAACTGTTTACATAAATGTGTACATGAGTACAGTTATGTCTACATTTCGTTTTCTCTAGAATTATTTTTAAAATGCGTGTTTCCTACTTCTGAGATTTTTTAAGAAATAAAAGTGTACAACTTTGTGGACAAGTATACTTAATCGTATACAATTGTTTACAAAATGATTCTTGTGTACAAATTTGTGTACAACTCTCTATAAACGGTTTTCCTCTAAAAATTAAAAAACAGGCAGATTACTTCTACCTGTCAGTTTGTGGATAAGTCCCTTGATTAAAAATATCCACATGTGGATTACTTATTTTTATTCTGATTAACTAACCCTTGAATAGGATTTTTCTCAAAGATGATAATTTTTGAATTCTGTAATTTATTGTAATCCTCTTCGGACATAAGCTTTAAATTTAATAAGTCCTCCTTTGTTGTAAATTTTGGATATGACCTTCTTCGTAATGATCCAAATCTTTTTAGATTATAAAATTTCCAACTTAAAAGACCAAAATAAAAAACGATCCACAAAAGGATTGTAAATAAAATAAAAAAACGTATGTCATGATTTGTCATTTTAAAATAGGACTTTATTATATTTATATATCGATTATTGTAATTTGTTAGCGAACTAATGAAAAAAGCAATTACAATTATGCAATAGATCCAAACTACCAATGTTGTAATTGTAATCATTACTTCACTCAGCCAATTTTTCTTTGAATGAACGATTACTCCAGTTTCCTTTTTCCCCTGTCTGGGCTTGTCCATGTTGCATAACCACCTTTTATTCTTGATTTAACTGCTTTAGGTAATGCAAACATTACAATCATTGCATTTAAAACCCAATAAATAACTGGATACCATGCGGCCCACAAGTAATATTTTTTTATGTTATCGTATGTTGAATCTAATCTTATCGACATCCAAAGCTGAATAAGACTCATGAAAACAAGTGAGAAAGAAGAAAAAGTCATCCATATGATTAGTTCTTGTACACTGTTAGCAGTTATTAAATAGTAAATAGTCACGAATACCCAAGAAAATGACCAGATTAAACTAACCCATTGTTCAAGGTAGATCGGCCAGATCCTTCTATGCCGAAAGTCCAATAATAAATGCCAATACCGCATAATTACCTCTTGTCCACCCTGTGCCCAACGAATTCTTTGGTTCCAAATTCCTTTTAAAGTTTCTGGAACTAACATCCAGCAAAGTGCACGAGGTTCATAGCGAATATCCCAAAATCTTTCTTGTAGCTTCCAGGATACTGCGATATCTTCTGTAATCATGTCGCGGTCCCATAATCCTACATCTACAAGTGCTTTTTTTCGAAATGCAACGACTACCCCTGATACCGTCATAATTTTACCGAGCATTCTTTGGGTTCTTTTTATGGCCCCAATGATAGAAGAATATTCTACTATTTGTAATCTACTCAGTAGGGTATCGCGATTTCGAATTCTTGGATTTCCTGTTACGGCACCTAATCTTTCCCCACTATGTAGAAAATGATAAATAAGATACTGTGCAGCTTTAGGCGCTAAAATGGCATCCGAATCTATACAAACTAAAAACTCCCCTTTTGATGCATGGCAAGCAATATGTAGCGCATTTGCTTTCCCCCTATTTTCTCTACAATCAATTGCTTTGACCTCTCGATGTTTATTTGCCATTTTTTCTAAAATTTTAAAGGTTGAATCCTTACTGCCATCGTTTACAGCAATGATTTCTTTTAATGGATAATCGAGTTCCACTAAATATTGAATCGTCTCCTCAATTGTTTCCTCTTCGTTATAACAAGGTATTAAGATGCTAATTAACGGCCAATCAATCCCTTCAAAATTTACATCTTTTCCTTTTTCTCGGTATCGGAAAAATAGACTGGATCCAGCCACCCAAAATAAAGACATAACCAATGGATACCAAAATACAAACTCCGACAAAAGGCTTATGAATTTGTTCAATTTTAATCACCTAATTTACTAAATTCAATCATGCAACTCATATATAAAGACTAGTATCAGCAATTACACATAAATTAACAGTATATTTCTAACCCATATATGTAATTTTTTACTTTCTTACAAAAGTTTTTGTTCTTTTAACATGAAACGATTATAATGGGAATTATGATTGTACTTCTCTAGTACAATTTAATAGATAGAAAATTTAATAGAAAAATCCATAAGTTTTATTGCTTATGGTAGAGGTCGCAAACTCCCCTCTACAAAAAAATAAGGCGAAAAACAATATTTGTCGTATTGTTTTTATTTTTGTTATTCGGGATGCCCTCTTCTTTTTAATCATGCAAAGGAGAGAAGAAATATGAAAAATGAAAAAGCAATCGTTGTATTTAGCGGTGGCCAAGACAGTACTACTTGTTTATTCTGGGCTATGCAAAACTTTGGCGAAGTTGAGGCGGTTACGTTTAACTACAATCAGCGCCATAAACTAGAATTAGATGTAGCTGCAGATATTTGTAAGGAATTAAATATTCCTCACCATATCCTTGATATGTCCTTGTTAAATCAGCTTGCACCAAATGCTTTAACAAGATCAGATATTGATATAACTCACGAAGAAGGAGAGCTTCCTTCTACATTCGTCGATGGACGTAACTTATTATTCCTTTCTTTTGCAGCAGTACTTGCTAAACAAAAAGGAGCAAAGCACATTATTACAGGTGTTTGTGAGACTGACTTTAGCGGATACCCTGACTGCCGAGATATCTTTGTTAAATCATTAAACGTAACTCTTAATCTATCAATGGATTATCCATTTGTTATTCATACTCCACTTATGTGGATCGATAAGGCTGACACATGGAAACTAGCTGATGATTTAGGTGCATTTGAATATGTAAAAAATAAAACATTAACTTGCTATAACGGCATTATTTCTGATGGTTGTGGAGAATGTCCGGCATGTGAGCTTCGTCAGGCTGGTTTAGATCGTTACCTACAATCGAAGGGAGCAGCAAAGAATGTTTGATTTTCGTATCGTAGAAAGACTTCATAAAATTGATGAACATATAAAAAAAGAAGACTTAAAATATCACAATAGACGAGTTCTCGTTAATAAAGAGTTTACCTTTGATGCTGCACATCACTTACATTGCTACGAAGGTAAATGTAAGAATTTACACGGACACACATATAAAGTTATTTTTGGAATTAGTGGTTTTGTTGATGAAATTGGCTTAGTGATCGATTTTGGTGATATTAAACAGATTTGGAAGGAAAAAATTGAAATCTATTTAGATCACCGTTATTTAAATGAGATGCTACCTCCGATGAATACCACAGCCGAAAATATGGTTGTTTGGATTTATGAGCAAATGGAAAATGCACTTAAGGATCATACAAATCCTGCACAAGATATTCGAGTAGAGTTTGTTCGTTTATTTGAAACGCCTACTTGCTACGCAGAAGCTCGTAGGGAGTGGATGATCAATGAGTAAAATTCCGGTACTTGAAATATTCGGACCTACTGTACAAGGTGAAGGGATGGCAATCGGTCAAAAAACGATGTTTATTCGTACTGCGGGTTGTGATTACTCCTGTAGTTGGTGCGATTCTTCGTTCACTTGGGATGGTAGTGAAAAAGAAAATATAAAATGGATGACCGCGGAAGAAGTTTGGAAGAATTTAACCAACATAGGCGGCGATACATTCTCTCATATTACAATTTCTGGTGGAAACCCTGCCTTACTTCCATCTTTAGGCCCTGTAGTTGAGTTTTTAAAGGAAAAGAATATGACTTTAGCTCTTGAAACTCAAGGTAGTAAGTGGCAACCATGGTTACCTTCTATTGATGAAGTTACTTTATCACCTAAACCGCCTAGCAGTGGCATGAATACTGATTTTGATATGCTAGGAAGCATTATTCAAAATTTAGAAAATCATCCAAAGTTTTGCTTAAAAGTTGTTATTTTTGATGAAAAAGATTTAGCTTATGCAGAAACTGTTCATCAAAAATTCCCACATGTTCCGTTCTTTTTACAAGTCGGAAATAGTTGGCTAAATGCAGATGATAGCACCTTATTACAATACATGTTAAAACGTTACGAATGGCTTATAGATGAAGCAATGAAATCAAACGTATTTAAAAATGTAAAAGTTTTACCTCAATTACATGCATTTGTTTGGGGAAATAAGAGAGGAGTTTAACCAAAATGGTAGGAAGATCAAAAGGTTCACTAGAAGAAGTATCATTACTTGGCAGCAACAACACAAAATATTTATTTGAATATGATCCAGGAATATTAGAAACATTTGATAATACTCATCCAGATCGTGATTATTTCGTAAAATTTAATTTCCCAGAATTTACTTCACTTTGTCCAAAAACTGGTCAACCTGATTTTGCGACAATTTATATCAGCTATATACCTGAACAAAAAATGGTTGAAAGTAAATCATTAAAATTATACTTCTTTAGCTTCCGTAATCATGGTGACTTCCATGAGGATTGCATGAATATTATTATGGATGATCTAATCAAATTAATGGATCCTCGTTATATTGAGGTCTGGGGGAAATTCACTCCACGTGGCGGAATTTCAATTGACCCATATTGTAACTATGGTCGACCAGGCACAAAATACGAAAAAATGGCTGAACACCGTATGATGAACCATGATTTATACCCTGAGAAAATAGATAATCGATAAGAACTAAAGGTGCACTGTATAAAATACAGTGTACTTTTTTTATTCAGGTAAATACTATATTCGTTTATAGCACTTAATTTGTTTTTATTTTACAATTAATGGAAAGTAAATAAAAAGTGTGGTGAAACCATTTGTTTAAACTATTACTCATTGAAGATGATTCTTCTTTATTCACTGAGATTAAAGATCGCTTATCTGGATGGTCTTACGAGGTATTTGGAATAACAGATTTTAGTAAGGTAATTCAAGAGTTTACAGAGATAAAACCAGATTTAGTCATCATTGATATACAACTACCAAAATACGATGGTTTCCATTGGTGTCGTATGATTCGTTCCCATTCAAATGTCCCTATTATCTTTCTCTCTTCAAGAGATCACCCCTCGGATATGGTCATGTCGATGCAACTTGGAGCAGATGATTTTATACAAAAGCCATTCCATTTTGATGTACTAATTGCGAAAATCCAGGCTACTCTTAGACGCGTATATAATTACAATACCGAAAAAATTGCTCTTAAAACGTGGTGTGGTGCAACCGTCGACTATGAAAAAAATACCGTATCGAATAAAACTGGTGCAATTGAACTTACAAAGAATGAGATCTATATTTTAAAACTGCTAATTGAACAAAAAAATAAAATCGTAAGTCGTGAGGAATTAATAAATGCACTTTGGGACGATAAACGATTTATTAGTGATAACACTTTAACAGTAAACGTGAATCGATTGCGTAAAAGACTAGATGAAATAGGATTAGGACAATTTATTGAAACAAAGGTTGGCCAAGGTTATATTGCATTAGAAGAGGTCGTTTAATGATAAAAACATTTCTAATTGAGCGATTAAGTTGGATTCTTTTTTTTCTACTAACACAAGTACTCATTGTATTTGTTTCATTTATTGATTCGTCAATTCCTTTAAAATCATTACTTTATATTGTCTTTCTATCACTATTATTGTTTATCATTTTTTTAGTCATTCGATATCCTAAAGAAATAAAATTTTATAAAAGTCTTGTTGAACGTGAGGATAACCTTGATTTGACGGGAATTGAAGAATCTAATAGTCCATTTGAAGAAATTGTTGAAAACAGTTTAACAAATCAAACAAGCTTATTAAAAAAAATAGCTATTCAAAATCAAACTTATTTAGAGCAAGAAAAAGATGAACTCCTATCATGGATCCATGAAGTAAAAACACCTTTAACAGCAATGCACTTAATGATTGATCGTATGAATGATGAAAAGTTGAAATCAAATTTAACATATGAATGGCTACGTATTCACCTATTACTAGATCAACAGCTACACCAAAAAAGAATACCTTTTATTGAAAATGATCTTTATATCGAAAAAATTCAGCTTGAAGATGTCATTTATCCAGAGATTAAAACTTTGCAATCATGGTGTATACATAAAGGGATTGGATTTGATATTGAATTAGAGGAGCTAGAAGTATTCAGTGATGCTAAATGGCTATCTTATATAATACGACAGCTATTAACAAATGCCGTGAAATATAGTCCATCTTCAGACATTCGGATTATAAGTAAGCAAAAAAATGAACAAGTTATTCTTGAAATCGAAGACTTTGGTCGTGGTATTCATTCAAAAGATTTGCCACGGATTTTCGAAAAAGGATTTACTTCTACGATTCAGCATCAAGACAATGCCTCTACAGGGATGGGATTATATTTAGCAAAGAAAGCTGCCCAGTCACTACATATTACTTTCCAAGTAAAGTCTGAGTTAGATAAAGGTTCAATTTTCACGCTAACCTTCCCTAAACGAAATGAATTTGTAAAAATAACAGGCATGTGACAAAATTGTCACATGCTTTTGTTTATTGTTCGGTTAATCAAAGGAAACGGTCTTGGTAACCATTTATACTAACCTTATCGAATGAAAATAAAGGAGTGTACAAATTGAATATTTTAGAGGCAAATAAAATTCATAAAAGTTACGGAAATAAATTTAATAAACAAGAAGTGTTAAGTGGCATTAATATAAACATCGAAAAAGGTGAATTTGTTAGTATTATGGGTCCGTCTGGATCTGGTAAAACAACTTTACTAAACGTTCTTTCCTCGATCGATAAAATTAATAGTGGAACGATTGCAATTGAGGGTAAAGATATAACGGATATGAAAGAAAAACAATTAGCAGAATTTCGTAAATACTATTTGGGCTTTATTTTCCAGGAATACAACTTACTAGACACATTAACAGTAAAGGAAAATATACTTCTACCTTTATCAATAACTAAAACGTCACCAAGTGAAGCCAATCAAAAATTTGATGTTATTGCTAAAGAGCTTGGTATTTATGAATTAAAAGATAAGTATCCTAACGAAATCTCTGGAGGACAAAAACAGCGTACTTCAGCCGCTAGAGCATTTATTCATGAACCGAGTATTATTTTCGCAGATGAACCTACAGGCGCTTTGGATTCAAAATCTGCTTCAGATTTATTAAATAAACTAAGTGAACTAAATGAGAAAAGAAACGCGACAATTGTAATGGTTACACATGATCCAGTAGCGGCAAGCTTCTGCAATCGCGTTGTCTTTATTAAAGATGGACAAATCTATTCACAACTACACAAAGGCGATGAAACGAGACAGAATTTCTTTAAAGATATTATGAAAACCCAAGGTGTATTAGGTGGTGTTCACCATGAGCATTAATCATTTGATATTCCGAAATTTAAAAAAGAATTTAAAAAACTATTATCTATATGTTTTTGCATTAATTTTTAGTGCTGCCTTATACTTCTCATTTGTTACATTGCAGTATGACCCATCAATGGAAGCAACAAAGGGTTCGATCAAAGGAGCAGCAGCAATTCGCTCAGCGTCGATTTTACTTGTCGCAATCGTTTCGATTTTCCTTTTATATGCAAACATGATTTTTATAAAAAGAAGAAGTAAAGAAATTGGTTTGTTTCAATTAATTGGAATGACTAAAAACAGGATTTTCGGTATTTTAACAGTTGAAAATTGTATTCTATATTTTAGTTCATTGGTTCTTGGGATTTTAGTAGGTTTTTCGATTTCAAGGCTAATCATTATGATTTTATATAAAATCGTCGGAGTAAAAGCGATTGCTACTTTACATTTTTCTTCACAAGCATTAGTGCAGACATTAATTGTTTTTGTCGTAATTTACGCGTTCATTATGTTAATGAATTATGCTTTTATTAAACGACAAACTATTTTATCTTTATTCCGAGTCGTCTCATCGACTGAAGGAAAGCTTAAAAAAATGTCTATATTCGAGATTTCTATTGGAATTTTAGGTATTTTATTAATAATCTCAGGTTATTTTCTATCATCAAAATTATTTGATGGCGATTTTACTACTATGACTGAACTATTTTCGGTCATGATCTATATTTTAGCGTCAGTCATTATTGGAACTTATTTAGTGTATAAAAGTTCGGTTCGTTTTATTTTAAATATCGTTCGTAAAAAGAAAAATGGCTACTTAAATATTAATGATGTTCTCTCTTTATCTTCAATTATGTTTAGAATGAAGTCTAATGCTTTATTATTAACTATTATTACAACTGTTTCAGCACTAGCGATTGGCTTATTATCTTTAAGCTATATATCTTATTATTCTGCAGAAAAAACTGCAGAGAGCCATGTCCCTGCTAACTTTTTCTTAAATAATAATAAGGATTTACAAACTTTCACATCTGCTCTAAATGAAAATGGTATTAAATATAACGAAAAACAGATTGAGGTTATTCAAGTTAATGCAAATATAAAGAATATACTAGATACAGAATTAAAAGGCATGATGAAGGATGCTAACAAATTCCCACTAGCGGTAGTAAGCGAAAAATCAGTTAAAGTAAACCTTGATTCAAATGACGCCTTATTTACTGGATACGATGATATGCTTCAAAAATTTATGACCTTAAAGGATTCAGGGCATATTGAATTAACTAACAGCAAGAAAAAATTTAATCTAAACTATTTAGGTTTAAAACGTGAAAAGATTATACCTTCCTACTTCACAAATGGAGGATTTCCTACTGTCATTGTAGATGATCAAGTATATAAAACATTAAAACAGAATCTTGATTCATCCATTCAAAAAGAATCCACTGTTTACAATGGAATTAATATAAGTGATGAAAAACAAATTGAAAAAGCAAATACGATTTATATGGATCATCAATTTGATAAGAATTATCCTAATGCTTCTCGACTTGAAATCGTTAAAAGTCAGAAAGCAAATATGGGACTTATTATGTTCATCGTCGGATTTTTAGGATTAACGTTCTTAATGACATCTGGATGTATTTTATACTTTAAACAAATGGATGAAAGTGTTGATGAAAAGCCAAATTATACTATTTTACGTAAACTAGGTTTCTCCCGTAGAGACCTATTAAGAGGTATACGTTCTAAGCAATTATTTAATTTCGGTATCCCATTAGTAGTCGGACTAGTTCATAGCTATTTTGCTGTCCAATCTGGGTGGTTCTTATTCGGTACTGAAGTCTGGACACCAATGATCATCGTCATGGTTTTATATGCTGTTTTATACTCGGTCTTTGGTCTTTTATCTGTTCTTTATTATAAAAAAGTAATTAAAGAAGCTCTTTAGACTAACAATCTACCTAATAAATAATAGAAGCTCGAAACTGGGCTTCTATTATTTTTTTACTTATTTTGATTTATAATAGCCTTATACTTACTACTTTAAAGGTGGATCGGGATGACTAAAACCATTGTTGAAAAGCTAAACTTAAAAAAATATAAAAAAGCTACAGTTTTAAATCAACCAAGTGATGCAAATTATTTTGAGGATTTACCACATTTTGATACGGATCTACAAAACCATCCTTACGATCTGATATTTGCTTTTGTACTTGATATGGATTCGCTAAAAGAACTAGTCACAAAGATTATCCAGAATCATTATTTAGATAAAAATGGGTATCTTTTTATTGCCTATCCTAAAAAAGGAAACAAAGTATATTCGACTTATATTCATCGTGATGATTTATTCGAAGGATTAGGTGCGGATGAGAGCGGCTATATTGGTTCAAGTACAATTAAATTTGCTCGTATGGTTGGATTAGATGACGTCTTTACAGTTGTTGGATTAAAAGATGAATCAAAAACAAAAGCTGCGAATTCATCGAAAGCAAGTCAATGTGTAGATGATTATATTGATATGATTCCAAATGTTGAAAAGGATTTAGAAGATTCTCCTGAATTACTTACGATCTATAAGTCTCTAACTCCTGGGTATCGTAAAGATTGGGCAAGACACGTCTATAGCGCTAAGCAAGAAGCCACGAAAGCAAAAAGACGTGAAGAAATGAAAATGGTCTTAAGTGCTGGATATAAAACGCTGGATCTATATCGTAGAGATAAAAAGTAGAAGCAAAAAATCCACAAGATTATTTCTTGTGGATTTTGTTTACTTATTAGATTATATATATCTGCTTTAACAACAACGAGTAACTTTACCACCTTTAGAATTAAAACGTGACTCTTGCGCTTCGATAAAGAACTCTTTTCTAGATTGAATTGGTTGATCAGGGTGTTGTGTTTTCATATGTTCAACATATTTCTCATAGCTTGGTACTCCTACTAATAAACTAATAAACTGTTTATAATATTTTTTGAACTCCTCCACTTTATAGTGCATAATTTTTCGGTTCACTTTCTTCGCGTTTAATGTATGGAGTTTCATGTAATTTTATCGGTTTATTAGACAATATATTTATCCAATTTCGAATCGAAGCAATTAGAACTAAAAGCACAATCACCATAAATAATCCGCAAATTGTTGCGTCAATATAGTCATTTAAAATTATTTGATTCATTTGTGCTTTACTAGCTGCTGGTGCAAGGATTTTGCCAGCAGCTAAACCATCTTTAAATACTTTAGCATGCGCTAAAAACCCTATTTTTGGTAATGCATGAAACAGCTTTTGCCAACCAGCTGTCATTGTGACGATTAATATCCAAATTGTTGGCACTAATGTAATCCATGCATATGCCTTTTTCCCCATTTTCAGCAAGATCGTTGTGCCTAGCAATAATGCAATCGCTGCAAGCATTTGATTTGCAATACCGAATAACGGCCATAAAGTATTAATGCCTCCAAGTGGATCAATAACACCTTGATAAAGGAAATAACCCCAGCCGAAAACGCAAATAGCTGTCGCAATTAAATTTGCAGGAAGTGAATCTGTCTTTCCAAATGGCTTATACACATTGCCTAGTATATCCTGCGTCATATAACGTCCAATCCTAGTTCCAGCATCAATTGTTGTTAAAATAAATAATGCTTCAAATAAAATAGCAAAATGATACCAAAAAGCCATTAGTGTTTTACCACCGATTACTTTAGAGAAGAGTGCCGCCATGCCGATTGCTAAAGTTGGTGCCCCACCAGTACGAGAAAGAATCGTTTGTTCCCCTACATCCTTTGCTAGTGTAGTCAAATCATTTGGAGCTATTGTAAAGCCCCAGCTTGAAACTACTTGAGCCACCTGATTTACGTCAGTTCCAATTATGGCAGGTGGGCTATTTATAGCAAAATATGCTCCTGGAGTTAATAAACATGCCGCAATCATAGCCATTACTGCTACAAAAGACTCCGTTAACATAGCACCATAACCAATGGCACGTGCATGCGTTTCACGTTCAATCATTTTTGGTGTAGTTCCTGAAGCAACTAATGAGTGGAATCCAGATACAGATCCACAAGCAATTGTTATAAATAAAAACGGAAATAGATTTCCAGCAAATACTGGTCCTGTTCCGTCAATAAATTTTGTAACGGCCGGCATTTGTAAGTCTGGTGCTACAATAATAATGCCAATTGCTAAAGCTAAAATCGTTCCAACCTTTAAAAATGTGCTTAAATAATCACGTGGAGCTAATAATAGCCAAACTGGAAGTACTGATGCTATAAACCCATAACCAATTAACATAAGCGCAATCGTTTCTCCTTTAAACGTAAACATTGCTGCTAATGTTGGACTTTCTGCTACATATTGTCCTGCAAATAATGAAAGTAGTAATAAAATAACACCAATAAAAGACCCTTCTCCTACTCGGCCAGGACGTATGTATCGCATATAAATACCCATGAAAATTGCGATTGGAATAGTTGCTGCAATCGTAAACATTCCCCAAGGACTTCCTGCGAGCGCTTTAACTACAACAAGTGCTAATACAGCTAATAAAATAACCATAATTCCTAATATACCTATTAACGCAATGACCCCAGTTATAGGACCAATCTCTTCTTTAATCATTTCTCCAAGCGATTTACCATTTCTACGTGTCGAAGCAGCTAATATGACAAAATCCTGTACTGCCCCTGCAAATACAACTCCTACGATAATCCAAATCGTTCCGGGTAAATAACCCATTTGCGCAGCTAAAATTGGTCCAACCAGTGGTCCAGCCCCTGCTATCGCTGCAAAATGATGACCAAATAGTACCCACTTATTCGTTGGTACAAAGTCTTTACCATCATTATTAATTTCGGCAGGTGTTTTACGATCTTCGTCAAGTTTAAATACTTTTTCTGCAATAAACTTACTGTAAAAACGATAAGCCACTGCATATGTACTAACTGCCGCAGTGAGGAGCCAAATTGCATTTATTGTTTCCCCTCTTTTTAAAGCTAGTACAGAAAAACAGAAAGCTCCAAGTATTGAAATTAATCCCCAAACTACTATTGATTTTAAAGATTTCACAACAAAGATACCTCCTTTTTCATTTATAAAAGAAAGTATATCACCAATTCAGAATTTTTTGTCAATTAATGGTAAAAAAAGTATAATAACGACATTTTTACTGATTTTCAGTTGGTTTTTCGTCTTAAAAGTAGACGAAAGTTGTATTGAACTTATCTAATCGAAAAATTTCAAGGGAAAAAAACAACTTTAGCTATAGTGAAATTTGAACTAATCATTATAAACAAAAAGAAAACCATCCTAAGCTTAATTGCTAAAGGATGGTTCTCTTTCATTAAATGGGTTATTTAACGTGTTGTATAAAATTAATATCGATCAACTCATTAAGCTTTTGTAGTTCTTTATCTCCTAGTAACGTTTTCCCTTCGTTTAAGGATACTAAAGCACTCTCAATTAAATATTTTCTAGGTGTTTTTGACTGCAACAATTCGTTTTGTAAAAAATCTAGTAACTCATTGTACTTCTGTTGTTCATTACTATTTAATGCTGATTTTTTCATTGTACAAATTATACTACAAAGCTTTTGTTGAAGATTTTCTTCGGTCTTTCTTACTGGTAACCATCTATCTAATAGTTCCAAATTGAATAATTGCTCACCAGATTCCTCAACATCCTCAACAATTTTAATCATACGTTTTACACTATATCGGACGACTTGATCCATACTAATATTCACATCTTTGGCAAGGTCATAGTATCTAACATTATGATGTATAATTCCTAAAAACATAATGGCACTATCTAATAAAAAATCTTTTTTCTCACTACCAAAAATGTCTAAGAATCGAGTATACACCCAATTTAATGTCTTAAAATTACCTTCTCTTATGAACTGTTTAATATCTAAGTCATTTATATAAATTACTTCTTCAAATAGAGAAATCAATTTATTATCTCTATTTGCCTCCATTAATAATGTTATTTGTTTAATAAAAATTTCAATATTTGAAGGGCTCTGTCCGATCAACAACTCATTTCTTTCATGTTCAAGTTTTTTATAAATCATATTAAATAATGCGACTACTAAATCACTTTTAGACGAAAAATAATTATAAAATGTACCTTTAGAAATACCGCTATAGTCTAATATGTCTTGAATAGATGTTGCTTGAAATCCTTTTTCAATAAACAATTCATGAGCTATTTTTACAACATGCTGTTTACGATCATTCATATAATCACCTTGGTTCTAGTTAATTACTGCTTAAAAAACATAGTACATTATTTTAACATTTTTAACTAGTAAATATCTGATTAGATTATTAAAGATTTCTAATGGGTATTATAATTGCATCTAATGAATGAATGGTATATCATATTATCTTATATAGAAGATGGAAACACAGTTCAAAAAATTGAACTAGATGTACAAAGGAGGGGAAATCATGGATCATTCCATGAATAAATCGGTTCGCCCACCATATGGGATTATTACAATCCTAATGATTGGGGCTTTTATTGCGTTCTTAAACAATACTTTACTTAATATTGCTTTACCTTCTATTATGAAGGATTTGGACGTTGAGCCTTCGACTGTTCAATGGCTTTCTACAGGGTATATGTTAGTTAATGGTATTTTAATTCCGACTACTGCTTTTTTGATCCAAAAATATTCTGTTAGACATTTATTTTTAACTGCACTACTTTTATTTAATATCGGTACTTTAACTGCAGGATTTGCACATGTATTTCCTTTATTATTAGCGGGTCGTATGATTCAAGCTTCTGGTTCGGCTATTTTAATGCCATTATTAATGAATGTTATGCTAACTAGCTTCCCTGTTGAAAAACGAGGAACTGCAATGGGCTTCTTTGGTTTAGTTATGATGGGTGCACCAGCAATTGGCCCGACATTATCTGGTTGGATTATTGAACATTATGACTGGAGAATGCTTTTCCATGTTGTTTCACCGATTGCATTAACGATTTTAATTATTGGCTTTTTCTTACTTAAAGATAAAAAAGAGAAATCAAATAGTACGATCGACCTTTTCTCTGTTCTTTTATCAAGTATAGGTTTTGGTGGATTATTGTACGGTTTTAGTACTGCAGGAACAAAAGGATGGGATAGTCCAGAAGCTTACGTTACTTTAATTGTAGGGGTTATTTCATTAATACTATTTATCTTACGTCAATTAAAACTTGATACGCCAATGTTAAACTTCAGAATTTATCGCTACCCTATGTTTGCTTTATCATCAGCGATTTCAATTGTAGTGACAATGGCTATGTTCTCAGCAATGATGCTTTTACCGATTTACACTCAAACGCTTCGCGGCATTAAACCATTTGATGCAGGCTTAATGCTGTTACCAGGTGCATTATTAATGGCAATTATGTCCCCAATTACGGGTAAATTATTTGATAAAATCGGCGGAAGAATACTTGCAGTAACTGGTTTAGCAATTATGACTGTTACTACTTATTTCTTAAGTAAATTAACAATGGATACAACATATACACATATTATTATTTTATACTCATTACGTATGTTCGGTATGTCGATGGTAATGATGCCAGTATCAACAAATGGTTTAAATCAATTACCAAAACGATTCTATCCACATGGTACTGCCATGAATAATACTTTACAGCAAGTATCTGGGGCAATTGGTACTGCTTTACTCGTAACAGTAATGTCGAATCGTACAGAATCTAAAGCGAAAGAGCTTGCTGCTGAAGCGATGAAGCATGTGACTAGTAAACCTACACCTGAAATGCTTGCTCAAATTAAGCAAGAGATCACAATGAAGGCAATGTTAGAGGGAATTAACTTCTCATTTTATGTGACGGTATTCGTTGCCGCAGTTGCACTAGTTCTTGCATTCTTTATTAAACGTTCAACAGCTGCAGAGGAACCTGTAGTGAAAGAAAATACTAATACTAGTACTAACTTTAAGAAAAAGTTAGCAGAGAATTAATACAGTAAGTTTTAGACTAAAAAAGTTCAACCAAATTGGTTGAACTTTTTTATTAGTTCTTATAAATAAAATAATCGAAATCCGCGTGTAGCCCTTGCCCAGTCGTATCCTGACATTGCATTCCAACGAATGCACCTGTAAAGAATCCACCACCCTGAATATAATCATCAGACAGTTTAAATGAATAAAGTTTTACAGGTATTGCTATCCAATCCTCTCCATCAAATGAATAGGAGTATTCGTAAACATTCGTTTTCACATCTACTCGAAGATATACATATTCAACATGTTCTGGAATGATAATTTCGTTTCCTTGAAGAGGCTGATCGAACTTAAAATTATCACATGTTACTAATTCAAGAATTCGACCCTTTCCTTCATTCCAAGTGATTTGACATGAAGTCCAGTTTTGAGTGTTGTAATAATTTACTAAACCAGCTGATTGATGGAATGTATTTGGATTAAATGCTACTTTTGTTTCTGCAGTAAAGTTAAAATGTTGCCAGCGTCTTGCTATAAATGACTGAGTAAATTTAGATGTTAGGGATTCTCTTCCGTAAAGACGTAGATGCCCTGGATTGTCTTTTAAGGATACAATATTCTCTCCTAATGGAATTCTTAAGTTTTGAAAGTGAGGATTTAAGACATCTGAGTTAAAGTCATCCATCTCAGGGTAATCACTTTCCCATTTTACTTCATCTATTTTTGGCCCTTCTATTTCAAGTGATGGACTATTCCCTCCTACGACATACGGCCAATCATTTTTCCACTCAAGCCTTTGAATAGCAGTTTCTCTTCCTAATGGACAGAAACCTCTTGGGTCTAACAACGGTTGACCTTCTCTTGGTAATGGTCTTCCTGTTAAATGCACAAGGAACCATTCATCTGTATGTGTTTGAACAATTGATGCATGTCCTGCTTTTTGAAGGGGAATTCTTGGCGCATGGAATGACGAAATTAACGGGTTTTCCGGGTGTACTTCATATGGCCCCATTAACTGTTTTGACCTAGCAATTGTAGCTTGGTGATCATATTTCGTACCACCTTCTGCCGTTAATAAGTAATAGTAATCATTTATTCTATATAAATGTGGTGCTTCCGTTAGTTTAATATCGGTTCCTTTAAAGATAACCTCTGCTTTTCCGATTAGTTTCTTTTCTTCTACACTGTATTCTTGTAATGAAATGCCATAAAAATGATGATTTCCTACACGATGATCCCAAACCATATTAACTAAATATTTTTTTCCATCCTCATCGTGAAATAATGAAGGATCAAATCCAGTACTATTTAAGTAAACTGGGTCTGACCATTCTCCGTCAATCGTTTCACATGTTGCGAGATAGTTGTGACAATCTTTCCATTGACCTTCAACTACCTTTACATCAGTGTAAATTAACCAGAATTGTCCATCACGATAAGATAATGCAGGAGCCCAAATACCACCCGAATCTGGATTACCTGTCATATTTAATTGACTTAAACGTTTCAAAGGTCTTGATGCTAATCGCCAGTTCTTTAAATCCTTTGAATGATAAATTCCAACTCCTGGAAACCATTCAAATGTTGAAACTGCAATATAATAATCTTCCCCAACTCGGCAAATACTTGGATCGGGATTAAATCCCTGTAAAATTGGATTACTGATTTTAGCCATTTTATACTCCTCCATATGCATCTATATAGTTCAATACATTACTTTTTAGTAAGCACCTTTGATAAAGTCAGAAACATTTTTTTGATAGAAAAGCTCTAATTGATCTAATTCCGCTTTCGAAAAAGATTGTATATTCATTGCTTCTAAGTTGCCATCCACTTGGCGTTGGTTTCTAAATCCAGGAATTACACATGTAATTTCCTTTTGATCTAAAATCCATCTAAGTGCTGCACCTGCCATCGAAGACCTTCCTTCAGCAATCCAGTTAATTCGATTTGCCAATTCTACTCCTTTTTTAAAGCCCAAGCCTGCAAATGTTTCTCCGATATTAAAGGCCGCTCCATTTTCATTAAAGTTTCGGTGATCATCTTCCTCAAAAATATGATCAGCCTTATACTTTCCAGATAAGAGTCCACTGGCTAGTGGTAATCTTACAAGAACACCAACTCCACGCTTATAAGCCTCGGGAAGTAATTCTTCTAATGGCTTTTGTCTAAAAATATTAAAGATAACCTGTAAGCTTTTCACATTTGGGTTTTCTAAGCAAATCATTCCTTCTTCAACCGTTTCAACGCTAACCCCGTAATGGCGAATTTTCCCTTCGCTTTTTAAACGGTCAAGTACATCAAATACTTGTCCATCCTTTAAAATTTCAGTTGCTGGACAATGCACTTGATATAAATCAATCACATCTCGATTTAATCGTTTTAGACTATCCTCGCAATAAGACTTAACCGCTTCATATGAGTAATTTTCCGGTGAAAAGATATCACCTTTTCGACAAAATTTTGTTCCTATATAAATTTTATCTTCAAGTCCTTTTGTGGCTTTAGCCAATAGTTCTTCGCTATGACCATCACCATATACATCTGCAGTATCAAAAAAATTTACACCTTGGTCGATTGCGTGTCGTAATGATTTTAAAGCTTCAGTATTATCTGTTTTGCCCCATGCTCCACCAATTGCCCAAGTTCCAAAACTTACCTCACTAATCATTAAACCTGTATTACCAAGTTCTCGATAATTCAAGTAAAACTCCCCCTCTAGTGCTAATTTTTAGCGTCTTATACTAGTTTCTAAATTCAGATAACATTCTATTTAGTTCCTTTGTGCTGGAATAAATTTGCTTATAAATAGAATAAAGCTTCTCATATTGTTTAACATTTTCACTTACTGGTTTATATGAAGTGATTGGCTTTATGAACTCTTCTGCACAAGCCTCTAATGATTCAAACCAATTACATCCATAAGCAGCAAGCATCGCCGCACCCATCCCAGGACCTTGCTCGCTTGAAAGTTTAATAATTGTCGCATTAAAAATATCTGCTTGCATTTGAAGCCAAATAGGATTTTTTGCACCGCCACCAATTGAAATAATTGAATCAATCCTTTTACCGTTATTTCGGAAAATTTCAATTGACTCGTTCAATGAAAAAGTAATACCTTCCATGACGGCCCTCGTAAAGTCACTTCTCTTATGTGCTGCATCCATACCGATAAAACACCCTCTAATAATTGAATCCGCATGTGGTGTTCTTTCACCAACCAAATACGGAGTAAACATTAAACCATTTGAGCCAATTGAAACAAGGTCAACATCCTCTAATAGTTGTTCGAAATTCACACCTTCAGCAAAAGTATCTTTAAACCAACTTAATGAATATCCTGCGGCAAGCGTTACACCCATTGAATAGAAAGCATCTTCTTTACTATGGTTAAAATAATGAACCTTACCTTTGAAGTCTTGTTCTCCATGCTCTTCATAAGAAAGAACAACTCCTGAAGTACCAATACTACATAGCGTATTGCCTTCTTTTAAAATACCTGAGCCAATTGCGCCACAAGCATTATCGGCTCCGCCTGCAAATACTTTCACTTCACGGCTAAGTCCTGTCAAAATAGAAACTTCTTCTGTAATTGTTCCAACACAATCATGAGACTCGACAATTGGTGGGCAAAGATGTAAAGGAATATCGAATTTAGTACATAATTCTTCACTCCACTGCTTTTCTTTCACGTTTAAAAGTAATGTTCCGGCAGCATCTGAGTATTCAGTATGAATTTCTCCAGTCAGACGATAACGAAGATAGTCTTTAGGCAATAAAAATACTGCTGCCTGATTATAGATCTCTGGTTCAAATTCCTTTACCCATAAAAGTTTTGGTAAAGTAAATCCTTCAAGTGCTGGATTTTTCGTTATTTCAAGTAAACGTTCTTTGCCAACTATTTCATTGATCTTTTCACATTGCTTAGTCGTTCTTGTGTCATTCCATAAAATTGCATTACGAAGGATTTCATTTTCTTTATTCAATAACACTAGACCATGCATTTGACCTGAGAAGCTAATCCCTTGTATATCATTCGGATGACCTTTAAAGTCTCTAACTAGTTCGGCAAGTCCATCGATTGTTTTTTCAACCCATTCTTCTGGTCTTTGTTCACTATATCCGGATTTTTCTTGTATTAATGGATAGGCACGAGATACTTCTTGGCATACTTCTCCGGACTGATTAACAAGTAAAATTTTTACGGCACTTGTACCTAAATCAATACCTACTACATATTTCATAACAATCATCCTTTTATTGTTTTCTTTAGCGTATCGTATGAGAAAAATGTGCTGGAAATAATGAGTTTCCCAGCACATTTTATGATCAAAAGGTTTTTAAACTGTTGCGAATTCAGAAATCGCTTCTAATAAATATTGGTTTAGCACTGATTTAAGACGTTCTTCACGACCAGATTTATTTTGGATATCACCTAAATTTAATGCATATGCTTCAAGTGTATGGAAACTTGCTTTATTTTCTACGATTTCTTTACCAATACCATAAGTGAAGCTGCTATAACGATCTTCAATAAAGCTTTCAAATACTTTATCTTCAATTAGTTTATTAGCTACTAATGTGCCAATTGCAAAGCTATCCATTCCAGCTATATGTGCATGGAATAAATCTTCTACATCAAATGATCCTCTTCTTACTTTTGCATCAAAGTTCAGGCCGCCTTTTCCTAAGCCACCATTTTTTAAGATTTCATACATTGCTAATGTAGTAGAGTATAGATCTGTAGGGAACTCATCTGTATCCCAACCAATTAACTTATCACCTTGGTTTGCATCAACTGAACCAAGCATTCCGTTAATTCGAGCAACACGTAATTCATGCTCAAATGTATGACCAGCAAGTGTTGCATGATTTGCTTCAATATTGAATTTAAACTGTTTCTCTAAACCATTAGCTTGTAAAAACGCTAGTCCAGTTGCCACATCAAAGTCATATTGATGCTTTGTTGGTTCTTTTGGTTTTGGTTCAATTAAGAACTGACCATCGAATCCAATTTCTTTTGCATAATCTACAGCCATATGGAAGAAACGCGCAAGGTTGTCTTGCTCAAGCTTCATATCAGTATTCATAAGCGTGTCATAACCTTCACGCCCACCCCAGAATACATAGTTAATTGCACCAAGCTCTTTTGCAATTTCTAATCCTTTTTTCACTTTTGCAGCTGAATATGCAAATACGTCCGCGTTATTAGATGTAGCGGCTCCATTTACATAGCGAGGATGAGTAAACATATTTGCCGTATTCCAAAGCAATTTTGTTTTACTTGTTTTCATATATTCTTTTATCATTTCTACAATGACATCTAAGTTTTTATAAGTTTCACCTAATGTATTTCCTTCAGGCGCAACATCTGAATCATGAAAGCAGAAGAAAGGAACATCTAACTTTTCATAGAACTCAAATGATGCTTCTACACGTGCCTTAGCTAGATCCATTCCCGTTAAATGATTCCAAGGACGTTGCATTGTACCTGCTCCAAATGGATCTGAACCATCTGCAGTAAATGTATGCCAGTAGGCAACTGAAAAACGAAGTAAATCCTCCATTTTTTGACCGTTAATTATTCTTTGAGGATCATAATATTTAAATGAAAATGGATTTTTTGATTTAGGACCTTCGAATTTAATTTTGTTAATATTAGTAAAGTAACTCATGTTTAATTCCTCCTAAAATAGTAGTTTTGTATTTTATGACTTATGTGAAACGACAATCCATGCGCGCAATACTTTCATGTCTTTTGGCTCAATTCCTTGTAATCCCGTCAATTCTCCATTTACTTCAAGATTAGGAGCGTTAGTTACCCATGTGTAGGGCTCAGGGCATAAAAAGCCGCTTCTCGCATCTTTGTTATAAACAACCCAATGTTTAAAACTTTGGTCAACGGTATAATTAATCTCAATTCCTGTTGATTTGTTTGTTATTTGTGCCGTTTGTAGGCCACTGTTATTAGGGTTAGATAGAAAAACATCATCTAACTCTAGCCCGTACAGGCTCATTCCTTCATTCAACTCATATTTGTACTCAATATCTTCTAATTCCCCCGTTGGTAAAAATCGATCATTTAGTTTCCAACGTTTATCCACTGGAAGCTTGAAGATTGAAGTTTCTTCAGGGAATACAAAGCTAGTATGATATCCAAAGCCAAACGGTAAAACTTCACTACTTTTATTAATAATTTCTGCTTTTTTAGCGAATAAATTATCATTTAAAATAAAGCTCATCCTTATCACAAAATGATGCGGGAATTGAGCCATTACATCTTCATGCTTACTTGAATCAAACTCAGTAATAATTTTTACTGTTTGATCATTAACCTCTACACTCGAGATATTCCACTCCCTTGTGTGAACGAAACCATGAATGTGATTTTGCTTGTCCATTTCATTGATTTCAAATTGATATGTTCTTTTGCCAAATCGAAACTTTCCTTGATCGATTCGATTTGGAGGAAACAGGATTGGAGTACCGTAAAGAACTGGGTTATTCAAATACTCCTCGGTTGAGTTAGGGACCCTTAAAAGCTCAGTATTTGATTTTTTATGAACCATGGAAATTAAGTTTGATCCCCATCCGGGAATAATGATGATCTCCAATTCACTATTACCTGCTTTAATCGCTGGTTCATTTAAAAAAGAGATTTCCTCAACATAAGTATTCATCTAGATTCCCCGTTCTAAGATAATTTCTACACTTAGACTTTACTAATCTTACCTTGTCTTTGGTCTATTCGATTAAAGCTATACATACCACAGAACATGAAAATCCAAGCAATTGATATGACACTAAAGAATGGAATTAGCCCTGGTTGGTACAGCAACAAAAATAGTATAGCGATTAGACTAACTAGCATTAGTAAAGTAATGTGAAAATGAAAAACACTTAAAAAGAATGCATTTTTTAAATAGTCTTTAAGTTTAAATTCGTAATGTACATATAGTGGGAAAATATAAAGGAAAACCATTAAATAAACTGCCACTATGATTAATAAAGGGATGATTAAGATAAACTGGAGCATCCCTTCAATCGTTCGAATGTAAAATACATCAAACGCTAGGAAGATGCCACTACAAATGAATACCAAACCAAGTTTATTGGAACTTTTAAATTCATTTAGGAAGACAGTTAAGAAAGTTCTCCAAATCGGAAGATCCGTTTCTTTTATGATCCATTTACGAACAATTGTAAATAGGGCTACTGTAGCAGGGAAAAAACCAAATATGACTAGTCCTGCAATTGTAAAGAGGAACCATAGCAGATTGACATATGCTAATTTCATAACCCACTCACATAGCGTAAACAATTTCCCCATTGTTTTTCCGAGTATCATTTAATCACCCTCCTTTACAAATTCATCTTAGCTTTATCTAATGCAGTTAACCTTTTACTGATCCAGAAGCAATTCCTTCTACAATTCGATTACTTAATATAAGGAAGGCAATTAGGATTGGTAGTATACTAATAACTAACGTAGCTCCAATTGCTCCCCAATCAGTCGTATACTGCCCAATAAAGTTTTGAATACCAACCGTGAGTGTTTTAAATTGATCTGAACTTATAAATGTATTAACAAAGACAAACTCATTCCAGTTGTAAATCATATTAATAATTGCTGCTGTAGCAATAACTGGTGAAGTCATTGGTAAAGTAATCTTAAAAAATATATGGTTAATTGATGCCCCATCCATAATCGCTGCTTCTTCTACCTCTCTAGGGAGAGCTTCGTAAAAACCAATTAAAATCATAATCGTAATTGGTAAGTTAAAGGCTGTGTACGTAAGGATTACCGAGAGTGGATTATCAATTAAATTTATTTTTGTAAAAGTATTAAATAAAGGAATCAGTGTAGAATGGACTGGAATCATTAAACCTACCATAAATAATCCCAAAACCCATTTACTTGCTTTCCAATTCATTCTTGTAATCGCGAAGGTTACCATACTTGCTAATACAACCGTTAAAATAACGGCAGCGATTGTGTAAGTCACACTGTTAAAGAAATACTGACTAATATTTCCCTCAGTCCAAACTTTCGTATAATTCTCCCACTTTGGGCTTTCAGGTAAAGAAAAAGGTGACATATTGAAAACTTCTTGGTTATTTTTTAATGAAAAAAGAAATAGCCATATGATCGGAAATATTTGAAAAATCGCTACGATTATAAGGAAAAGATACATAAAACCGTAAGCAACTTTACTAAAAACACTATTTTTGCTACGGTCAGTTTTCTTTTCAGTTACAATGGCTTGAGATCCTGTAGCTCTTACCGTATCCACTTAAAATCCCCCTTTCTTTTAGTAAATGTCATTATTTGATTCAGTAAACTTACGAATAACCCAAGTAACTACTAAACAAATAACTAATAAGAAAAATCCAATTGCACTTGCATATCCAAAGTCAAAGCCTTTGAATGCTTTTTGATACATATAGGAAGCCATTACTTCACTTGCACCATTAGGGCCTCCACCTGTCATAACATAAATTAAATCAAAATATTTAAGTGATCCAACGACGGCAAGAACAATCGTCACTTTCACAACATTCATGATTAATGGTAATTTTATTTTTAATGCGATTTGAAGTGGTGTTGCCCCGTCAATTCTTGCGGCCTCGATTAGAGAGTCCGGAATATTTTTAAGAGCTGCATAGTAAATCAGAATATAAAAACCTGCGTACTGCCAAATAATTGGAATAATAATCGCATACAATGCTAAGTTTGTTTCTGCTAACCAGGCAGGTGGATTATGAACGCCTAGAGAAACAAGTAAGCTATTTAAAATACCGTTAGTAGGATGATAAATTTTAAGCCAAAGCTGAGCAATTGCAACAGATGCAAGCAGCATCGGAATAAGATATATTTTTCTTAGAAGGTCTGCACCTTTAATTTTTCCAGCAAGTATAAATGAGATGGACAAGTAGCCAATTAAACTAACGGCTGAAAATACTGCCAATAAAAAGGAGTGGAAAGCACTTTTCCAAAATAGAGGATCATGTAATAAGTGGGAGTAATTCTTTAAACCTATGAACTCCTTTTCCCCAATTCCATTCCATTTCATTAAGCCAAAGTATCCAGTTTGTACGATTGGAACGTAAATCAAAGCAAGGATCAGAAAAAGAGCTGGTGTAATATACAAGGCGATTATTTTTTTATTTGACATAGCTTTATTCACTTCGATTCAACTCCTTCCCCTATATTTAAAAATCAAGGGCATACTACAATGAATCCATATGCCCTTTTCTTTAGTACATCAGAAATTATTTATCTTCTGCCTTTAATGCTTCTTCATGTTGTTTAGCAAAGTCTTTTGGTTTTACTTCATTTCCAAATAAAGATTGGATTAAGTTTAAGTGAGTTTCTGCTACAGAAGCACTCATTTGAACGTCAGCAAATAGTGTTAAGTTACTAGCTTTATTTAACTCATTTAACACATCAATATATAATGGTGGTAAATTTACTTTTGAAGTATCAACCTTAGTTGCTGGGATTACACCCGCTTTTTCTACAGATTGCTCTCCCCACTTCTCTACAAAGAATTTAACAAAGTCTTTAGCTTCAGCTTTAACTTTTGAATGCTCTGCTACGAATAAACCTACTCCAGGGCCACCAACCCAGCTGTTAATATTTCCTTTTCCGCCTTCATAAGTAGGGAATTTAAAGAAGCCTACATTGTCACGGAAATCTTTTGGAATTTCTTCATTTGTCGTAAAGTTTGGAAGCTCCCATGTTCCCATTAAGTACATAGCTGCATTTCCATTTAAGAATTCAGATTTACCTTCATCATTTGATAACCCATTAAAACCTTTATTAAATGCATTTTCTTTAACTAGGTTTTGAACCTCTGTTGCCGCTGATACAAGTGCAGGATCTTCGAATGTTCCTGTACGGTTAATTGCTTTATTAAGTACATCAGCTCCACCAATTCTGTCCGCTAAATACATATACCAAAGTGAACCTGTCCAACGATCTTTATTACCTAAAGCGATTGGAGCAACTCCATTTTTAGCAAGTGTTTTAACAACGTTTTGGAATTCGCTGTAAGTTTGTGGTACTTGAAGGTTATATTTTTCAAAAATTGCTTTATTGTAATAAATTGGAGCGATGTTTAGTTCTAGAGGTAATCCATATGTTTTTCCATCGATTGCATATGCTTCTGTTGTTCCACTTACAAAAGAATCTTTTAATCCGTTATTTAACACATCATCTAAATCAGCGAAAAGGCCACCTTTTACAAATGGTTTCATATATCCTGCTGCCCATGTAAACCCAACATCAGGAAGTTCATTAGAAGAAGAAAGAACTTTAATCTTATTCTTGTATTGTTCATTTTCAAGAACTTCTACTTCGATTTTTACATCCTTATGTTCAGCCTCATATTGCTTAATAATGTCAGATACAATTAAGTTTTGTTGCTTAGAACTACCAGCTGGCCAAAGATGCATAAACTTGATCACTTTTTTGGAACCGCTTTCAGTTGACGCGTTATTAGATTTACCACAGCCAGTTAAAGCAACCATTAGAATAAGAACTAGTGCTAACATTAATGAAGACGCTTTCTTAAACATGTCTAACCCCCATTTTTTGAATTTTTCGTTACAAGTAAATTCTAGCACTAAAAAAAAAACGCGGTAAGGTAACCACGATTGGATAAAATTCCACTATTTTTGGATTAGTGAATCATCAAGTTCCGACACTTTTCTAAATTTACTAGGGGTAATACCCTCGTAATCCTTAAAGATCTTAATGAAATATTTAGCTGTCTGATAGCCTACTTCTAGGGCAATTTCTTCAATTTGTAAATCTGTTGTCAGTAAACGATTTTTTGCAATTTGTATTCTCTTTCTAGTTAAATACTCACTAAATGTTAATCCCACTTGCTCTTTAAATAACACACTAAAATAGCTCGCATTTAGATGAACCGCATCTGCTACATCCTTTAATGAAATTTGATTGCTTATATTTTCATTAATAAATGTCTTAGCTGCCTTAATTGAATTAGAGCGGTTATTAACTTGATCTAGCTTTAATAATTTCTGATCAGTTACTTTTTCCATATACTCAATCCGTTCAATATTTGCTTCCTTTTCTAGTGCTTGCTCAATAGCCTCTATTAATTTTTGCTTACTTACTGGTTTTAATAAGTAATTTACAACTCCTAGGCGAATAGCCTCTTGGGCATATTCAAAATCAGGGTGTCCAGAGATAATAATTGAAACAAATTTATGTCCTTTATCCTTTAGTTTTTTTAAAAGCTCTAAACCATTCATTTCAGGCATACAAATATCAGTTACTAATAGATGGATTTTTGTTCTGCTCAACTGCTCAAATGTTTCTTGGCCATTTGCAGCACTAAGAATTTCAAATTTACCATTTGACCATTTCTCTAATGTTTTTTTTAATCCTTGTCTAGTCGCTTGTTCATCATCAACAATTAGAATCACTTTTGTATCCAAATTATTCTCCTCCTTTGTCTGGAACTTCGAATAATACAGTTGTGCCTTTACCGATCTCACTTTCTAAACGAAGGCCACTTAAGTCATATCCTTCGTAATATAATTTGATTCTTTTATTTACATTAGTTAGCGCCATACCCATCCCCTTAAAGGACGATAAATTATCATTTTTAATTGCTAAATTAAGGGCATTAAGAGCTTCTCTATTAATCCCCGGTCCATTGTCCTTAACAGTCACTAATAAATTAGATGAGTCATTAATCCGTTTAATCTTCACTAAAACACACCCTTGTTCTCGACTACTTTCAATACCATGCATAATAGCGTTCTCAACTAAGGGTTGGATTAGCAGTTTAGGTATTTTAATAGATAATAGATTTGGCTCAACGGATATCTCCCATAACAACCGTTCTCCTAATCTCATTTTCATAATTTGTAAATAACGTTCAATTTGGTCGAGAGCAGCTTGTATAGTTACCCATTCACTACTGTTTGCATTGCCAATTGTATAACGAAATAATCCCGACATTGCAATCACTATTTCTGCTAAATCCTCCTCACCTCTATCATCTAAAGACCAGTAAAGTGCATTTAGCGTATTATAAAGGAAGTGCGGATCAATTTGGGCTTGTAGTGCCTTCAACTCAGTTTGACTACGAAGTAATTCCTTTTCATAAACGACCTGTATTAAATGATTCGTATTTTCTACCATCTGGTTATACGTTCTATTTAATTCAATAATTTCTAATGAAGCTGCGCTTTCCTTGTTAATTTTCAACTCGTCCATTTTCGCATTCTTCATTGTATTTGTAAGTTTCTTTATCGGTCTTGTGATCATTGTTGCTAGAATAATTGATGAAATGACAAAAATGATAAGTCCAATCGCACCAGATAAAAGGGTTGCTTTTCTTACCGGTGTTACCCGTTCATTTAAAAAGCTTGTAGGTTTTAAAATAACAAGGGTCCAACCTGTTTTTGCAGATGGTTGCGTAACAATCATATATTGCTTTTTATTTACTTTTATCGATTCATATCCTTCTAATAAAAACTTTTGGATATCAATACCGTAATTATCCGTTATCGGAGCTAAATCCCTATCCAGAAGCATCATATAATCCTTCTCTCCAGGAGATAAATTACTTTCTTCAACCTGAAAGTAACTATTAAGAATTCTTACGACTAAATATCCTCCATTTGAAAACCATCGATCCATTAAACTTACCCTTCTTATTGCATAAGAATAGTTACTATTATTAGGATCTTTTCCTACCCACACTAATCTTCCTTTCTCGGTTTCTGCTTCCTTTACCCATTTCTCATCGATTACACTAGATAAATTTTTTTCACCGAATGGAAAAATGCGATTACCTTCCGAAGAATATAGTTCAAAAGAAGAGATTCCATTCGAATAAGCTAAAGAGTTATTTATGACCCTAATTAGCGATTGTCTTTTTGCAAAATCAACACTTTCCCCGTTTTTCAATCCGAGTAATATTTGTTGAACTGTTTCATTGGTCATTAATTGATTTGATAAAGTGTCAATTTGTTTATACAAAGTTTCCATTCTTCCATTTGCTTCAACAGCCGTTTGTTGGATTTGCTTCTCTGTTGTATCTTTCATTAAAGTTCCAACTTGGTTATATACCATAATAGATACAATGGATAAAACAATCACCATAACAATCAAGAAGACAGCCAATATTTGATTTCGTAAAGTGTTCAATTTTCTTAACCGTAATCTTATTTTGACGATTGTAATCACCTTTTCAGTAGTAAGTTGGTGTAAGGGCTTTCTTTAAAAATTATCATACTATATTTATTATTAGTCTGAATATTAAAAACACCTATCTAGTAATAACTACCAGATAGTTTAAGTGCACTATTTGGATAATGGTAAATCGTTCAATCAAAAAATCAACACGAAAAAGAGGAACCTATACATTTGATGTTGAGGCTCCCCTTTTCATTTAGTTACTATTTATCCCTTCCCTGTGCTTTTGACTTTTCTCACTCATTAACTTGTTCCACTTTACTCCATTCTGCTTCCTGAAGAGTCCTCCATAAAATTTTCCCGCTTGCGGTAGTTGGTAATTTTTCAATAAACTCGACATATCTTGGGTATTTATAGTTAGCCATATGCTCTTTAGACCAATCGATAATGTCATCCTCACTTACTTTTCCTGAATAAATAGGATTGAGGATCACGTATGCCTTCACTGTTTCGCCCCTTTTTTCATCAGGCTTACTAACAACACAAGCTTGTTGAATGGCCGGATGTTTATATAGCAAGTTCTCCACTTCGGTTGGCCAAACTTTAAAGCCTGAAGCGTTAATCATCCTTTTAACACGGTCAACGATAAAATAGTAACCTTCATCATCAAACCGACCGATATCTCCTGTACGGAAAAATAGTTTACCGTCTATTTCAATAAAGGCGTCTTTTGTTTCTTCTGGTCGGTTAAAGTAGCCTTTAAATACTTGTGGTCCATTAACAACAATCTCACCAACCTCACCGACACCTAACTGTTTCATTGTTACCGGCTCGATAATTCTGGCGTCTACGTCAAATGATGGAATTCCTAGACATTGAAGTTTTGGTCGATCTGGCGGATTAAAATGTGTCTGAGCAATTGTTTCTGATAAACCATACCCTTCTACGAACTTTAAACCTGTTAATTTGAATAGCTGCTCACCTACTGCTTCTGGAAGTGGAGCTCCACCACCTGCAATATTTACAAGGGACTTGATATCTTCTGTATTTAAATTTGGATTTGCTAAAAAGTCAATCAGCATTGTACTAATATTTACCCAGTGGGTACATTGATAGTTTTCAATTAGTTTACACGCATGGTATCGATTCCATCTTGTTAGCAATACCATACTTGAACCAGTAAGAATCGGTGTATGCATTCCATGAACCATTCCTGTTACATGGAATAGAGGTAAAGTTGAAAAACTAACGGCATTTGCAGAAATATTCATCCAAACGGCAGATCCTACTACATTTGCTTGTACCGTTTTATGTGTATGTATACAACCTTTAGGTAAACCTGTTGTTCCTGAAGTATATGGAAGAACTGCAACATCTTCTGAATTGCCTTCATATAATGACGGGGTAAGCTGTGTTTGTATTGCATCCTCCCAATAAAATAGATTTTCGTTTTGATAGATTTTCTTTGATTCAGTTATTTCAGCCGTTAAATCGGAAACTAAAGGAATGGTTGGTAAATATTCAGAGTAAACTGCAACTACTAAATTCTCTAATCCAGTTGTAGCTTGTAAAGGTTCAATTTGAGGGGATAGTTCTTGGCCAATGATCGCGGTTTTAATTTCACAATCATTTATGTAGAATTCAAGTTCATCTGTGGTGTTCATTGGGTTAATTGGTACTACAATTCCTCTTACTCTTAATATTGCATAAAAGGCGATGACATATTGAGGTGAGTTTTGCATATAAAGCATTACACGTTCACCAGGGGATATTTCTAACCTATGCTCAAGATACCCTGCTAGATAATCAACCTCTTCAAGAAGCTGCTTATACGTTTTTGAAGCACCATAATACTCTATTGCGGTTTTATTTGGATATCTTTTTGCCGAAACGACTAAATTATCATAAAGTGTTGTCTCAGGTAAAGTTAAAGATTTAGATACCCTTTTTGGCCAATACGCAAAATGTGAAGTACTCATAATTTTTCCCTCCGCTTATGTATCTTTTTTTATATTAAGTTTTAATACTTACAGCTCTTTCTTGTATGCATGATATTTTAGTCATTAACAAAGAAAATTTAGGGCAAGTATTCAAATAGGATGCCTAATTAATGAATAACGCTCAAACGCTTATAATTCATTCAATATAAATACTAACTTTGAAATTATTTGAAAGTAAGTTTGCAAAAAGAGGCAATTGCTAAGTTTAGTGTGGAAAGAAAAATGGAATGGGAAGTCATTATCATAATCAACTTTAGACCTTATTATAATGGAAAAGCTTAAATGAATAAATAGTTTTTTGAAAATTAAAAAAGCTATTTGATTTAACCGAGATATTTAATTTGAGTATCTAAAATTTTTTAAGTAAAATTACATACAATTACTTACTGTACCACTTATCTATGTTTCAATTAATAACAAGTGAGGTGTTAGCATATGAGAATTGGAATTATCGGTTTAGGAGATATAGCTACGAAGGCCTACCTACCGGTCCTTTCTGAAAAAGAAAAGATCGATTTAGTGCTATGTACAAGAAGTAATGAGACACTAGACCATTTATCAAATAAATATCGAATCAGTGAAACGGTTAATACTGTAGATGAATTGTTAGAAAAGAATATTGATGCAGCATTTGTTAGTACAGCTACTGAGGCTCATTTTATGATAACGAAAAAGTTATTATTAAAGGTATAAACGTTTATATTGATAAACCTATTTCGATGAATTTCAAAGAAACTGAACAAATTGTAAATCTAGCCAGAGAGCAAGGAAAAATAGCAATGGTTGGATTTAATAGACGATTTATCCCTAGAGTAAAAGAGCTTACTATGCATGGAAAGGCTAGCTTAATAATCATGCAAAAAAATAGATTTAACTTTCCTGAATATACTAGAAGATTTGTTGTAGAGGATTTTATCCATGTGGTGGATACACTGAGGTATTTAATGTCCACTAATGTAGTTGATTTAAAAGTCAATTTCTTAAAAAAAGATAATATACTCGAACACCTAGTCATTCATCTTATAGGTGAGGGATGCACGGCAATTGGAATAATGAACAGAAACAATGGTGTTACGGAAGAAATGATTGAATATATGACACCACAAAATAAATATGTAGTGAGTAGTTTAGTTGAAACCACTCATTATCATAATAAAGAAATCAATATTACAAAGTTTGGTGATTGGGAACCAACCTTATATAAACGTGGGTTTTACCAAATTGTTGATCACTTTCTTGACTGTATAGAACAGCATAAAACGCCAGACCCTTCAATAAATGATTCCTTAATCACTCATGAAATTTGCGAAAGAATCGTTCAGTATATAGATTCTAATGTAGATTAAATAAAAAACCCGAATAGTAGACTTGAGAGGTCTAATTATTCGGGTTTTATTAATTATTTATTCTTGTTCAGCCATTGCATCCTTTGGAGTACCGAATAAATATGTTAGAACGAAACCACCAGCATAACCAGCAAGTAATCCGATCACATATTTTAGCCACATTCCGTGTGCAATTAGTGGAACTAACGCTAAGCCTGAAGGACCAATTGCAATTGCTCCAACATTACCAAACATTCCAATTACTGCACCTCCAATACCACCACCGATACATGCAGTGATAAACGGACGACCAAGAGGTAATGTAACACCATAAATTAATGGTTCACCAATACCTAAAATACCTACTGGAAGAGCACCTTTAATCATATTTGATAATGATTTATTCTTTTTGCAACGTAACCATAATGCTAATGCTGCTCCAACTTGTCCAGCACCTGCCATTGCAAGAATTGGTAATAATTCTGTAGCACCAGTTGTATTAATTAACTCGATATGAATTGGTGTTAATACTTGATGTAAACCTAACATTACTAATGGTAAGAATCCCAGACCTAATATAAATCCTGCAAAAATACCGCCTTTTGCAATAATCCAGTTAATTGAGCCAATTAAATTATCAGAAATAAATCCTGCGAAAGGCATGATGAAGAAAATTGTAAGCAAACCTACTACTAATAAAGCGATCATTGGTGTAATAATAATATCTAAAGAATCTGGAATAACTTTACGTAATTGTTTTTCTAAAACTGATAATAAATAGACTGCAAGTAGTACACCAATAATACCACCTTGACCTGGAGCTAATGGATCACCATTAAAGATATTTTTAATTGGTTGATCAGGAAGCATACCTGTTAAAAGTGTTACCCCACCAATTACTCCACCAAGGGATGGTGTCGCCCCGAATTCCTTCGCTGCGTTAATACCAACATAAATCGCTAAATAAGCAAAAATTGCGTTTTTAATTACATTTAAAACTGTAACATATTGTGACCAAGTTGCTGCATCAAGGTTTTGAGCAGTAATATTATTTGATAAAATCGAAGCAATACCAGCAATTAAACCTGCACCAACGAATGCTGGAATTAATGGAATAAAGATATTACCGACTTTTCGTAAGAAATTTTTAAAAGGTGTGTTATTTTTCTTTTTTAATTCAGCTTTAAGATCTGAGCCCTTTTCTTTTAAAGCAGCTGATGAAGTTCCTTGTTTTCCTGATGAGCTGTTTTTCAGATGACCAAATTGTTCTGCAACTTTAGTTACTGTACCAGGACCTAAAATGATTTGGTAAGTCTCATCATCAACAGTTCCCAAAACCCCGTTAATTTTTTTAACTTGATCTTCATTGATTAAATTACGATCAGCAACATTAACACGAAGTCTAGTCATACAGTTTGTAAATGACACTACATTATCAGTACCGCCGATTGCATCAGCGATTTCAGAAGCTAATCTTTGATATTTATCCATCTTCTACTCCCCCAACAATTTTTATTTTTGTATTGCTTTTCGAACAAATCCTTCTGATTTTTTCAATTGTTCAATTGCTTGCTCATAACTAAATCCAGTAAGAATCATAACGATTGCTACTTTTGGACTTTGATTTGAATTTGTTAAATACTCTTCTGCAATTTCATACGTACAAGAAGTTGCTTCCATTACAATACGCTTTGAACGCTCAACTAGTTTTACATTTGTTGATTGAACATCAACCATTAGGTTACCGTATACTTTTCCAATACCAACCATTGATGCTGTAGATAACATATTGCATACTAACTTTTGAGAAGTACCTGCCTTTAATCTAGTTGAACCAGTTAACACTTCAGGTCCATTAACAACTTCAATTGCTATTTCTGCCTCTTGACCAATTTTTGAGCCCTTGTTACAACTAACCGCTACAGTCGAAGCACCAATTTCTTTGGCATATTTTAAACCACCAATAACATAAGGAGTACGACCACTTGCTGCAATTCCGACTACAATATCATTTTTATTTAACTTAATTTCCTTTAAATCGTGGGTTGCAAGTTCTTCGCTATCCTCAGCACCTTCAACTGCTTTTATAAAAGCTTTTTCTCCACCCGCTATTAACCCTACTACCTCTTCTGGGCTTGTTCCAAATGTAGGAGGACATTCAACTGCGTCTAAAAGTCCTATGCGGCCACTTGTACCTGCACCAATATAAATCAAGCGACCCCCACTTTTGAAAGCAGTTACAATTTTTTCAACAGCTTTAGAAATATTAGGAATCTCATTTCGAACGGCAGCGGAAACTTTAGCATCCTCTTCGTTCATTACGGTTAAAAATTCTTCTATAGACATTTCATCTAGATTCATTGTTTTTTCATTTCTTGTTTCGGTTGTTAAATTCTCAAGCATGTTTGCTTCACCTCAAGTAATTTTTTATGACTAAATTTAATTTCATACATATTATAACTATTTTTGAAATAAAATTTCAACATTAAAATTCATAAGGAAAAAATTTCATATTATTATTTCGTATTTTTGTTCAAATAAATATCACATTCTTAAAACGGCTACTAACAATTTTTCTTTTAAAAGATGCATAAATCTATAATTTATACATTAATTTGTCTGGCAAAAAAGTTTAAGCTCAATTTACAATTTCAAAACATAATTACTAAACTATTGTGGTATTTTAAACCTATGTATTTAAAATATGTTTGTTAAATCTGATGACAACTTAACTAAAATACAATTGATTTTACAAATGAAAAGACAACATCCTCCATATGATTAAGGATATTTATGTCACTTAACTAGGGGTATACAATGAAAAAGCTTATGCAGTTTTATAAAAATTTCTCGTTAGTGGAGAAAAGCGCACTTCTCTGCTTTCTCTTACCTCCAGTAGGTATTTCTTTGCTATTGATCATCGGGCTTCGTACACTCTATACTCAATGGTTTACTAATAAACGGTTTATTTATTCGTTTAGTTCGTACTTTTTCTTATGCCTACTTATATCTACTATTGGTGCTGCTCTATTATTTAGAAATATATTGTTTTTATTGGTCAGTATCATGATTCTTGGTTACTGGGGAATATATTGTAGGATTTTAGTAACTGAGAAAGGTCAATTATTTCAGAGATTTCGCATGATCATCATTTTTGGAGGCGTATATAGTTGTGTGATTGGATGGATATCCAAATGGTTCTTTATTCCTAAAATTGTAGGTTATTTATTAGGGACAGTGCTTTACGGAGAAGTGGAGCCTAAGAATTTTAACCGTCTAATTGGTTGTGCATATAATCCCAATTTTACTGTTTTTATTTTATTAATCGCTATTTCTTTTCTCTTTGCCAGTCTACTTTCTAGTCTAGAAAGGAAACATTATATTAGCTTAGCGTGGCAGCTTCCGATCCAACTATTACTTAGTTATGGAATTTATCTTACAGGTTCAAGAGCTGGCTTTGCGACGATGATTCTGATTTATTTACTTTTTATCTTCCGACTTAATCGAATCTTTTTCTTTGTTTGTACAATCTTCGGACTATTCTTTTCGAAATGGTTGCTCTATATAATGCCAAGGGCCGATTCAGTTATTCAAGCAGGGCACAAAAGGTTGGACATTTGGAAAAACGCATATACCATATGGAAAAATCACCCTTTCTTTGGTGTGACACCGATCGGATTCGGTCAAGAATATGTCATACAATATGGTCACTTCATCCCCCATGCACATAATTTACTGCTAGGTATGTTTGCGGAATACGGAACATTAGGAGGATTGGCTTTTATAACATTAATTAGTATAAATATTGTAAAATGCATTCACCTATTCTTATTTGAGCGCAGTAAAAAATGTTTTTTTAACAGTTTTTTACTCGGCCTACCAATTATTTTGTTTACAGGGGTATTTGATGAGCCGGTGTTTTCTCCACAAATCGGTTTCCTTACAGTCATACTGCTTGGGTGTTGGGATCGATATTCGAAACGTATGCAATTCAATATCGAGATTTCAGTAATTCAAGGAAAATTTATTAGCGTTTATGGGAGCACGGCAAGGTTAGTTGTAAGTTCATACATGATTTTGCATTATTTAAAATCGAAGTTTATTAGTAACAAGTACTAAAAAGACCCCTACAACTAGATAGGGGTCTCTTTTGTTCATTTATGATATTTTTTTCGTAATTTGTACTTCCACTGCCACATTTTGTTTTGTTAAGAATAAATTTAAAATAATTGCAGTTAATGAACCCGTCACAATTCCATTTTGCATTAACATTTTTAAAAAGTCAGGTAGTTGGTCGAACATTTGTGGAAGGGTTGCTGAACCTAACCCTACTGCTATACTACAAGCCGCGATTAATAGGTTTTCACCTTTACCTAAATCGACTTCTGAAAGAATTGATATTCCGGCAGCTGCAACAGATCCGAACATAACAATCATTGCGCCTCCAAGAACGGCATTTGGAATAACGGTCGTTAAAGCTGCAAGTTTAGGTAGTAATCCAAGAACAACCATGATACTTCCAGCAGCATAAATAACTTCCCTAGATTTAACTTTTGTAAGTGAGATTAAACCAACATTTTGTGAAAATGCTGTGTACGGAAATGCATTAAAAATACCACCAAGCATAATTGCAAGACCTTCTGAACGCAACCCATTTACGATTTGATCCTGTTTTACCTTTTGGTTGGTCGCTTTTCCTACTGCGAAATAGACTCCAGTTGATTCAACCATACTAACGATACAAACGATAATCATCGTGATAATAGCTGTAATACTGATTTTTGGTGCTCCGAAATAGAATGGTTGAGCGATACTAAACCACGATGCTTCCGATACGCTTGAAAAGTGAACGATTCCCATTGCATAGCCGGCAATTGTTCCTACAACCAAACCAACAAGTACGGAAATTGTTCGTAAAAACCCTTTAGCCCATCTGTTAATGACTAAAATTACGATAAGTGTAAGAAGTGCTAGTAATAAATTGTGTATTTGACCGAAGTCTGGACTCCCTTGTCCACCTGCTGCATTATTCATAGCTACTGGAATTAGAGAAAGTCCAATGATCGTTACGACTGACCCCGTTACAATTGTAGGGAAAAATTTTAATAACTTGCCATAAAAAGGAGCAGCTAATACAACAAAGATCCCAGAAATAATGATTGCACCATAAGCTGTCGGTAAGTTTGAAGAGGATGCAATTGCAATAATCGGACCTACCGCCGTAAAAGTACATCCTAAAACGACTGGCAATCTGCTACCAATGTATTTAGTCCCCATGCTTTGAAGGATTGTTGCGATACCGCAAGTAAATAAATCTGCTGCTATTAGATAAGCGATCTGAGTTGGCGTAAGTTTAAGCGCGCCACCTATTATAAGAGGCACAACAACTGCACCTGCATACATAGCCATGACGTGTTGAAAACCTAATGTAAATGCTTTTTGTTTAGTTAACAATTTGATTCTCTCCCTTGTCATTGCTTTAATTTATCTATATTGATTGGCATACAGTTAGTACTCTTTATAATACAAAAAAGGACAGGTTCCACTTGAGTATGTTTCTCTCAAGTGAAACCTGTCCTTCTGGGTTTTTATCCCTAATGGTGTAGCACGTGTAGTGCCCACATCGCTCGGACCAGCCATTTTACTTATACAATAATGCGGAACCCTAGATGTGCTTTCACTCATAGTCGGTCGATTATATTGGTCGTCCGGTAGAAACTTATGGGCCATATCCCCATGATTATATGAGTTATTTATATATTTGTACCTTGATTATGTTACACATGCTATTCAATATTTTCAAGTAGAAAATGCAAAGAAAAGGTGCTCCATTAGAAAAAAACTAATGGAACACCTTCTATTATGTTCTACGCATATAAGCTTTTACAGTTAGTGGTGCAAAAATTGCTACAATTACAGCAGCTCCAATAAGCGAAATGATTAAATCTGAACCTGCAGTTCCTGTGTTCGTTAGATTCCTTACAGCAGTGATCAGATGAGAGATTGGGTTTATTTTTACAAACCATTGAAGCCAATTTGGCATTGTATCGACTGGTACAAAGGCATTTGAAAGGAATGTTAATGGAAATAGTGCTAGCATAGAAATCCCTTGTACACTTGACGCTGTACGTGCAATTACTCCAAAAAAGGCAAAAATCCAGCTAATCGCCCATGAACATACAATTACAAGTAGTCCAGCTAAAACGACATAGCCTAAGCCACCTTCAGGGCGATATCCCATTATATACCCCATTGTGAAAGTAAGGACAGTAGCGATTGTATAACGTATCGTATCCGCCAATAAAGCTCCTGCCAGTGGTGCAATACGTGCAATCGGTAGCGATTTGAATCGATCGAATACACCTTTATCCATATCTTCACGCAATTGTACACCTGTAACAATCGAAGTAGTAATGACAGTCTGTACTAAGATTCCTGGTATGATTACCGGCAAATAACTCTTAACATCCCCAGAGATTGCTCCACCAAAGATATAAGTAAACATAAGTGTAAAAATAATAGGTTGTAATGTAACATCAAATAATTGTTCTGGTGTACGTTTTATTTTTAATAGACCACGATAAGCCATCGTAAAAGAATTTTTTACTGATTGACTAAAGCTGGTTTTATTTTTTAATTCACGATAAGCAGCTGGTTTTATTGAAGTGTTCATACCCTTACTCCCTCCATTTCTTTTGTTTTACCTGACTCCTTTGATCCATCATCATCTACGCTGTTACCAGTAATCGTAAGGAATACTTCATCAAGTGTTGGCTTTTGCACACTCATTTCAGTTAAATGGATACCTTCATCACGTAAGGCGATTAGTAGGTCGGTTACTCGGTCAGCATCCGCCATAGGTGCAGTAATTTTTCCTTCTACTAATGTGATATTGGATTTTACTTTTAGCACTCGTTCTACTGTTTGACGCGCCTTTTGAACATCTTTTATATCTTGAATTTTTAATTGTAATGATGAACTACCAACTGAAGCTTTCAATTCATCAACAGTACCTTCCGCAACTACATGACCACGATCTATTACTGCGATTCGATCTGCTAGTTCATCCGCCTCTTGAAGATATTGTGTTGTTAATAAAACTGTAGAACCTTCTTTTACTAAACGACGAATAGTATCCCACATTTGATTTCTTGTACGAGGGTCTAAACCAGTTGTCGGCTCATCTAAGAAGATAAGTGGTGGCTGTGCAATTAAACTTGCTGCTAAATCTAATCTACGACGCATTCCACCTGAGAAGTTTTTCAATGGGCGTTTTGCTGCTTCCGTTAAGCCAAATTCCTCTAATAAATCAGCTGCTTTCTTTCGCGATTCCGCTCTACCTAGACCTAGTAATCTTGAGAAGATAATAAGATTCTCTGTAGCACTTAGTGACTCATCTACTGAGGCATATTGACCAGTAACTCCAATTAATTGACGCACAATTTGAGCCTCTTTTAAAACATCATGCCCGAATATGCGTGCAGTACCTGCGTCTTGTCTAAGTAGCGTAGCCAGCATTCGAATTGTGGTTGTTTTCCCTGCACCATTTGGACCAAGTACACCGTAAATACTTCCAGCACGAACGTTTAAATCTACTCCATCAACCGCACGATTTTCACCAAATATTTTAACTAAACCACTCGCTTCTACGGCCAAATCTCCATTATTTGGGGTAATTATTTTTTTATTTAAATATTCCAATTTACTTCCTCCTTTACGACTTATTACAAGATGAATATATCGACTAATTATGAATTAAGTATGAACTTTAAATAAAAATTTTCTTTACGAATAGTTACAACCTAGGGGATACAATGTCCAATAAAAAAACTTCCCTTATCTAAATTAAGGGAAGTTTAAATTTAGTCATGTACTATAGTCTGATTTAGTAGTAAGAACTCTGAATCTATATCATGTAAAAAAGGAGTCACTTCACCTAAACTATATAGATGTAACTGATGCATTGCTCGTGTACATGCAGTATAAAATAGTCTTCGGAGGTGCTCATCTCCATAAACTTGAGCTGATGCATCATAAATAATCACTGCATCGAATTCAATTCCTTTTGCCAAATATGCAGGAATAATGACTACACCTTGTTCATATTCAACTGAGTTTCTCTTCACATGTTTGATTCCTTCTACATCTTTTAATGCTTCATATGCCTCAGAGCTTTCTTCAGCAGATTTACAAATGACAGCAATTGTATTAAATTCACTTTTCTTTAAGTCCTCGATTTTAGATGCAATATGGCTGTGCAAATCTTCTCGGTTAGATAACTGTGTTAACACGGGCTTATCCCCAACTCGTTCAAAAGGTGTAATTAAATTGCCACCAGGTATGAGTCTACGTGTGAACTCTACAATTGGTTTTGTTGATCTGTAACTACGAGTCAGATTGATTACTTTTGTTTCATTTGGCCCATATAAACCTTTAAGGACATTAAAATCTCCCATTTCACTGGCATGCGCAAAGATAGCCTGATTAAAGTCACCTAAAACGGTCATCTTTGCAGAAGGAAATAATCTCTTCAAAAATTCAAATTGGAAAGGAGAATAATCTTGAGCTTCATCTACAAGTACAAATTTAATTGTAACATTTGATTGGAATCCTTGAACCAACTCTTTTAAAAGTAAATACGGTGTAGCATCCTCGTAAAACAATTTGCCTTCATCTAACATATTTAAAGTTAACTGACAGATGTCCTCCCAATTCTCAGGAGTATCCCCTTCAATCCATTGTTCAATTTGAGTTGGATTGGAAAATAACTGTTTATAGACACCCTTTATGTCAATGAAACGCAATCCACGAACCCACTCGCGTAATGGCTTTAGTTTTTTACGTACGACCATTCGACCTAATACCTTAGTTTCTTGTTCGTAATCATCGAATGAATCCTCTTTAGCTTGTTTTTTCTGTAAGTACTTATATGCTTTTTGATAATCATCTTTACTGAGTAACTCGATTTCATCCTGTACCCATGTTTTTTTCAGCTCTTGCTTTTCCATTTCATTGATTTGTTTGTTTAACCATTCCGTCAGCTTCTCTAATCGGTTGTTAAATTTTAAAGAAGTGTCTGTGCTATAAAATCTTTCATATATTTGTTTAGCTGTAACCACTGGTTTGCCCCTAAATTTAAATCCCCTAAAGACCATTCCGGATAACTCCAATGATTGTCTGTATGCCTTAATCGTCTCAAAGAAACGAGTTGAAGCTTTAAAGCGTATACTTGAAGTTCTAGTCTTATAGGTAGGATCATCTATTGCAGTTAGCACATATTCTAATTGCTCATAATTATCCTCAACTTGGAACGCATCACTTAGTCTATGAACTAAATATTCTTGGAATGTAACTTGTTGCATATTTTCTTCGCCTAATTCGGGTAAAACTCTCGATACGTAGTTATTAAACATTGCGTTAGGTGAAAATAAGATAATTTGATCTGCTTTTATCCAGTTTCTATATTTGTAGAGCAAATATGCAATCCTTTGTAAAGCTGCAGATGTCTTTCCGCTACCAGCCGCCCCTTGAACAATCAGTAATCTACCTTTGTCATAACGAATAATCTGATTTTGTTCTTTTTGAATGCTGGCTACTATGCTTCTCATGTGCTTATTTGTACCTTTGCCTAGCACATGCTGCAATATCTCATCACCTATAGTAAGACTTGTATCGAACATTGATTCAATTACACCGTTTCGTATAATGTATTGCCATTTTTGGTCTAATACGCCATTCACTTTCCCCCCAGGTGTATCATACTCTGCAGGACCTGGTGGATAATCATAGTAAACACTTGAAACTGGGGCCCTCCAATCATAAACCAAAATATTCTCTCCAGTTTCATCCATTAGTGTTGAAACACCAATATAAATACGCTCCGTTTCAGACAAACCTTCTTCTGTAAAGTTAATGCGACCAAAATAAGGAACCTCTTTCATTCGACGAAGTGCTGATAATCGGTTTGAAGATTGCTTATGATTAATTTGGCCGATCGCCAAAAGTTGAGATTGTTGTCTTAAACTAATAACCGTCTCTAAATAGTCATCAAAGCTATCTGTATTAACTTTAACCTCATCCCAAAAGTTTTTACGAACATTGATTACTTCGTTTCTACGTTGGGCTGTTTCGTCTGTTAATTTACTAATTTTGTCCGTAATTAGATCTAATACAGTATTTACTCTTACTTGTTCTTTTTGAAGTTCGTTGTTCATTTCATGCACTCCTTTAAAAGATAAAAATGGGGGTTGACTCAAGAGGATTTGTATAGTAAAATTAAAGTAGGGAAAATATGTCCTCTATATAATTTGTAATATATATACTGTATTAATCTACCACGTTTTTATCTTTTAGGCAATAGTCCTCGTTTAAAATCATCCTTATTTCATCTCAATTACTAATTTTCGTACATTCAAAAAGCAAAAAGACCTACCCAAAAATGATCATTTAATCACTTATAGTAAGGTCATCCTTATTATTTATTAATTTCTTCTGTACATACTACAATTAATTACCTTTTATCAAATTTTACTTCTTTATTAAAATACCTCATATTATTTATCATCTTTCCTAAATACAAATTCTCCATTCACAATAGTAGCTTGAACATTAAACTTACGATCAATTAAGACGATATTTGCTTTTTTCCCACACTCTATGCTTCCAACTTTATGATCAATATTAAGTAATTTTGCTTGGTTAAGACTGACCATCGGTAAAATAGATTCTAAAGGCACCCCTAAAACATCTTTCACATTTTTTAAACATTCCATTAAATTAGTCGTGCTTCCAGCTAATGAGCCTGTTTCTACTGTTCGAGCAATTTTATTTTCCACTTTAACATCTAATGTACCAAGCGTATAGGATCCATCTGGTAAATCAGCAGCTGCCATTGAATCACTTATTAAAATTATCTGTTCTGTTCCTTTTGCTTTGTATAAAAGCTTAATTGCTCCCGGGTGGACATGCTGTAAATCTGCTATACATTCACAATAACACTGATCATTTGTTAGAACGGCACCAAGACACCCAGGATCACGATGATTAAATCCCCTCATGCCGTTAAAAGTGTGAACAGAAATTTTTGCCCCATGTTCAATTGCTTTAATCGTTGTATCATAGTCAGCATTTGTATGACCCATAGACACGTGAATTCCTTTATTTGTTATCAATTTAATAGCTTCCTCTGCTAGCTCTTTTTCTGGAGCTATTGTGATCACTTTAACCGTATTATTGGAAATTTTTATGAGCTCAATTAATTCATCAATATTTAGTTCACGAATATACTTGACCGGATGAGCACCACGATGCTCAGTTGTAATATACGGGCCTTCTACATACGATCCAATGATTTCCGCTCCTTCTGTCTGTCCCATCGCTTCACTTACGATCTTTACAGCTTTTTTAATTTTATCGAAATCATGAGTCAGTGTAGTTGGTAGAAATCCCGTAACTCCATGGCGTGCAAGTGACATAGACATTTCTTGTAATGAATGAATACTACCATCCATCGTGTCATTTCCAGCAATTCCATGAATATGTAAATCAATCATGCCCGGAATGGCTACAAAACTAGAATAATCTAAAATTTCACAGGTAGGTTTATTCGTTGTTACGCCATTTATTTTTCCGTTGTTAATCAGAATATAGCCAGCTTCAATTACTTTATCGGGTGTATAAACTTTTTCTACCTTAATTGCTTTCATAACACTTCCTCCTCTATTGTTTGCAGGAATACTTTTTCCTAAAGGACAATAGGCAACACCAAAATAGGATGCTGCCTGTTTGCTTGAATCTTATACGTGTAAGTAGTTTAATTTTTTTAAAGTTAAATAACATGCTCCATACAGCCCGGCATCATTCCCAAGAATCGAAGGAAATACGAGAGTTTCTTGATGATAAATCGGCATGGTTTCCTTTTTAATTTCAGAGTTGATGTCTTGTATAAATCGGTCTCCCTGCTCAGCAATTCCTCCTCCAATAATAATTGCCTCAGGGTTCAGGAGATGAACTATATTTGAGAGACCTATGCTTATATAATTGATAAAACTTTTATATACGGCAGTAGCAATTGAATCTCCTTCTTCTACTAGAGCCAAGATTTCTTCTCCAGAGATTTTCTTTATAACTTCACTATTCTTGTTCTTTTCATCAATAAAATCACTTACTAAAGCTGAGGTAGAAGCATATCTTTCAAAGCATCCTCTCCGTCCACAACCGCAAGAACGTCCGTTATTAATGATAACGGTATGACCTAGTTCACCAGCTAAATAACGAGATCCGCTTACAATCTTCCCATCTATGATAATGGTGCTTCCAATACCTGTTCCTAATGTTAGAAAAACTACATCTTTCTTTCCTTGAATTGCGCCTTTCCACATTTCACCGATGCAAGCACTTTTCACATCATTTTCTACACTAACGGGTAATTTAAATAAATTGAAAAGTATTTCTCCAAGCTTCATTCCTGAATAGTCTGGTATATTGTTGGAAAATAAAATTTCGCCTGTTTCATGATTTACAAGACCACACGAGGAGATTCCGATTCCTGCTATTAAAAAATCATTTTGGAGCTTTTTTATTTTCTCAGCTAAAAGTTCAGGAAGCAGCTTTTGTATATTACTTTTAGGTGTTGGTACCTTATCTTTGTATACTAAATGCCCATCACGATTTATTAGTCCAAATTTGATAAATGTACCCCCGATATCAAAACAAACTATATTTTCCACCATAATCGCCCCCTGTTAACTCCTTCACCTTAATGAGATTAAAGTAATGTTGAACTTTTGTTAATTCAACTGATCCAGTCCGCTCTGAGGCAGCATTAGATATCCCGCAGGCACATGACCACTTTAAAATATCTTCAATTGAATAGCCTTTCGAATGAGCAAAGACAAAGCCTGCAAGCATGCTATCTCCTGATCCAACTTGGTGCACATCTGTCAAAATTGGAATGATTGCCTGCAGTGTGACGTTCTCGCTAATTAAAATAGCACCTTCTTTTCCTAAAGAAAGTAAAACGTATTGGGTACCCTTTTGGCATATTTCCCTAGCGTGCAAAATCATATCTTCTATTGATAATTGGTTTAACCCGATTAACTTGCAAAACTCTTCTCTGTTCGGCTTAATTAAAAAGGGCTTTCCCTTTACACCTTGGGCTAGAGATTCTCCACTTGAATCTAAAAGAAAATATTTCCCTTTTTGTTTTGTTTTTTCTATTAGGTCTCTATAAAAATCAGAACCGATTCCATAAGGCAAGCTGCCAGAACCTACAATATAGTTATTTGATTCTAGAATGGTATCGAAATTTTTCAAAAATTCTTCTCTTTCATTCTCCGATATCTCAGGTCCTTGTTCAAGAATTTCTGTATGACCTTCTTTAGATTCAATTGCTAAACAAAATCTCGTCTCTCCTCTTATTTCTACAAAATGATTAATTAAATTGTAATTTTGGAGCTGACCAGCTATCCACTCGCCACTTTTTCCACCTAAAAATCCGGTACAAGTAACTTTAACTCCCAGCTGAGATAATACACGTGAAACGTTAAGTCCTTTTCCACCAGCTGTTTTATCTACAGCTGTAACACGATTAACGTCATCTAAGTGTAAGACGGGAAGATTGTACCGAATATCAATAGCTGGGTTTAATGTAATTGTAGCAATCATTTTTCTAACCCCGATTCATACTACCGCACATTTTAATCTTATCAGCAACGACTAACTTCATTTCTCTTACTGCATCTTTAAAATAATATCTAGGGTCATTGGCATCTGGATGTTCATTCAAATAACCACGCAATCCATTAGCAAAAGCTATTTTTAATTCAGTAGCAATATTTACTTTACATATGCCGTTTTTTATCGTCTGTTGTACTAATTCATCAGGTAAGCCCGAAGCTCCATGAAGAACTAGTGGAATATCAACTTCTCTTTGGATTGCACTTAATCGTTCAATATCTAATTTTGGTTCTCCTTTATAAAGACCATGAGCTGTTCCAATGGCAACAGCTAACGAGTCGATTCCTGTTCTTGAAACAAACTCTTTCGCTTGTGCCGGATTTGTATAAATTTGATCCTTTTCATCCACTTCAAGATCATCTTCTACCCCGCTTAGTCGGCCAAGCTCCGCCTCCACAGCAACTCCAAATGAAGAAGCATAATCAACTACTTCACGAACGATTCGAATATTTTCTTCAAAGTCATGATGAGAAGCATCAATCATGACTGAGTGAATTCCACTATCAATTAAAGCTTTTATATCATTAATTTTTTCATGGTGATCTAAATGAAAACAAATTGGAATATCATATCTTTTTTTTGCGGCCTCCATCATACTAATTAGAAACTCTTCTCCCATATAACTTACTGTACTTGGAGTAGCTGCGATCAAGACCGGTGAACGTAGCTCTTGAGCTGTTTCTAAAACTGTTTTCATTGTTTCTAAGTTATGAATATTAAATGCCGGAACTGCGTAGCCTTTAGATTGTGCCTCTAAAAGAATCGTACTTCTTGAAGTAATCAAAATAAATCTCCTCCATTCTTCATCTCATTAGTAAAAGGGTGAATCGTAACTCCTTTAACAACTCTGTTAACAACTCCTAATGGGGAAGGGTTATCTGGAGAAAAGCCGAGATTAATAGATTTATACATGGCAAAGGTTTGTGCGTATAAGATAAAAGGGAAAGTTAGAAAAATATCTTCACTAATTTTAGGAAGATCCACATGATAGAAAAGATCACTATATTCTTTGGCAACCTGATCCTTTAAAGATGAAATTGCTACTACTTTTCCTCGATTGGTTTCTTTGTAAATCTCTTCTAAAATATCGAGATCGTACTGTCTTGTATAATGGTTACAAGATAAAAATACAAATACAACAGTATCCTTATCTAAAATGGACTTAGGGCCATGTCTAAAACCTAATGAAGTATCAAAAGTAGACGGAATTGTCCCGCCTGTTAACTCCAACAATTTTAAAGATGCTTCTCTTGCCAATCCTTCAAAAACTCCTGAGCCTAAATAAACGACTTTTTGAAAAGATGAATTCGCCAGCTGTTTAATACTTTGCTCGCTACTGCTAATAATTGATTGACCAGCATGCATAAGTTCATCAACTTTCTTCTCCCACGTATGAATCTGATCAATATTGAAAAGCAGTAAAGCTGAGAAAAGCATCGTCGTAAAACTACTCGTCATTGCAAATCCTTGGTCGTTTGCTTCTTCTGGCATATAGATGACCAAATGATTATGATCATTTTTCTTCTTTTGAGCCAGTAGTCCATCTTGGTTACATGTAAAAACGATTCCATAAAAATCATCTATCACTTGTTCTCCTAATTGAATAGCAGCCAAACTCTCTGGACTATTTCCTGAACGAGCAAATGAAATCATGATTGTTGGAATGTCCTTGCTTAAATAAGAATATGGATTTGACACAATATTTGTCGTAGCAATACTCTCTACTACAATTTTTTTGTTGTTAACGATTTGTTTTAGATAAGGAAGGACTGTGTCACCAACAAATGCAGAGGTACCTGCACCAGTTAAAATAATTCGTAACTGATCGTGTTTGTTTTCAATGCTATTTAAAAATGTAAGAATTCGGTCTCTACTAAATAAAAGAATATCCTTCGTTTCGTTCCATAATCTAGGTTGCTGGGCTATTTCTTTTGCTGTATGGCTCGCGCCAACATTCATTCTTTCATATTCACTCGATTTTAATAGCTCCATATTTACTTCCTCCTATTTTAACTGTTAGTGTCATCATTACCAGTTAGGTTAAATAGATACTTCTGTATCTATTTTTAGTGTGTAGAAAAATCCATTAAAAGCTGGTTTTCAGACTGATTGCAAGCGAGCGGTGATGGCCAGTCTGAAGTGTCTACTTCAACTCTACTGTATAAGTAAATTTATCCCCTCTTGCAATAGAAATTGTATACTCAATTACTTTGCTCTGATCATAAGTTACTCGTTTAAGCATTAGACATGGTGCACCTTCGATAATGTTTAGCATTTCTGACTCCACTTTATTTGCACTAACAGCCATAAAACTTTCTAAAGCTCTAGAAATATTCACATTATATTGAGTTCTGAAGATTTCATACATTGGTGTATGTTGCAATTCTTCACTTGAAAGATTTTTAAAATCCTTTACAGGTACATAAGAGGTTTCATATAACATCGGTTCTTGATCTGCAAGTCTTAACCGAACAATCTTAAATACCTCTTCTTCTACCGATAGATCCATGACCTTTGCTACTTTACTGTCACAATTTATTTTTTCAAAAGAAACGACTGTAGTCGTTGGGATTTTCCCTGCTTTTTTCATTTCTTCTGTAAAACTATAAAATTTTACAAGACTTTGGTTATACGTTCTTTCTGAAACGTATGTCCCCTTGCCATGAACTTTATAAATATAGCCTTGTTTTTCAAGTTCTTGCATCGTCTGCCTTACCGTTGTTCGGCTAACTTGATACGTATCACATAATTCTCGTTCAGATGGTAGCTGATCGTTTTCAGCTAGTTCGCCTGATTCAATTTTTTCTAATAAAATATCCATTAATTGATAATAAAGAGGAAGTCGGGAATCCTTTTCTACCATGATTAGCTCCTTTAGTGGTATCTTTGTCATAACCAGTTAAATATACATCTATTATACATAATATTGAAAAAGATACCACACTATGTCGCAATAGAAATTTCTACAAAACTCTCTCTTCTGTCATTCTTAATTTTTTTTCATAGTCATCTAGTGAAACCATCGTTCCTGACACTCTTGATTCTTCTGCAGCATAAGCGATCATATGACTTTTAGCTGATACGATAGCTGATGTTAAGCTGCCTTTGTCCTTCTTAGTAACACGTTGAATGAAATCAGCCATAATACTTGTATCGGCTCCCATATGGCCACCATCTACAGTTGATGGCTTAATTAATTCCTTCTTACCTGAAAAATAATTAACTTCAATTTCGTTTTTAGCATCATTTCCTATTATTTCGCCTTTTGTTCCCATAATTTTAAAGTTACGGAATGTTTCATTTGTAAATGCCGTCATAGTAAATGCAACTGTTACGTCATTTTCAAATAATAAATTAACTACTTGATGGTCAACAACATCATTGTCACAGTGATATACGCAACGTCCATATGGTCCCTCTTGAATTGCCTTAAGTCTACTATCAAGACTTGAACTTGCTGAAATAACATTTGCTGGCCAAACATCACGGTCATGTAAATACCATTTAGCTGCTGAATAAGGACATTCCTTTTCTACCTTACAACCATCCAAACAGCGATGAGTTGAGCCTTCTGGTGCGTTTTCTTTTTTAAAGTAAGTTAAACTCCCATATGAAGATACACTCTTGCATTCTGTACCAACCAGCCATGCAAGCATATCCATATCGTGGCAACTTTTTTGTAAGAGCATTGAGCTAGATTCAGACGAATTACGCCAGTTACCACGTACAAAACTATGAGCTTGATGAAAGTAACCTACATTCTCATTCCACTGGATTGATATGATATCGCCAATTACTTTTCGATCAACAACTTCTTTTAGTGCTTGATAAAATGGCGCATATCTCATAACATGACAAACTGTTAATAATGTATTATGCCTTTCTGCCGCTTCAGCTATTTCTAACGTCTCAATTGGTTCCGGTGACATCGGTTTTTCTAATAAAATACTATATCCTTTTTCAATTGCCTTCATAACTGGCTTATAGTGATTACGATCTGGACTACAAATTAATAATGCCTCACATAGCTGTTCTTTTTCTAATAACTCAGTCCAGTCTTCAAATCTCATATTTTCAGGGATATTGTGAGCTTCCGCAAACTTTTCTCTTTTTTCTTTATTTGGCTCAGCTACAGCAATGAATTGTATTTCATGTGGATACTGTAAAGCATATGAACCGTATGCGTAAAATCCTCTACTTCCCGCTCCTATTAATGCTGCTTTCATAATTAGTTTCCTCCAAGCTTTGTAAGATTTTTATTTACTTCCCGTAACTGCAATTCCTTCAATAAATTGTTTTTGTAAAATCATAAATAAAATAAGCATTGGTAAAATGGCTAAAAATGACCCTGCCATTAAAACTGGATAATTGGTTAAGTATTGTCCTTGTAGTGAAGACAAACCTACAGATAACGTCATTGATTCTGGTGAGCTGTTAACAATCATTGGCCACATTAATTCATTCCAGCTCCATAGCGTTGTAAATATACCTAAAGCAACTAAACCTGGCTTAGCTAATGGAAGCATGATTTTCCAATAAATTTGGAAATGATTACAGCCATCTAATCTAGCAGCTTCTTCTAATTCCTTTGGTAACCCCATAAAAAATTGTCTTAATAGGAATGTACCAAATGCGCTAAATAAACCTGGAACGACTACCGCTTGTAAAGTGTTTAACCAGCCTAATTTCACCATGATCATATATTGTGGCAATAAAAAGACTTGCCCAGGTACCATTAAAACAGATAATGCGATTAAAAAAAGAATGTTTCTTCCTGGAAATTCAATTCTTGCAAAAGCGTACGCAGCTAAAGAACATAGTAATAATTGTCCGATTGTGCGAATTACTGTAATGATTAGCGTATTAAACATGAATTTAAAGAATGGTAGTAAATCAAAAACATCTTTATAATTCACCCACTGGAAATGCTTTGGAACAATAACAGGTGGAACATGAATCGACTCAGCATAAGTTTTTAATGAAGTTAGTAACATCCATATAAAAGGGAAGACCATCGCTAAGGCGCCGACAATTAGGATTAAATGAATTAAGATTGTTTTACTTGTAATCTGGTATCTTGCTTTCTCCAATGGTTACTCCTCCTTCAATCATAATGAACCCATTTCTTTTGTAAAACCATTTGAATCGCTGTAATGATCAAAATAATGATTAATAGTAAAACGGCAATTGCAGCAGCATAACCTTTATCGTTTAACACGAATGCATGCTGATAAAATAAGTACACAATTGATTGAGTATTTTCGAGTGCTGTACTGCTTTTCCCAATCATCATAAAAATTAAATCAAACACTTGGAACGCCCCAATAAAGGACATGATTGTTACGAAGAATATAACCGGGGAAAGTAACGGTAGTGTTATTTTAAAGAAGACCTTGACTGGCCCTGCACCATCTATCTCCGCTGCTTCGTAATATGATCTTGGAATCCCTTGTAGTCCTGAAAGAAAAATAACCATGTTGTAACCAAGTCCACTCCAAATTGCTACTACTATAATTGAATACAGTGCAATTTTTGGATCACTTACCCATTGTGGACCTTTTATGCCAAAGATGGATAAAAGATAATTTAGGAGCCCATAATCAGAATTATATAACCATCTCCAAACCATAGCGATTGCTGCTGGCATGGTAATAACAGGTAAAAAATATAAGGTTCGATAAACAGATTTACCCTTAATTTTTTGGTTTAAAAGTACTGCTATAAGAATTGATAAAAATATACCAATCGGAACCGTAAAAACGATATAAATGCCTGTGTTTTTAAACGACTGTAGTAGGTTAGAGTCTTCTAACATTCGTCTATAATTGTCTAATCCTGTCCATTCATATTGCCCAAATGCTCCCCATTCTGTAAAACTGAAGTAAATCGTTTGAATGATTGGCCACAAATAGAAAATCGTTAAACCAATCATTGTTGGAGCAATCATACAATACGCCCAAAAATAATCTGATCGTTTTTTCGTCTTTGATAAGCTTGGTATTTTTAGTTTACTTTTTGATTTCACTTCAACTTGTAGGGGCATTTCTTTCACTGTATTCACTCCTTTTAAGGGAAATAAAGAGAAGAAGTAATTTTAGGCTTTATAAATCTTCTTCTCTTCATTTTTTTAGTTCTTAGCTAGTGCCTCGTCTGCCTTTTTCGTTAATTCTTTTGCAGCATCTTCAACACTTTCTTCATTGCTCCATGCCTTTTTCAAGATATCAGTTTCATACTGCCAGATTTCGCCCGTATTTTTTACACTTGGTAACGGAACTGAATAGTCAACTCCATCAATAAAGGCTTGAAGATTTAAATTTGGAACAGCTTTTAGCCAAGCATCTTGTGTACCATTATAAGCAGGGATTACTGTACCAGTTTTCGCATATACTTCTGCTGCTTCTTTAGAACCTAGGAATTGAACAAACTTCCAAGCAGCATCTTTATGTTTTGTGTTTGCCGCAATAACGTTTGCTAATCCATGAATGGCAACTGCACGCTGTTTTCCTTTAGGTACGACAGCTACATTTAAATCTGGATTTTTCTTATATTCCGGAACCATCCAAGGTCCATCAAACATCATTGCAATTTTTCCAGAAGAGAATAACTCTGATGGTGCTGTTTCCGTCATTTGAGCTTGTGTTGGAGACAGACCCTCTTTTATAAAACTAATGTTATATTTAAGTGCTTCAATTGCCTCAGGTTGATCAAATCCGACTGATTTGCCATCATCGGAAATAATATGACCACCATTTTGCCAAATGAAATCATAATATCCGCCTTGGTTACCCATTAAAGCTGCAAAGCCGTATACTCCCTTATCTTTATTTGTAAGCTTCTTAGCAACCTCTTTTAACTTATTCCAATCCCAAGTATTATCTGGGTATGGTATACCTGCTTCATCAAAAATCTTTTTGTTATACCAAAGTCCAGTTGTATCAAAGTCTTTTGGAATACCATAAAGCTTTCCATCTACTGTATAAAGATCGACTAATGACTTAGGATAATTGTCTAGACTGTAGTTGTCCTTTGATGCTAAGTCACTAAGTGGGACAATTACTTTGCCTTCCGCATATTGGACTATATGTGGACCATTCATCCATAAAACGTCCGGTAATGCTCCCCCTGTTGCAGCAGTTTCTAGCTTTTGGAAATACTGTGCATATGGAGTAAGCTCAGTTTTCACTTTAATATTAGGGTACTTTTGATTAAATAATTTTATAATTTCATCAACTGCGGGAACTTGCTTCTTATCCCAAAAACCGTAAGTAATTTCAACCTTTCCATCTTTTGCATCCCCCGATGTGTCACTGCTACCACAACCAGCTAATCCTAGTAAGCCTAAAGCCAAAGTTAGTAGCAAAACAAGCCACTTTTTCATCCTATTCCCCTTCTTTCTCTTAAAAGTTTAAAGCCTTTTAATCTAGTAGTTGCTCTAAAAGACATGATTTGGAATATTGTGCTCCATGAATACGTTGTCATGATGTTATTACCAGTTGATTTGAAAAGGCTTACAAAAAATGTTTAATTTCTAATAGAACATTCACCCCCTGTTATAACTTTCATAAATTCACTTTAGTAATGATGTCATTACCAGTTGTATGTAGTATAACACCTCTTTTTTAAATCATGAACACTTTTTTTCAATTTTTCAAAAAATTAAAATCGACAGGATTCATCATTATCTTCGTCATTTAGCCCTATTCTCCCATAGCCTATCACAACAAAAAGAACCTCCAATCACTTTTAATTGAAGGTTCTTAACTTAACTTAATTATGCTATTTAATTTGAAAAAAATTAATTATAAGCTAGCTCTTTTTCGTTTAATCCAAGCGTTTTTGAAGTGGAAGATTGGATTTCATCTAAAAGTTCTGGATGATCTTCTAGAGATAATCCAAATGATGGGATCATTTCTCTAATTTTTGGAGCCCATTCCATCATATGCCCAGGGAAGCATTTTTCTAATACTTCAAGCATTACGTGAACAGCAGTCGAAGCACCTGGAGATGCTCCAAGTAATGCCGCAATCGAACCATCAGCCGCACTAACTACTTCTGTACCGAATTGTAGTGTCCCTTTTCCAGCTGGAGTGTCTTTAATAACTTGTACACGTTGACCAGCAACTACGATATCCCAATCCTCACTCTTAGCATTTGGAATAAATTCACGTAATTCTTCCATACGTTTTTCATTCGATAATAAGACTTGTTGAATTAAATATTTAGTTAATGACATCTCTTTTACACCTGCCGCTAACATCGTCATAACGTTATTTGGTTTAACAGAGCTAATCAGATCCATATTTGAACCTGTTTTTAAGAACTTTGGTGAAAAGCCTGCAAATGGTCCAAATAATAACGACTTTTGGTTATCGATATATCTTGTATCAAGATGTGGAACAGACATTGGTGGTGCACCAACTTTAGCTTTTCCGTATACTTTTGCATGGTGTTGCTTGGCAACCTCTGGATTTTTACATACTAAGAATAGTCCACTTACAGGGAACCCTCCAATATGTTTTGACTCAGGGATACCAGTTTTTTGCAGTAAAGGTAGACTAGCTCCTCCACTACCGATAAATACGAATTTTGCAATATGGGAATCGATATTACCTGTGCTCATATTATACACTTTTACTTCCCATGAGCCGTCACTAGTGCGCTTAATATCTTCTACAGCATGTCTATAGTTTATCTCTACATTCTTACTCTCTAAGTGCTCAAACATCATACGCGTTAAAGCACCAAAGTTTACGTCCGTTCCTGAGTCTATTTTTGTTGCCGCTATTGGTTCATTAGATGTGCGTCCCTCCATGATTAGCGGGATCCATTCCTTCAACTTTTGAGCGTCTTCTGAGTATTCCATCCCTTTGAATAGAGGATTTTTAGAAAGCGCTTCAAATCGTTTACTCAAAAATTCCACATTTTCTTTACCTTGCACTAAACTCATATGAGGAATCGGCATGATAAAGTCTTGTGGATTACCAATCAAGTTATTGTTTACAAGATATGACCAAAATTGTCTTGAAAGTTGAAACTGTTCGTTAATTTTTATCGCCTTGCTAATATCAATCGTTCCATCAGCTTTTTCTGATGTATAGTTAAGCTCACATAACGCAGCATGTCCCGTACCTGCATTATTCCACTCATTAGAGCTTTCTTCTCCTGCTTTTTCTAATTTCTCAAATACTTTAATTTCCATTTCCGGTGCTAACTCTTTTAGTAATGACCCCAAAGTCGCACTCATGACTCCGGCACCAATTAAGATAATGTCTGTTCTAGTTTGTCTGTTGCTCATAATAACCTTCCTTTTCCCCTTTATTTGCAAAAAAGTAGGTTTTCCTGCTTAGGTGTCACAAAAAGCAAGGCACCACCTAGGAACACACCTTTTCTGTCTCAATTATATCTTATTAATAGTATAACACATTTAAACTACATTTTAATAATAGTATATCACTATTTAATTATATCCAATTAATAGTATATTTCTATTATTAACTGCCCTAAAAAAATTTTTTTCTTTATCTGATAATTATAAACTATTTAAACAATGTAAAAAAGTTAAAAATCTATCATTAAGGTCCTTATTTTAGAAAAATAAAATTTTGACTCACGATTAGTTAGTAAACCCTACCTCTATATAGTAAGCGCTTATTTTAAGTTTGTCTCCTGTACAATATAAAATAACCGAAGGAAAGATTTGCTTATTATTTTAAAATTATTTAATTGAACCAAATTATGGTCTAAATTTACTCTGACTTAAATGATTTAATACAAAAAAGAGACTGTCGAGAAGATCCCGACAGCCTAGTGCGACTCAAAATGAGCCTTTAATTTCTCGTTCGAAAAAATATATTTTCTATTTATATAACAAACCTATTTTTTGAACGTCTTACTTTCTCTGTCAATTCTGCTGATTCATTACTTTCCGCTGTTACCTTTGTGTTTAAACGTAACACTGATTGTATGATTCTTTGTTATATTCGTAAACGTGTACGTATTATTTGTTAGCTTAGTTTCTACTCCGTCTACTTTAAACGATTCAACCTCATAATTACCCTTATCAGGCGTAATTTTGTATGTTTGATTTGCTCCTTCATCTACTGAAAGTATACCACTTGGGCTAATCGTTCCATTGCCTTCAGCTGATGCTACGATTGTGTAAATGATCTTCTTGAACGTAACGTTAATCATGTGATCCTTCGATACATTTGTAAACGTATACGAATTACCAGTAAGATTTGTATTTACACCATCAACAGTAAATGTAGCAACCTCATACCCTTTATTCGGTGTAATCGTAAATGTTTGATCATTTCCATGATTTACAGAAACATTACCGTTTGGACTGATTGTTCCATTGCTTCCAGCTGCTGCTGTGATTGTGTGTACGATTTGTTTAAATGTTACATTAATCGTATGATCTTTTGTTACGTTCGTAAACGTGTATGAGTTGTTTGTTAACTTTGTATCCTCACCGTCTACTTTAAACGTTGAAACTTCATAACCCTCGTAAGGCGTGATATTAAATGTTTGGTTCGTTCCATAATTCGTAGCAATTCTACCGTTCGGACTAATCGTTCCATTGCTTCCAGCTGAAGCCGTGATGATGTGAACGATTTGTTTGAATGTTACATTGATCGAATGATTTTTTGTTACGTTTGTGAAAATGTACTCGCCGTTTGTTACTGTTACTTCTTGTCCATCAACTTTAACGCTTCCAATCTCAAAACCTGTATTCGGTGTGATTTTGAACGTTTGATTTGATCCATGTTTCACTGAAGTAAAGCCATCCGGATCAATTTTACCGTTGCTGTCCGCTGTTGCCGAAATCAAATGTGATAAATCATCACTTATGATAATCGTAAATGAAGTATCGATATAACCAGGTGCAGAAATTGTAAAATTATAATCACCTAGGTCTTTAAATAAAGAGCGATCAACAAATGTTAGTTCCTTAGCTGTTAGAGTGTACTTGCTAGAATCAACTACTTTGCCATTAAGTGAAACAACAGGTGACGCTGCAAGCCAATCTGAATCTTGATTGTAGTTAATAGTGATTGGTGTGTCTTCTTGAATATAAGCAATTTTAGAAGCAAACACTGGTGGATTGCTCTTAATTACTTGAGTTACCTTTGTATCCGGGTAGCAATAAGCTGTAAACATAATCTCTTTATTACCTGTTGTTGAGAAAGCAGTACCTGGTAGAGTAATTGTAATATTGCTCTCATCTGATGAGATTGTTGTATCCGATTTAGTTGACACTCCATCTACTGTAATATCTCCTGTAACTGCCTTTGTAGCATTTGCCCATCTCATATTTTCAGTATTATTAGGTACTGTAATAATTACTGGTTTATTAACTCCACTTGGCGTCAAACTCGGTGTTGGTGCCGTTCTTTGAACAAATGGTTGAGCGATTGTGATTGGCGTAAAGTAAGGTGATATGAACTTAACGTTCTTATTACCAGCAGCAGTAGTAGATTGTGTTGCATTTCCATCAATAGTTACTGATCCTGTACCGTTTTTTACGGATGTTGTGACATAAGGTTTTACTGATGTAATCGATGATAATTGAAGTGTGATATCACCGTTATCTATCGATTGATCTGACGTCGGTGCAAGTAAAATTGAACTTCTCCATAACGGATTATCATCCCCATTAATATAGTAAGTAATGGTATCACCAAACTGAGGTGTTCCTGCAGTTGACGAAGGTGCAATTACAGGTGCAGTTTGTGGTGTAACAGTTGCATTTACATTAACGTCAGCATAACCCGGAGCTGAAACAACTAAACTCCTTGAAACTGCAGCTCCACCATTTGTTCTTACTAAATCATATGGAATCTTTAACGTTCCTGATGCTTCATCAATCACAGCTCTAGTTTTGATTGAATTGCCGCCAAATTTAATATCACCGCCAGCCTTCATAACAGATATCCAATCAGATGCAGCTGCACCTGGATTAAATGTCATTACAAGGTCTTTTCCAGCATAAATCGTACCTGCCGGACTTGTAAGTGTTACCCCTTGTTTGTAGAGAGGTTGATCAACAGACGTAGTTTGGTAATTTGATGCGATTATATTAATTTTTATACTACCTGGAGCAGTGATTAGCGCTTCATCAATCTTAATTGGTGTTCCAGGAGCACCTACTGTGATTTTATTAGCTTCAAAATCCGCTCTATTAATTGTAGTACCGCTAATTTGAATGGCTGTAATCGCATCTCTCCACGCTTGTGTATCGTTTGTAGCTCCAACTCCAATTGAGATTGGATTTGAATTGCTATCATTAAAATAACGATTTGCTTCAGCAGTCAACGTTGGAGAAGAGAACGCATTAATTCTTTGTGTGAATGAATACGAAGTGTAATTGTCAGCTGAGATTGTAATCTTCCAATCCGCACTACTCGACGATGGCGTCGTGAAAATACCTGCTGGGATAGTAAAGTTAAATGTTGTTGCGTTTGCTGGCGTCAATTGGTTAAAGAGTCCTGCTAATTCAGCTCCGGTATAGTTTTTAACAACATTATTGTTAGGGTCAGTTATTGTTATTGAATTAATATTTGGCTGCCAAATATCACGATAGTGCGCAGCTGTTGAGCCTGTTGTATCTGATCGAGTGTATGTCAACGCTTTTCCGATTGTTGCAACGTTGTTTGGTGATAAAAGTGAAAAGCTGTTTCCTATACCATCTAGCATTTTGAATTTTAAAGAACGATCCATATAACCTGGAGCCTTGAACACGATTGTGTGGACTCCTGCTTTTTTGAACAATGATGGATCAAATTCATATTGTCCTTTGTTAGATACTACTTTTTCAATAATCGAATTTGTTGAAACGCCATTATATGAATTCGTAGCTGCTTTTCGGTCGACTCCATCAATCAGAATTTGTCCACCAGCTCCGTCTACAGCAGTTCTCCAAGCTGTATCTTCAATTTGTGTAAGAGTAGTAGCGCCGTTTACAGGGTCTGGTGTTTTATAGCCTACAGAAAATAATTGAAACGGATTTATTTTTCCATAATATACAAAAGCGGTGCTATCACTTGTTTTAATATATGGCACTGGTTTTACAATAGTGTTAAAAGCAGTAAGATCTGAACCGCTTGGTAAAGTGCCAAATCCAGTGATTGTTGTTGTTTTACTTGTAGTTAAAACGATTTTTCCTTCTAAAGTTGATACATTTGGTGCAGTCGTATTGTATTTTCCAAAGTTTTTGATGATGTATTCAAAGTCGCTATAGTCAATTGTACCGTCGAAGTTAAAATCAGCATTTCTTGTGTAAGTTGATGGTGTACCAACAAAGCTATTGTAAGCTGCACTTTCATTCTCAATGTCTTTCATATCAATTACATCGTCACCATTTACATCACCTGCTAGCATGATTGCATTCGGAACAGAATAACTTCCTCCCGCTGCGTAATTATATTGCCCTGCAGTATTAACAGCTAATGTTCCATAGAACGTTAAATGACCTGGCATTTTCATTGTAAAGTTGTATGGTTTGTCTCCTGCTTGCATAGGAAGGTCAGTTGTGAATAAACCAGTCTGAATAATTCCTGGATTTGCACTTGAAGCGCTGGCTGTAGTATCCTGAGCTATTGACAATTTAGACGTAATACCACCTGCATTAGGATCTTCAAACTTAACCTCAACCCCCGAACCATCAGCTGTTATTGGCGTTGATCTACCGAATGAATTAGAAGTCGGATAGTTTTGGAAACCTTCCGGTCTAATACTTCCACTAATATACGCTGAGCCTTTAATGTAAAGTTTTTTATCTAGGAATGTAGGGACTCGATCCATTCCATTTTTCCCACCGTCATACGTTGTGATTTCCGGTATATTTGCAGAACCAACAAGCCATAAAGTATCGTATCCCGCATCGTTTGATACTTTGTATTTAATGTCAAGAAGAGGCATTTCTTTAGCAACACCACCACTCATTGTGTCCGTTGTATTTAATACACCTTGAGCTTGTACATCTTTCGGAAGATTGAAACTGAATATAAAATCTCCATTTACATCCGTGTCTTTTTGAATCCAAGTCTTATCAGCTGTAAGACCCTTTGTTGCTAAAAAGGCTTTGTATTCCGGACTAAAATCAATATCATTTATATCCGCAAAAGGAAGGCTATCAATATAGAACTTCGCTCCAACAAGATTTTTAGGATATTTAATAGATAATGTTGATTTAAAGTTATCTCCTTTTGAGACTAATGTTTTATCAACAAGGAAGTTAGGATCGACTCCATTTAATGTAGTTGAACCCGGCGAATCTAGTCGCGCAAATCGATTAACTACATACTCATTACCTTTTTTAACAAAATAATAAAATTGTCCTTGCGTTTCAAGATTACCTGCAAATGAATAATCTTCAGGATAAATTCTGAACTGTACACCGTAATTTTCTTTTAATGGGTCATCAGAAGTATTCACAAGGTCTTCTTTACTAATACCAAATTTAAATTGTCCATCACCACTAGGGGAAAGGAAATAGTTGACGTACGGTGCTGAGTTTGAATCACCAACCATTCCGTCAATTCTACCTAAAGACTGACTTACATTTGTATCAGTATCATAGTTAGGTGGTGCTGGGACTTGCGTTTCATGTCCAACGTTTTTCATATAATCAACATTTGAATCGTAAGCTTTTCCTGAGAACCACTTTAACGCCCCATCTGTCATAGGACCATTGGGGTCAATTTCATAAATGCCCGGTTCACTACCTTTATCCATTTGTACCGTTGGGGCGGTGTTATCAACATAAACTGTGCTGTTTTTTTCATATAACTGACCAGTAGTAGCGTCTAAAGCACGAGCTTGTATTGTATAACCACCTTCTCCAACTTGCTTTTGAGTTGATTGTTGTTGTGTAAGTTTAACTGATAAATTAGGATCATCCTTAGAAATAGGATCTTTATAAGGGTAATAATTACCATTAAGTAATAACGGTGCATAAACCAAATTACCAAGAGTAAAAGCAGATAGATTAAATGTAGCAATATATCCGATATATTTACTTCCTGTTATATCCATAATATAAAGCCTAAAACCAAATGAAGGATCTAGTGGACTTTTTACTCGAACCTCTGCCCAAGATTGAGGAACAACAGCAAATGTATTAGGATTAAAATTTTTATCGCCACTTAACGTAAAAGCTTTTCTTTGGATTCTAAAATCTAGTCCTCTACTTTGAACATTAATTGCAAGAGGCATGCGGTAAGTTTCATCAGGATTAGCTTGATTAACAAAGTTAATATATGCCTCGTAATATCCACTTGCAGCTGAAGTAGGAGCAGTAAATTTTACTGTAAGATGAATAGTTCCTCCTGCTGGAACTGTAATTGACTTTATTTCAGTCTCAGGTGATGTTGCATTACTTATGCTAATTTTAGCACCTTGCTCTACACCATCTTGTCCATCTGTCATGAACGCATCCTTAAAGAAAGCGCTCGATCCGTTGAAGGTCTTAGCAGCATTTCCGTTATTAGTAATATACAAATCGCCTGTTTTCGTAACAGAACCATCTACTGAGCGAGCAGTATAGCCAAACGAAAATGAACCTGTTGTATTTGCTATGTTAATAATATTTGAACTTGATGAATCATCAGTTGATGAGCGTGATTGAATAAAATCCTTTACCTTAAATTGCATATCAGAATGCACCGCTTGATATGGATCGGCTTTACCAGAGCCGATTTGGAATAAACTTTTTTGTGAGTCTATAGGATCAGCCGTTTGCATCAATGCTACTTTGACATCCTCAGGCTTATAGTTTGGATGAGCTGATAAAATCAATGCTGCCATACCAGCAACATGAGGAGTAGCCATTGATGTACCTGACATTGTTTGGTAATTATACGAATAATCTTTGCTATTTGGTTCCCAGATATCATAAGGAGCTGTTGAGAAAATATCTACACCTGGTGCAACAACATCAGGTTTAATTGCTAATGAACCTGTAACTGGACCGGTTGAACTAAAACTAGCAAGTGAATTCCCTGGCATTGTGAAATTTCCAGCATTCGATACAGATATTTTCTTAATCGTACCGGCCTTAAAAGCATTATAGAATTTTGTTCCATCTTTATTGCCTATTTGCAAAGTGTAAACCGTACTACCCATAGAACCAAAATAAAATGGATAAAACCCCTGATCATCAAATAGAAGATTAGAATTGTCCGATGGATTCCACAAAATCATTGCCTTAACATGTTCATTAGTCGCGTACTTCATTAGTTGGTCCATAGATGAACCACCGCGCTTGACAAGAACAACTTTATCTTTAACATCAATATTTTTATTACGAAGATCATCATACCAAGCAGGTGTGCCGTATCCAGCATCTACGATATCATACTGAGTCGATCCACTAAGCTTTGAATTCGATTCCGAAAAATCCTTTCCGATTAAACGCGTATTTGTAATCGCAAATGAATCTTCCCCTGATGCTCCATACGAATGGATGTCAAACGTTGGAACTTGAGTAGGTGTAGCAATTGCGCCGACAGTTATTGCCTTAGCTGCTGCACCCGGAGTTCCTACTGTTCCAGCACCTGGCCCAGAATTACCAGCAGCAATAACTGCAGTTACTCCAAGGTCAGAAATATTGTTAATTGCAACAGCATTAGGTGACAATGAATCATTATAAGCTGCACCAAGTGATAAGTTAATTACCTTACACCCATCCTTATATGATTGCTCAATCCCTGCGATAACTGCCTCATCTGTACCACCGTGAGGACCTAATACACGGTAAGCATATAACTGAACTTCAGGAGCAACTCCTCTAACTGCATAAGGAGAACTACTTCTTGATTGACCTGCAATTGTTCCAGCTACGTGGGTTCCGTGAGAAGTAATATAATTATGGTAATCTGTTGGAAAATTCGGGTCTTGTTGATCAGATGGAAGTGAATCATTGGCATTCTTTGCAGTTAACCAGTCAGAATATACCGTTTCCATCGGGTCATTGTCATTGTCTACAAAATCCTTACCGCCTTGATATTCTCCAGCAATATCTGGATGATTATAGTCAAGACCTGTGTCAATAACGCCGACCTTTACGCCTTTCCCTGTGATGTTTTCATTTTGTAAATCATGTATTTTTAACCAATCGAGAACTGCTGTTTCACCAGATTGTGGGCCTTCTGGACCCGGAGGTGGAACTGTTCCAGACTGCGTATTAACTGCTTTTTCTGATACGGAAGAGCTATCTGAAGTACTACTTGCTGATTGTATGTTAGATCGATTTGAACGAATAGCAGGTAATACATTTGGATTTGTTTTTTGATCAGAAACCTTTCCGTCACCTGTTACGCTCGCTGGAACATCGATTAATTGAGAAGCTGGAATTGGCGCATATTTAACATTTTGATAGACACTCTTTACGTAAGGTAATGCCAATATATCATTAAGTGAACTTTTAGGAATTTTGACAGCTAACCCGTTAAATACTTGAGTATACTCTCTTCCTATATGAATAGAGCTAGATTCGCCTGCTGCTTTCAATTTTTTAGACTCATTGCTAACGAAACTCTTAAAGTCACTGTGTGTTTGATTTACTTCTGTTTGAGCACTTTCTAACGTAACAGCCGGCGTGCTTTCTTGATTAACAGAAAGTTTTCCAGAAATTGCATTCTTCTGTTGATTTTGCATTTGAATTGGGGCTGGATCAACATTAAATTGAATAATTAAATCTAATTGATCCGAAGAATTTAATAGCTGTGGATCAAATTGAAGCTTCTCTAAATATAAATTTTGCAATTGTTGCGTTTGAGTCAAGTCAAGTTTGCTATTACTGTCAGATTGGACAGCTTTACTATCATTTGCAGTTGTTCCACCTGTCATGGCAAACGCCGGAACTGTGTATCCTAGCAGTGTGGAAGTTGCAAGAAACGTTGACATGACCATCTTTTTCATTTTTCGATGACTCATACCTTTCTCATTTCCCTTCTTTACTTTAATAGATAGAGCAAAAGCTCTATTCCCCCTTAACCATTTCTCCCCCTTTGATGACTGAATTTTAATAGTTTTTAAAATTTTATGACAAATTAATTGCCATTCTTCATTATAATTGGGGTATTATAGACAGTAAATTGGGGAAATTTAGCATAAAGTGAAGAAAGAACTTTGTCAGATTTTGTTAATAATTTGGAGTAATCTTCCTGTTGTTATTGTTTTACATAAGTATTTTATATGAATGGATTTGGGGGAATTTGTGAATTGTCATTCTACAAATTTTATAGATTTACATTTTTTGGATTAAATTAGTAATCCTTTTCAGCTTTTTCTCTTGCGATTCTATCTCTACTCGCAAGTTAAGAACATAAAAAAAGATCTCTCAATTTTTTGAGAGATCTTTCTACATTCTAATCCGATCTATTTTTTAATTTCCTGGACAAATTTCCAAGTTTGCCCTTTATTCTTTGATTGATAAAGTTCGCTACTATTCCCGTTATAATCCCCATCTGAACCTTGACCAACCAACATGCTTAAAACTCCGCCCATCATAAATGGCATACTTGGTGTGTCAAAAGGTTTTATAGCCTGTCCATTGTTCAACTTTACTTCATGAGATGTATAGTTTACTTTTTTGAAAGTTTTGCCCCCATCGTCTGTGCGGTATAAGGTTCCTTCATTACCGGATGGATTAACTGCTCCTAAAAATCCGAGTTTGTCATCCAAAAAAACGATGCCCGAAGCGCCACCAACTGTTCCGCTGTATGGGTCATTATTAATAATAGTCCATACATTTCCACCATCAGTGGTTTTGCTTAATGAATAAAATGTGCTTCCTAATGCTTTATCTGCAACATTTAGTTTATAACCAACTTCTTTCGATAGAAAAAACTGTTCCTTTGTATTAGTTTGCTCGTCTTTCTTCTCATCTGAAGTAGGTTGTTTTGGGGTAGTAGATGGTTTGCTCCATTTTGGATTACCTATTAAGTTATACCTAGCAGGTGTAATCTCTTTTTCCATCCCAGGGATAAATAAGGATACTGTATAGCCAATGATTTCATTACTTGCTGTTTCCGGACTATATTCTTTTCCATCCTTATCGATATTGATGATTCCATTTGTATTGTATCCCCAATTTCTTTTACCGTAATAGATCAATCCATACTGACTTTCATTCCATTTGCTAACTGCTTTTTTAATTGGAATCACATTAGCGGTTTCAATTAAAGGATCTAACAGTTTGTCATCATTATAATTAGGAGCGGCATAACCGTGTAAATATACGGTAATATTTTCTGACTTATTTTTATCATAAGTTATTAGAAAGCTTTCTTCTTTTCCATTGTCATTCTTCCCATAAACAAATGTATCAAAGGATGTAATTAATCCATCTGAATTAAATTTAAGGGAAAAATTATTTTCCATATATAATTTCTTGGGTAATGTATGTTTATTATTAATATCTTCAAAAATACCTTCTACGCCATATTGATAGATATTGTTATGCTCAAATTTAATTGATCTTTGATTTTTTAGTCGTTCTATATACCACGCAAGTTTACCGCCAAAATTAGTCGCACTTTTATATATGTTCGCTCCGTAAAATAATGTAATAGCAACAAACAAGACAATAGAAATAAATTTCCATACTTTTAAGTCTGATAGTTTATTCGGTTTACGCTCGCTGCCTTTTATAACTCTTATTATGGTAAATAAAATGACCAATATTAATAGGGCTATGCTTACTAATAAAATAGGTAGATTTTTATCAATACTTCCATACTTGCATATTGAAGCTAACTTTAGTCCAAAAACCCAGTATCCAATTAAGAAAATCGGATTTGTTAATAATGTTATAAGTGTTCTTTTTACTTTTCCCCTCAATCTATAAATCCCCCCTAATTGAATTTGTCGTTCTATTCATCCATTCTAAGTATACTTTGTTTTCCTGGATTTCTGCATGACTCGTGATTTACCTCCTTGTCTCCTTCAATAAAAAAGCACCCCTATTTGAACAGGAGTGCTAGATCTTAATTATTTGATCTTAAGAAATTAAACTATTTTGTTTAGGTATTCGAATCATCGCCTTAAATAAATCACCGTCAACTTGAATTGAAAACTGCCCTTTTTGAATTTCAATTAGACTTTTCGCTATTGAAAGACCTAAACCGCTACCTTGGCTATTTCTCGATTCATCGCCTCTTTTGAATCGTTCCATTAGTTCATCAGCCGAAATATTTAATTCATAAGCAGAAATGTTTTTGAAAGTTAGAAGTATATCATTCCCCATATCTTCTATATCAATATATACTCTTGATCCTCTGAGTGCATATTTAAATATATTAGATAATAGATTCTCTATAGATCTCCATAATAGTTTTCCATCCGCTGTAACAAAGAGTTTATTTTTGGGATGATTTATTTTAAATGTTAAATCTAGAGCTTCTACTTTTGCATTAACTTCACCCAAGCCTTGGGTTAATAACGATAAAATATCTATACGCTCAAGATGAACAGGAATTGTTCCACTAGACGCTTTGGCTGCTTCAAATAAATCATCAGTTAATAGCTTTAATCTTTGCGATTTTTGATCCAAAACTCCTACATATTCTTGTATTTTAATAGGGTCCTTTTCCTTTTTTAATAAGTCAACATACGTAATAATTGACGTCAATGGTGTTCTAATATCATGTGATACATTCGTGATAAGCTCAGTTTTCATCCTCTCACTCTTTAGTTCACGATTAACGGCTGTTTTCAAACCATCTGTAATGGTATTTATATTATTAGCAAGACTTGCAAACTCACCTTTCCCATCTACCTCTATATGGTGATTGAAATCGCCTGCTTTTATTTGCTCGATGCCTTCTTTAATTGCATTGAATTTTTTTACTTGTTTATATGCAAACCACGCAGCAAAGCCGATCGTGATTGGGAATATAAAAAATGTTAACGCAATTAAGATTGGATAGCCAACTACAAGTAAAACCGTTTTAACACCAGTACTGCCACTATTATAGACATTTTTAATAAAAGTAAAAAACTTACTTAATGAAAGATAGATTAATGTATGTTTTAACAGTGTTCCGTTTTTAATCTGTTTTATGATTGATAAAATTAGCACTAGTGCCACGATCAGAAACGGAATTGTAAGGAAAAATACTAACTTATTAATGACCTCTATTGTTAGCATGTCTACTAATGCTACCCAAGAGGAAATTAGAGCCATTATCAATACAACATTAACATCATTAAATAATTTATCAATTGTGTTTAAATGAAGTTCTCGATCATTAAATGCTTTTCTACCTATAATAAGTGCTAAGTACACAAAAGATGATAAGAATCCGACTGTACATCCTATAAACAGAATAAATGCTTTCGTCGCAATTGACTTATCTTCTTTCCATTCTTTTATTTTTTGATTCAAAGCATCTTGCGTGAACGCTATAGAAACTTCCATATTTTTTTCATTTAACTGATGTAAATTTCCGGTAATCCAATTAAAACGCTTATTCTTTTCAATTGTTGCTGGATAAATTTCTGTTTTATAATTTTTATAAATTACATAGGAAGGGTTCCCTTTGAATTGGCCTTTTAAAGTGTTATTTGTAAACTCATTAACTCCATCAGTGGCATAATATAATAGATCTTTCTTTTCTCCTAAAATTTGCATTAAACCTTGATATCTTTTTAAATCATCCGTTACCATCTGATTCTTTGCTTGATTAATTTCTTTTGTATAAGCCTTTTTAAAGTTTTCAAAGTTTTCTTCTTCACTTAAACTTGGATTATATATTTTTGACCTCTCCGTAAAGTCGGGATATAAAGATTCTTCAATTGATCTCATATCCTCTGTGCTAATTGCTCCACCCTTTGAAATATTCTCTTCACTTTTATACTCAACTACTAACTGAGTCAGGCTAGTAATAATTGGTTTAACTTCTTGCATATAGGATTTGCTGAGAAAGTAATTATCTTCAAAGACTATTCCAAAATCATCGTCGGTTAAAGCCTCTATATTTGCAATCGATTTTAATATACCTGAAAAGAAAAGAACAACAAGCGTAAATACAATTATTTTTGTAGTTAACGAATGACTATATTTTCTCGACCTTATATCCAACTCCCCACACCACCTTCAAATATTTTGGTTCTTTAGGATTTATTTCGATTTTCTCTCTAATTTTTCGTATATGGACTGATACAGTATTTTCGGGATTAAAAGCCGTTTCGTTCCATACTCTTTCATAAATTTCTTCAATTGAAAATACCCTACCAGCATTTTCAGTCAAGAGCTTTACAATTTTATACTGAACTGGAGTAAGATGAACAACTTCCCCATCAATTGTAATGATTTTACTTTCATCATCGACTGCTAGCCCTCCACTACGATATAAACTATTCTTTGTTTCAAGACTACCTAAGCTTGTATATCTCCGCAGTTGTGATTTAACTCGTGCGATGAGCTCTAAAGGATTGAATGGCTTTGTTATGTAATCATCTGCTCCTAAATTTAAGCCTAAAATTTTATCAGAATCCTCGGACTTCGCAGACAGCATAATGACAGGTACTCCATAACTTTCTCTGATCTTCATCGTAGTCCGAATCCCATCTAGCTTAGGCATCATAATATCCATAATAATGAGATGGATTTCCTGATTTTCGATGATTTCCAGAGCCTCTACTCCATTAAAGGCTTTGAACATGCTGTAACCTTCATTTTCTAAATAAATACAAATAGCCTCTACAATTGACTGATCATCATCGCAAACTAATATGTTCATGTATTTCTCTCCTATTTCCCTTTTTCAAAATTTTATCACCTCTTTATTTTTCATGTAAGAAGATGATATCAGTAAAATCTTAATAACCTCTCTATGTAAATCTTAAGATTTTCTTATGATTATAAAAAATCAATAATGGCTCTCATATATAAAATCAATTAAAATCCTCTTATTTTCCATAAGAGGTACGCATTTTTCACTCATTATTTTAACTAATTTATGGTAACCACATTGTTAGAGTTATAATAAAAGATTTTTATCTTTTTACAAAAAATTAAAACTATTCCAAATTTAATTATGCTATTGTGGAAATAGGCAAATTAAATGATTACAGATTATAGATCTAAGTCATACGGTCTATGTTTTGTGAATAGATAAGAAGTTGATCTTATGATTTTTTGCCCATATCATATTTTCGTTTGTAAAAAAAAGCAAAACTACAAAAAACACTTAAGGAGGTGCTTAAAAGGCTATTTAGGATTACATAGACCGGTAGCAAGATAATTTACGTAAATCCAACTTTAAACAGTATTTTTTTTTGCTTAATTTCAAAAAGGTCGTTATTTTTTCACCTTTTGTATTGTACATATTGCATTGCAGAAACTAGGGTACACAAAGAATCTTCAACCAGAATCTCATCATTTGAACCAACGAATAATTTGTTTTTTACTTCTCTTTAACCATGGGCAATTAATGCTCTTACTACTCCATTCATTCAATAAATCAATTTTAAAACTTATTAGGAGGTTTTTGTTATATGTTAGAAAGTCGATCTGAACAAAAGATTAGATTATCTAAAAAAATTAAAGGAAATCTTAAGAGAAATACAGCGCTTCTTGTTTGTACTAGTTTAGTCTTTTTAGGTGGTACGTTTGGGAATTTATTTAATAAACCCGCACAGGCTGCTGTGGGAACCCATGTTGTGATCAGCGAAATTTATGGTGGTGGAGGTAATAGCGGTTCTTCCTATAAAAATGATTATATTGAACTTTATAATCCGACAAATTCAAGTGTTAGCTTATCTGGATGGTCTATTCAATATGCCTCTTCTACTGGTGCATTCAGTAACATTACAAATTTATCAGGAAGCATTGGAGCACATCAATATATATTAATTAAAGAAGCAAGCGGCGGTGGCGGAACGATTGACCTTCCAACTGCGGATGTTACAGGTACAATCAACTTAAGCGCAAGCAGCGGAAAAGTTGCATTAGCTAAAGCTACGACTGCGGTATCAGGTTCAGCTGATTCAAATGTCGTGGATTTTGTTGGTTTCGGCTCTGCAAATGATTCAGAAACTACACCAGTAGGTACTCTTTCTGCTACAACAAGTGTAGAACGTAAGGACAACAATGGTGGAACTGCCCAAGGCCAAGGGAATGGTTGGGACACGAATAATAATGCTAATGACTTTGTGAATACGAGCAGTATAGTTCCTCAAAATTCGTCTTCCACAGCAGAACCTTCAACAGAAACACAAACGGGCACTGATAATGATCATATTGGATTAGGAAACCCAAGTGGCGCAACAAGTAATACATCTAATTCTAATAATTATCTAATGGTTAAATCTCAGTATGATCTATCTTACAACAATAGCAAACACGAGCCTAACTGGGTTAGCTGGCATGTAGGTTCATCTGATCTTGGAAGTGCCGCTCGTCAGGATGATTTCCGTGCTGATACAACATTGCCATCAGGCTGGTATCAAGTTACTGCTAGTGAATTTTCAGGAAGCGGATTTGATCGAGGTCATATGTGTCCATCAGCTGACCGAACATCTACTGTTGCTAACAATTCAGCAACTTTTCTAATGAGCAATATGATTCCACAAGCTCCAAACAACAACGAAGTTACTTGGGCAAATTTAGAAGAGTATAGTCGTTCACTTGTAACTGCTGGAAATGAATTATATGTAGTATCTGGTGGCTATGGATCAGGAGGCACTGGGTCTAATGGATATAAGACTACTGTTGGGAATGGCGTTGTGGTACCAGCAAAAACATGGAAAGTGATCGTTGTATTACCTAATGGAAATAATGATTTAAGTCGAGTTACAGCTTCTACGAGAGTAATTGCTGTAGTCCTACCAAATGATCAAACCACTTCTAGCCATCCTTGGAGTTACTATAGGGTAAGTGTAGATTCTATTGAGTCTTTGACTGGTTATGATTTCCTATCTTCAGTGCCTGCAAACGTTCAAAGTGCCATTGAAGCTAGCGTTGACAATGGTCCTACAAATTAAGTCTAGAGAATCGTTTCTTCACCTCTGATAGGAAATTAGCCTATATACATAGAAAAGGGAATGTGATCCAACTTTTTGTGGCACATTCCCTTTTCTATTTTACTGCTTATACCGTTAAATAACGTTGAGATTTATTAATTTTATCTTGCATCCTTGACATCTCATCATTTAAATATGACAAGATCAAATGTTGATTTAACAACATTCTTGCGTCTTTTTACAGAAGATTAATTTTAATAATTTCCTTATTATTTATGATACGGCTCATTCCTATTAATTCTAAATGAACGATAAATTTGCTCAACTAAAACCAACTTCATTAATTGATGTGGAAAAGTCATTTTTGAAAATGACAATGTATCATCCGCTCTTTTCATCACCGCATCACTTAGACCTAATGACCCACCAATCACAAATGCTACTTTGCTGTTTCCATATGTGGCAAGTTGATCTATTTTTTTTGCTAGTGATTCAGATGTATGTTCCTTCCCCTTAATAGCTAGTGCAATTACATAAGCATCTTCTGCTATTTTACTTAAAATTCTTTCGCCTTCTTTTTCCTTTACGATTAGCATGTCTGCATCACTTAAATTCTCTGGTGCCTTCTCATCTGGGACTTCGATAATATCCATTTTTGCGTAACTAGATAATCGTTTTATGTATTCATCGATCCCCATCTTTAAATACTTCTCTTTTAACTTTCCAACACTGATAATTGAGATATTCACACTATATCCTCACTTTACGAACAAGTTATACACAAAAGTTATCCACATACCCACAATTTCTATCCACATTTAGTGGGGGAATCTATGTTCGATACAATATATATGGCATCATTTTGACAATATTCACAGGTTGTGGATATATTATGCGTTTTTTCGACTTTATTCAACAGGGGTGTTTCACTATACTTATCCACAAAATCGTCAAGAGCCCATTCTATGTGCTCATCACAGCTTAAAATTATTTTTTCCACTTATACACAGCTCCTTTTTTTAGCACAAAAAAAAGAGGAGAAAGTAAACTCTCCCCTTAAGTATGCGCTTTGTTTTATACATACACTATATCTGTTGGTTTTTGAGGGTCCGTATCATGAATTTCAAATTGCATCCCAACTTCAAACCCTTTTCCCTCTAATGTTTGAGTAACAGACATTCTGGCAAGCTCTTTCATATTATTATCTTGGCTTAAATGAGCAAGATAAATACGTTTTGTTTTGTCCCCAATTACATCTGACATTGCTAGTGCAGCATCCTCATTTGATACGTGACCAACATCGCTTAAAATACGGCGCTTAATGCTCCATGGATATCTACCCATGCGTAACATTTCGACATCATGGTTACTTTCAAAAATATACATATCTGCGTTAGAAATGATCCCTTTCATTCGGTCACTTACATAGCCTGTATCCGTAATTGTAACAAATTTTTTCTCATTATGATGAAATACGTAAAACATTGGTTCAGCAGCATCATGTGATACACCAAATGATTCAACTTCAATATCCCCAAACTGAATCGTTGTTTCCATGTTAAAAATGAACTTTTGCTCTGTTGGAATGTCTCCAATTAAATGGTTCATTGCTTTCCATGTTTTTTCGTTCGCGTAAATTGGGATTTGATATCTTCTGGCAAGAACTCCAAGTCCTTTAATATGATCACTATGCTCATGCGTGACTAGAATGCCGGAAACTTCTTTTATATCCCTGTTGATTTCTTTAAATAAAGACTCCATCGCTTTACCGCTTAGTCCTGTATCAACTAAAAGCTTAGTTTTCTCCGTCCCAACGTATAACGCATTTCCGGTACTTCCACTTGCAAGTACACTAAAATGCAGACTCATCGCTATTCACTCCATTGTTCTTTATCTATCTTAATTATTTGTCCCTCAATAGCATTTACAAAGTAATCCTGCTTTTCATTGACAACGATATGCCATGCTGGTGCTATGAATTTAACTCCATTCGATAACGGGATTACTGTATAATAGCCAAAATCAACTTTTGTAATTCGATCACTCGGTTTTAATTCATCTTTAACGAATAAATTTTCAATGGCTTTAATTGCTGGTAAAGCTTCTTGGACATTCTTTTTATCGATCATTTCTTTTAAGTTTTCTAAATATCTTTGGCGATACCCATAAATCTCATTATTATCGTTATACTTTATTTCAACTACTGAGCTTTCGATATTATAAATTACGCGATCTTTATAGGTTTGACAGAAGTATATCGTTTTTGACGTTGGATCTATTTGACAATAATGATAGTTACCACCATTCCAAACATACTCCTTCACGAAGTTCTCTAAGAAGAGTATTTTATTTGTCTCTGCAATTGGAACTGGTTTTTTTAATTGACTTTGTAATACATCTTTATAGATTTGTATATTCTGTCCTTTTCGATCAGCAAAATTTTTCTTCGAGAAATCCTTACTATTACCTGATATATAAGATTCCTTTAAAGAATTTTTAGGTAATGTCACATATGTGATATCATTTTCCTTTAATTGGTCCTCAATACTCGATTCCGCCATCGTATCAAACTGATCACTACTTCGCTTTTGATAATATTGAATCGCTAAAAATAAATCTAATACTAAGAAAGTTAAAATAAATATTGTTTTGATTCTACTCCAATCCAACAATATTCACCCCAGTTCTACTTAGCATATCTTGATCAATCTTCTTATAGGTATCATCATAATTTATGATCCAAACAGGTTTTAACAGGATTGCTCTGTTATAGTACGGTTGATTGATTGTTGATTTATCTTCATCAAATATCGTCTCGTACCCTAAGCTAATATCCTTTATAAGGGATTTATTAATAGACTTATTATTAGATATGATGTCCATAATTTGTGAACCTGACATTAACTCCATTTCACTATCCTTCTTGTCCACCTGGATTCTAAATTTATACAATGGACGCTTAAAGGTTTCTATATCGTCTACTCCCCAACTCGTCGTAATTGTTGAATTATTATACACAGGTAAATTATTTACAAAAAGTCTAAATGAAACTTCATTATTCTCAGGTTTAACACCAGACAAAATATATCCATCAGTCCAGCCACCATGAGCATTAATAAAATCAACACTTCTTTGGACTAATAAATTAGGACTTTGATTATTATTGTTTTCAGGTGTTGTCGGGTTAACAAATGAAATCGCTCGATTTAATGGTGAAACTGACATTAGTCTAGTACCATCTGTGAATGTATCTCCTGAATCGGTACTTTCTTTTCGGACATTTGATGGATCACTAAATATAGCATCTTTTAATTTATCAACATCAATATCCGTTGTAAGATACTCCATCGTAGTTAGTTTGATTGGTTTTTTAGGTAAATAAATTATTTTACCTGAATCTAACTTATATCTTAAGCTTTCAGTAAAGCTTTCGTAATTGTCTCGAATCTTTTCAACAGAAGCAATAATTGAAGAGTTATCAAAGGTTGCTCCATAGAGAATACTTTGTGCTTCATTTGAAAAATAAATCCTTGCTGAAGAATCCTGTTTAGTAGATAAATTGATGATGATTCGGTCAAATAAAACATTTTGTAATCGTTTTGCATCTAGATTAAGAACTTTACCTAATGTCTCTACTGGCACTACAGTTGGAAAAATAATTTCTAATTTATTTTTTCCTTTTGTAATTGACTGGTAGGCAACTTCAGATGTTTTATTTGTCAGGTTTTCAAAATTCGTGATTTCGGATTTCTGCAATGATCTATAAATTGGTGATATATTCCCCTGTTTAGTTGTTTCATAATTCTTATTTGATTCATGAACAACTAATAAATTCGGAATTACTATGTCCTTAAAGTCTCTTTTTGCACCAATCGAAACTTTTTGGACATAGTCTTGATTTTGAAGTACATCGTATGTTGGTTGATATGACCATAAGCTATATGAAAGAACTAAGCTTACGATAACAAGAGTAGTTAATACAACTGATTTTATATGTTCTCTTCTCATTCCCACTCATCCTCTTGGTCATCAGCCACTGGAAGTGTGAAATAGACTGTTGTACCCTTTCCTTCTTCACTTTTAGCCCATATATGACCATCGTGCGCATAAATCATTTCTTTTGCCAAAGCAAGCCCTAGTCCAGAGCCCCCAACTTGTCTCGATCTAGCTTTATCTACTCGATAGAAACGATCAAATATCTTTGATAGATTTTCTTTTGGAATTCCCATACCTTCGTCAGTTATACTAACTAATATTTGATCTCTAGACTCTTTAATACGATAAGTTACAGTCCCACCTTCTGGTGAATACTTTAATGCATTTGAAATAATATTATCTAACACTTGTGTAATTCTATCTTCATCTATAAATACAAATCTTGTCTTACTTATAAACTCACGTTTGAACGATACTTCTTGAGACTTACTCATTTCATGTCGATCAATTATCCGATTAAATAATTCCGTGAAGTTAACCCAATCTTTCATTAAACGATATTCAGTACTATCTAACTTAGATAATTGTAATAAGTCATTTACTAATCGAATCATTCGTTCTGTTTCATCTTGAGTTACTTGTAAAAACTTAGGTGCAATTTCTTTATTCTCCCAAGCTCCATCTGACAATGCTTCTAAATAGCTTCTCATCGTTGTTAACGGTGTTCTTAATTCATGTGACACATTGGAAACAAAATCTCTTCGTTCTTGCTCTATTTTTTCTTGTTCAGTTACATCATAAAGTACAGCGATTAGACCATTAACTTTACCGGATTCTTTTTGAATAGTTGAAAGACTCGCTCGGATAATCATTGGTCTCTTATTATTACTATAATCTAACATGATTGAATCTGGCTCATCGTATAAATCATCTAAAGTATTAATCTTTTCGATTCCCAATACTTCTAAGATTGATTTATTTAATACTGTTTCACGTGAAACATTAAGCATCGTTTCAGCTGGATCGTTTAAGAGAATAATTTTCCCTCTACGATCAGTTGCGATAACCCCATCTGACATATGCTCTAGTACTGATTGAAGCTTTCTTCTTTCTCCATCCGTCGAAGCTCTGGCTTGCTGTAAATTACGAGATAGATTATTAAATGATATCGTTAATTCACCAATCTCATCTTCACTATAGGCCTTTAATTTGCGAGAGAAGTTTCCTTTCGCCATTTCTTGGGCCTGTCTTCTTATTTCAGAGATTGGCTTTGTAATTGCTTTAGCCAATAGTATCCCTAATATGGATGTAATCGCTACTGCTATAAGTGTACCAGTTGAAAAAATACGGTTAATTAATTCCATTCTTTCATAAGTACTTTCCATCGAAGCACTCGTGTAAATGGCTGAAACAATTTCGTCACCTTCCATTACTGGGGTAACAATTGTTTTCATTCGATGACCATTTTTAGGATCAATTAATACTTTCTCAGTTCTAGTGCCTACTAATAGAGCTCTCTTTACTAAAATATCAGTAGTCCTTTTACCAACAATAGACCGATTACTAGAATCTGAAGTTGCAATGACTTCACTATTTTGGTTAATAACTCTTACGTCTGATATTCCGATATTCTTTCCAAAGTCGGAAACTATTTTTTGGATATTAGCTTTTACTTCTGGGTCATCAAGAGTTTTCTTTTTTTCATACTCTATTTTTATATTATAAGCCAGTAGCTTAGCACGTTCGTTTATCGCAACTGTAAAACTGTTTACGAGTTGCTTTTCAAGCTCTCTTGAAAAATAAACGCTAATAATTTGCATAGCTACTAAGATGAGTAAAATATAAACAAGTACAAATTTAAATACAATTGATTTAAATAAACCAACTTTATTATAAGCTGCCATTAATCTTGCTCCGGATCACGCAGGTAATATCCTACTCCTCTTCTAGTTACAATGAAAAGTGGATAACTTGGATTGTCCTCAATTTTTTCACGAAGTCTTCGAATTGTTACATCGACAGTTCGTACATCTCCAAAATAATCATAACCCCAAACAGTTTGAAGTAAATGTTCTCTCGTCATAACCTGTCCAATATGCTTCGCTAAGTAATATAGTAATTCAAATTCGCGGTGAGTTAATTCAATCTTCTCGCCACGTTTAGTTACGATATAAGCATTTGGATTGATAACAAGCGAGCCAATAATAACTTCAACTGACTCCTCTTTTTCAGATGGAGCTCCTGTTTGGTGTCTACGTAAATTTGCTTTTACTCTGGCAAGCAACTCGCGTGTGCTAAATGGTTTTGTTACGTAGTCATCTGCTCCCATTTCTAAACCTAGTACTTTATCTAATTCTGAGTCCTTTGCTGTAATCATAATGATCGGCATTTCATGGTTCTTTCTTATTTCTCTACAAACTTCTAAACCATCTCTAATTGGTAACATAATATCTAATAAAACTAGGTCAGGAAGAAACTCATCTACTTTTTGTAATGCTTCCTCTCCATCATACGCGCAAACAATTTCAAAACCTTCTTTTTCTAAATTAAACTTCAATATATCAGCAATTGGTTTTTCATCATCGACTATTAATATTTTTTTATTCATTCCCCGCACTCCTTTTCTAGTCAGTTTTTGCTACCATCAATTCTATACATATCTTTTGCAATTTAATATTAAATTAGGCAACAAATAAACTTATCATAGCAATTTCGTTTTGTGGACTATCTCTCTAAATATAATACGACTACCATCTTACGTGTTATTCTTTTTGTATATAAACACTAGATTTTCGAAAAAAACCTCTAGCTTGTTGCTAGAGGTCTACTCCACGTACTTCTATTTTAAATTAAGTAGGTTTTTTTGTAAAATCGAACTGATTTATTCTATTTTCATAAGGTCGATATAAAATAAAAAACTACTGTATATACAGTAGTTTTTATGATGGCTCGGGACGGAATCGAACCGCCGACACGAGGATTTTCAGTCCTCTGCTCTACCGACTGAGCTACCGAGCCATTATATGGCGGTCCCGACCGGGATCGAACCGGCGATCTCCTGCGTGACAGGCAGGCATGTTAACCGCTACACCACGGGACCAAGATAATTTTATTTAAAAAAGGATGACCCGTACGGGACTCGAACCCGTGTTACCGCCGTGAAAGGGCGGTGTCTTAACCGCTTGACCAACGGGCCACATTCATTTAAGAAAAGATGAGCCATGAAGGATTCGAACCTTCGACCCTCTGATTAAAAGTCAGATGCTCTACCTACTGAGCTAATGGCTCACAATTTAAAATATATTACTTTAACTTCATAAACTAAGTACTAGTTATGACGACAAGATTTATCTTATCATACTTTCTAATAAATTTGCAATAGTTTTTTTAAAAAAATAATAAAAGCCCCTAAATTTTTATTTAAGGGCTTTGTATTATATTAAGCTCCGTAAACGTTACGTACGATATTTGTTTGGTTACGGTCAGGACCAACTGAGAATACAGATAATGGAATACCTACTAATTGAGACACACGTTCTACATAATGTCTTGCATTAACTGGTAATTCATTAAGAGTTTTTACTCCAGTAATATCTTCTGTCCAACCTGGAAGTTCTTCATAAACCGGCTCACACTCTGCAAGTTGTTTTAAGCTAGCAGGGAACTCAGTAATTGTTTCTCCACGGAATTTATAAGCAACGCAAATTTTTACAGTCTCTAGACCTGTTAATACGTCAATTGAGTTAAGTGATAAATCAGTAATACCACTAACGCGACGAGCGTGGCGAACTACTACACTATCAAACCAACCTACACGTCTTGGTCTTCCAGTAGTTGTACCGTACTCACGACCTACTTCACGAATTGTATTTCCAATTTCGTCAAATAGTTCAGTTGGGAATGCACCTTCACCAACACGAGTAGTGTAAGCTTTACAAACACCAACAACGTGATTAATTTTTGTCGGACCAACGCCAGATCCAATTGTTACTCCACCTGCAACTGGGTTAGAAGAAGTAACGAATGGGTATGTACCTTGGTCGATATCTAACATTACACCTTGTGCGCCTTCAAATAATACGCGCTTTCCACCATCAATTGCATCATTTAATACAACAGAAGTATCACACACATATTTTTTAATTTGTTGTCCGAACTCATAATATTCTTCAAAAATATCATCGATATTTAATGCATTTGAATCATACATTTTTTCAAATAAATTATTTTTCTCTTCAAGATTACGTTTTAATTTTTCGTAAAACTCTTCTTTATCTAAAAGGTCTGCCATACGGATTCCCACACGAGCAGCTTTGTCCATATAAGCTGGTCCAATACCTTTTTTAGTAGTACCAATTTTATTATCGCCTTTACGCTCTTCTTCTAACTCATCTTGTTTTAAATGATAAGGTAAGATAACATGAGCACGGTTACTAATACGTAAGTTGTCAGTTGAAACACCTTTATCATGTAGGTATGCTAGCTCTTGAACTAAAGCTTTAGGATCTACAACCATACCATTTCCAATAACACAAATTTTATCTGAGAAGAAAATACCTGATGGAATTAAATGAAGTTTGTACTTTTCACCATTAAATACGATTGTATGACCTGCATTGTTACCACCTTGATATCTAGCAACTACTTCTGCCTGTTGTGATAAAAAGTCAGTAATTTTTCCTTTTCCTTCGTCTCCCCATTGAGAACCAACTACTACTACTGATGACAATGTACTGCACCTCCGATTAAAATACGCTATTTCCGAACTAAAACCAAAACTAGTATATCAAACTTACGGAATTTGTCAATAAATCTCTTTGAATAATTCTGTTCTAAGTTTTATTTGTTCGTAAATACAAACTAAAGAATTTGATAAAAATAGTTTGCCCTAACAAAAAAAAATAATCACATAGATTCACTATGTGATTATTTTTTAGATAAGATTCGAAGTAGTAGAAATCAGATAGATGACAATATTTTTTAGGCACCTGGTGCTTGCTCATCAAACCTTCGTTCTAAGTTTACGAACTTGTTATATTCTTTTACGAATGCTAACGAAACAGTACCTACTGGACCATTCCTTTGTTTAGCAATAATGATTTCAATGATATTTTTATTCTCTGATTCTTTATCATAGTAATCGTCTCGGTATAGGAACGCAACAATATCCGCATCTTGCTCAATACTTCCTGATTCACGGATATCGGACATCATTGGACGTTTATCCTGTCTTGACTCAACGCTTCGTGATAGCTGAGATAAGGCTATTAGAGGTACTTTTAATTCCCTCGCCAGTCCTTTAAGAGATCGTGAAATTTCAGATACCTCTTGCTGACGATTCTCTCCACTTTTACCGTTACCTTGAATAAGCTGAAGATAATCTATTAGGATCATTCCTAAGCCATGCTCTTGCTTCAGTCTTCTACACTTAGCACGTATGTCATTTACCCTAATACCAGGTGTGTCATCGATATATATACCCGTACCAGCTAGGCTACTAGCAGCCATAGTAAGCTTATTCCAGTCCTCTTGTTCAAGATTACCTGTACGCAATGCCTGTGCATTAATATTCCCTTCCGCACAAAGCATACGCATTACAAGCTGATCCGCTCCCATCTCGAGACTGAAAATTGCTACGTTTTCATCTGTTTTAGTCGCTACGTTTTGAGCGATATTCAATGCAAAAGCTGTTTTACCTACAGAAGGACGGGCAGCTACTATAATTAAGTCATTCGGTTGAAATCCCGCTGTCATACGATCTAAATCAGTAAACCCTGTCGGTACACCGGTGATTTCGCCACGTTGATTAAATAAAGTCTCAATTTTACTAAATGTAGTAAATACTACATCTTTGATACTTTGGAAACCAGAAACATTTGTGCGCTGAGCTACTTTTAAAATACTTTTTTCAGCCTCGTTTAGTACAACATCCACTGGAATATCTGGCGCATAGCTTTCCGTTACAATATTTGTAGCGGTTCTTATTAATCTTCTTAAAGTAGATTTTTCTTCAACGCTTTTTGCATAGTATTCAACGTTAGATGCCGTTGGTACTGAAGCCAGCAAATCATTTAAATATGATACTCCTCCTACTTCTTCTAATACTCCTTGATTAGCTAGTTCAGAAGTTAGCGTGATAACATCTAGAGGCTCATTCCTTGAAGCAATCTTAAGCATCGCTTCAAATATTTTTTGATGGGCAGCTCGATAAAAGTCATCTGGTAAAAGCCGTTCTGAAGTTGATATTAGCGCCTCTGAGTCTAACAGTATGGCCCCTAATACAGCCTGTTCAGCTTCTATATTCTGTGGTGGAGTACGATCATTTAGCAAATCACTCATTTCTAGTCCTCCAGATGCTTGTTTTTCTTATTGTTCTTTAACGTGTACTTTTAAAGTTGCACTTACTTCAGGATGTAATTTTACTTTAATATTTGTTACACCTAGTCCTCTAATCGCGTCATTCATTTCGAATTTACGCTTATCTAGTTTAATACCATGTACTTTATTAAGCTCATCTGCAATTTGCTTACTTGTGATTGATCCGAAAAGACGGCCACCCTCACCTGATTTAGCTTTTAGTTCTACTGTTAAAGTTTCAATTGTTTCTTTTAGCTTCTTACAATTTTCTAATTCGGCTTGTGCATCTTTTAATTCTTTATTCTTTTTCGCTTCAAGAGTTTTCATATTACCTGCAGTAGCTTCAATAGCATCTCCATTTTTGATTAAGAAGCTTGCATAGCCATCTGCGATATTTTTAGTTTCTCCTTTTTTACCTTTTCCTTTTACATCTTTTAAGAAAATTACTTTCATTTGTTTGTTCTCCCTTCAATATATTCATCGATTATTCTCAATAAACGTTGTTCAACTTCTCTGATTGAAGAAGATTCAATTTGTGCAGCAGCATTTGTTAAGTGACCGCCACCGCCAAGCTCTTCCATTATTAATTGAACATTTATATTCCCTAATGATCGACTGCTGATGCTAACAACATTATCTGACCTTTTCGCAATAACAAAAGATGCAATGACATCAGTCATCGTTAATAATGTATCTGCAGCCTTAGCGATTAATACTTGATCATAGTTTACTTTGTCTTTTCCAAAACTAATCGCAAAGCCCTCTTTGTACATATAGGCTTCCTCTATCAATTCTGCTTTGCGAATATATTCATTCATATCTTGTTTTAGTAAATTTTGAACGAGGATCGTATCCGCCCCATTCGAACGTAAGTAAGACGCTGCATCAAAAGTTCGTGCCCCTGTTCGGAAAGTAAAACTCTTTGTATCAACAATAATACCTGCAAGCAAGGCTGTTGCCTCAAGCATGCTTAATTTTATTTTCTTAGGCTGGTACTCCAACAACTCAGTTACTAATTCTGCAGTAGAGGAAGCGTACGGCTCCATATAAACTAGAATTGCATCCTTAATGAAGTCCTCTCCTCTTCGATGATGGTCTATAACAACAATTTTATCTGTCTCATTTAAAAGTGATTCTTCTTCAACCATTGTCGGTCTATGAGTATCTACTACGATTATTAATGTATCTTCAGAAATAAGTTCTTTTGCTTTTTCGGGTGAAATAAAACAAGACATAAATTGTTCATTTTTAGACATTTCCCTCATCAAACGATTAACACTTTTATCTACTTCATCTTTATCAATTACTACATAACCATCCACTTCATTATGCATTACCATTTTTAAGATCCCAACTGCTGAACCAAGAGCATCCATGTCAGGTAACTTATGACCCATTATCATAACATTGGTGCTACTCTTCATTAAATCTCTTAATGCATGCGAGATTACCCTCGCTCTAACCCTCGTTCTCTTTTCTACAGGGTTAGTTTTCCCACCAAAAAACTTTACTTTACCGTTAATATTTTTTACAGTTACTTGATCTCCCCCGCGCCCTAGTGCTAAATCTAAACCAGATTGAGCTAGTTGGCCAAGTTCGGTTAAATTCAAGCTACCTACTCCTACACCGACGCTTAGAGTAAGAGGTAAATTACGCTTTGTCGTTTCTTCCCTTACTTGGTCTAATATAGAGAATTTATTATTTTCTAATGCTGCTAGAATACCTTCGTTTAAAACTACACTATATCGATCGGATGAAACACGTTTCAAGAACATACCATTGCTATTAGCCCAACTATTTAACATTGTTGTTACTGCACCATTTACACTAGAACGCTCCTGATCATCTAAGCCCTGTGTCATTTCATCGTAATTATCTAGTAAAATAATTCCGATTACTGTTCTTTGATCTTCGTATAACTTCTCTAGTTGTGCTTGTTCTGTCACATCAAATAAGTAAATATATCGCTCTTCCCTTTTAATAACTACCCGATATGTTCTTTTACTTATATTCAATACATCTTCTTTTTTCTCTTTTTTCGAAATTAAAGCCATTAATCCTTCAGATAGATCATATATGTGTTTACCAATTAATGAACGATCATCTAAAATATTTAAAATATATTGATTGCCCCATTCAATATGGTACTCTCTATCATAAAGTAATACTCCAATTGGCATTTCTGTAATTGCTTCGTTACTTAAATTTTTCACTCTCGACATAACTGATTCTATATACATATCTAAAACGTAGCGGTACTTAATTTCTAACTTTACAACTAGAAAAATAACGCATAAAAAGATAACGATAAAAATTATCCCTATTTTAGGTTGAATATAGACTACAGTTCCGATCAGAAACACTGAAAGAGCAGTTAAAAGATAGACGGGTATAAGAAACATCTGTTTCTTATGAAAATCTTGCATATGTTCAACCCCTAAGCCAAATAAAATCTAACTTACATATTAAAGTTTATTCACTTTCTCACAACAAATTAGTAACAAATATGTTTTAAGTTTAAATTTTTCTTCTATTAAATATTCCAATTGAGACAATTCCAATTAGTAAAACAATATAAATTAATGGTTGAATGATAAAACTTGCGATCAATATAATAATTGGTACCGCTTTAGAAAAATGTTTTAAATAACTAAAATAAAATATTGAAGCGTAACCTTGAACGAGCAGTAAAATTTGAAGTACATATGTTAAATTAATCACTGCTGTACTGAGGAAACTACTTTGTTTCAAATTGAAGAATGAAAAAATCATTACAATTAAAAAGAACCACATGAATCCTACTGGGAGTCTAAACTCTCTAAATGGCTTAAATTTCGGAGTTTTATAACCTAATCTTCTTATTAATGGAAAAGTTACAAGTTGAGTTAAAAAAGCAAGTATAAAACTAACCATTAACAGTATTGAAGGAATTAATGTAGGGATTAATTTAATAGCATTTGTAAGACTATCTAATGCTTTTTCATTGGCGTTAGTACCAAGACTGGCACTAAGTTCCTTACTTTTTTCGATAGCTTCCGTTGCCAAGTTTATATTCTCTTTAACGAAATCAATATGAAAAACAGCTTTGAATAGTATGTACGATAGTACTGTATGTATTAAATATAAGAAAGTACTAGTAAGTAATATCTCTCCTTTACTTCGCTCATTTTTCAATAGATACCCAAATGCTATACCAACTGTTGAGTACATTAAAGTAACTGGAAGTAAATTAAATGAGGTAATCACAATTGTTAATCCTAGTGCCACACAGCAAAGTAAAAGTGATTCTTTAATTGAGTATTTAATACTTAGAATAATAAACGGCAGTGGCATAAGGAATGCCATAAAAATTGAGAGAAACGGTACAAATCTAAATATTAACAGTAGTACTGAGTAAATAGCTAATAGTACTGCACCCTCGGTAATAAATCGAGTCGATTTCAAAATAAAGCTCCTTTCAACTACCCCTACTTATTTCACGATAAGCATACTATTTCTTATTTTACCATAAAACTTATTTTTTCATAAATACAAAAAAAGTACAGCACTAGAATGCTGTACTTTTTATTACTTAGCTTATTCAGCTACGTATGGTAATAACGCCATTTGACGAGCGCGTTTGATTGCGATCGTTAATTTACGTTGGTATTTTGCAGAAGTACCAGTTACACGACGAGGTAAAATTTTACCACGCTCAGAAACGAAACGTTTTAATAACTCAGTATCTTTGAAGTCGATTGTAGTGATGCCGTTTGAAGTAAAGTAACAAACTTTACGACGTTTAGCACGTCCACCTTTGCGTCCACCCATTGCCATTGTTATTTCCCTCCTCTACTTAAAAATTAATTTTTTAGTAATGCTAACCGTTCAGCATTACACTGTTTTTATTATTAGAAAGGAAGATCGTCATCAGTAATATCAATCGTTTTGCTTGTCCCACCAAATGGATCATCATTAAAGCTAGGCTTCTGAGATGGTGCTTCGAAAGGATTTCCAGCGTTAAAACCTTGATTTTGTTGGTTCATACCGAATGAACCACCTTGGTTACCTGATGCATTTCTTGGTTCTAAGAATTGAACAGAGTCGGCTACAACTTCAGTTACATATACTCTCTTACCATCTTGACCATCAAAACTTCTAGTTTGAATACGTCCCTCAACGCCAGCTAAGCTTCCTTTTTTCAAGAAGTTTGCTACGTTTTCAGCGGGCTTTCTCCAGATAACGCAGTTAATAAAATCTGCTTCTCTTTCACCTTGCTGATTTGAGTAGGTACGATTCACTGCTAGAGTAAATGTTGCAACGGCAACCCCACTTGGCGTATAACGTAAGTCCGGATCCTTTGTTAAGCGACCTACAAGTACTACACGATTGATCATCTGATTCCTACCTCCCTAAAGCATTTAAAAAATATTATTTTTCTTCTTCACGGATAACGATGTGGCGGATGATATCTTCGCTGATTTTCGCTAAACGATCGAATTCTTGTACTGCTTCTGGTTTAGCAGAAACGTTTACAAGCATGTAGTGTCCATCACGGAAATCGTTAATTTCATAAGCTAAACGACGTTTACCCCACTCTTTAACGTTTGTGATTTCAGCACCTTGTTCAGTTAAAACGCCGTTGAAACGCTCAACTAATGCTTTTTGTGCTTCGTCTTCCATGTTTGGACGAACGATGTACATGATTTCGTATTTATTCATCACAATGTCACCTCCTTTTGGTCTAACGGCCCAACTAAGGGCAAGGAGCAATTTAATTAATCACTCACGAGTTAGAATTATAGCATAGTTTTTTTAAGATAGCAAATCATTAATTGACTTGCTATTTTCATTAAACATTAAATCTGAAATGCATTACATCTCCATCTTGTACGATATACTCTTTCCCTTCAAGACGTACTTTACCTGCTTCTTTTGATGCTGTCATGTTACCATAAGTCGCTAAATCTTCAAAAGAAACTGTTTCTGCGCGGATAAAGCCACGTTCGAAGTCGCTATGAATTACGCCAGCACATTGTGGTGCTTTCATACCTTTTTTAAATGTCCAAGCTCTTACTTCTTGTACACCTGCAGTGAAATAAGTTGCCAATCCTAATAAAGAATAAGCTGCACGAATTAATTGATCTAAACCTGATTCTTCTATTCCAAGTTCTTGAAGGAATGTACGTTTCTCTTCATCATCTAGCTCAGCTATTTCTTCTTCAATTTTTGCACTAATTACAATTACTTGAGAACCTTCTTTAGCTGCAAATTCTCTTACCTTTTCAACGTATTCGTTTGATGAAGCATCTGCGATTTCATCCTCGCCAACATTAGTGATATAAAGCATTGGCTTAGTCGTTAATAAGTGTAAACCTTTTACTACTTTCATTTGCTCTTCCGTAAACTCTACTGAACGAGCCGGCTTATCATTTTCAAATGCATCTCTTAATTTCACTAAAATTTCATGTTCATAAGATGCATCTTTATCTTTTTGCTTCGCTAATTTAGCTACACGATCAATACGTTTTTCAACAGATTCTAAGTCTGCAAGAATTAGTTCTAAGTTAATTGTTTCAATATCTGCTATTGGATCTACTTTTCCAGATACGTGAGTAATATTATCATCTACAAAGCAACGTACTACTTGGCAAATTGCGTCTACTTCACGAATATGAGATAAAAACTTATTTCCTAAACCTTCACCTTTACTTGCACCTTTAACGATCCCTGCGATATCAGTAAATTCAAAAGTTGTTGGAACAGTTTTTTTAGGTTGAACTAATTCAGTTAATTTTACTAAACGGTAATCTGGTACTTCTACCACACCTACGTTTGGATCAATTGTACAAAACGGATAGTTTGCTGATTCAGCACCTGCTTGTGTAATTGCATTAAATAATGTCGACTTTCCTACGTTTGGTAATCCTACGATTCCTGCTGTTAATGGCATATTTTCCACTCCTATACGAACTTAGTTAATCTTTCACAATTATATTGATTTCAAAAAAAAATAACAAGAAAATCTGAATATTAATTCTAAACATACGAAAGGTATCTAATACGAGCGATCCTTCAAATTGCTCTACTAGATACCCATTGATTTAACAATCGTTCTACTCTTCAGATCGAACTAAAACCTTTTTTAATTTTCGTGTGAACTCTCTGCGTGGAATTAATACGCTATGCTCACATCCCTCACATTTTAATCGAATGTCCATACCCATTCGAATAATTTTCCATCTGTTTACTCCACAAGGATGAGGTTTTTTCATTTCTACTACATCATTTAGGTTAAATTCTTTTTCTTCCATGTAAAAACTTCACTTCCTTAAAATAGTAGCATACAAACTATACATTCGCATTTTCATTTTTAGTTTCTGGTTGTTTATATAATACCATCTTTGGATACGAAATTTCTATGTTATTTCTTTCAAGTACTTCCTTAATTTCTTTTCGAATTGCTCTAGAAATTTTAAACTGTGTCATCGCTCTAACTTCCGAAGAGATTCTCAATGTTACTTCAGAAGGTCCTAAGTTTTGGATTCCAAGAAACTCTGGAGGTTTTACCATTTCTTCATATCTAGCTGGCATAGTTTCTAAATGCTGTTCAATTACATTTTGTGCATGTTCAATGTCACCCTCATATGAAATACTAACATCTACCATTGCCACAGCATTATGTAATGAAAAATTGGTTACTTCAGTAATCATTCCGTTCTGGATAATATGAAGCTCACCAGTTCCACTTCTAATTTTAGTTGTTTTTAAACCGATTGATAATACTGTTCCTTCGAAAGTTTGAACTCTAATGTAGTCACCAACTGAAAATTGATCTTCAAACAAAATAAAAAATCCAGAAATGATATCTTTTACTAAGCTTTGTGCACCAAAACCAATTGCTACGCCACCTATTCCTGCTCCAACTAAAAGTCCTTTTATTTCCACACCAAATATCGGGAGAATCGTCAAAGCAGCAATAAAGAATATTACATATGCAAGTACATTTTCCATCAGTTTAATAAGCGTTACTGATCTTCTTTCTGATACTTGTAACGGTCCTCTAGCATTAACCTTTAAAAGATTACGGATTAACTTTCTTCCAAGTTTTACAGCCAAGACTGAAACGATAATAATTAAAGCTATTTTTATTGATGAATTTAAAATTGTGTCCCATTGTTCTGGAGTTAGCATGCTTTTTTTTATTACTTTCTCAGCATTTTCTATTTTATCAGCTGCATTATTCATACTGTATTTTTCCCCCTATCTATTTTCAAATGACTTTAAACGTAATACTAAACGAATTAACACCTTAAAACTACAAATATGAACAAATGTAATAATAGTTTAATTTAATATCGAACATTGCTTGACGAAAGTATAAATTGTTTAAATTTTGCATAAACTAATACTACTCTCTTAAATGAAAAGTAGGCGATATTATGCAATTTTCAGCAAATCCTTTGCGTAACCTATTCAAGGATGATTATTCTGTATTTCTAGATGACGAAAACGCTATTAACAGATTTGCAGATCGTTTATGTAAGTCGCTTCCAAGTGTACACACTAAAGAAATCGTTTTTGTATGTATTGGAACTGACCGTTCTACGGGAGACTCTTTAGGTCCTTTAGTTGGAACCATGTTAGGAGAATTAAACTTAAGTAGGTTTCATTATTATGGTACTCTTGATGAGCCAATTCATGCGTTAAATCTTTCAGAACAACTTGAAAGAATTAAAGGCAAGTATAACAATCCATTTATCATTGCTGTAGATGCATGTTTAGGCAGAGTAAAAAGTATTGGTAGCGTACGTTTATCCAATGGTCCGTTAAAACCTGGTGCAGCAATGAAAAAAGAATTACCTTTAGTTGGCGAAATTAATTTAACCGGAGTTGTAAATGTTAGTGGATTTATGGAATTCTACGTTCTACAAAATACTAGATTAAGCCTTGTAATGAAAATGGCTAAGTTTATTGCGAATTCAATTAAAGAAACTGAAAGAAAATTTACCTGTCAATTAGATTTTTAACATAATAGTTTCCTAACTTTCAATTAAAAAAGGTCAGATAAAAACAAAAAGGGAGTATTAACTGCATTGGAAGCCAACACATTTAATATTCCCTATGAATAACTCATTTTATAATTGAAAGAATTCTCTCCAAATCCTCTTTGTTAAAGAATTGGATTTCTATTTTCCCTTTATCTTTAGCCGATTTAATTTTAACTGACGTTCCGAACTTTTCCTGTAAAAGATCCTCATATTCACTAAAAAATATGTTTTTAGTCGGGGTTTTCTTTGATGTTTCACGTGAAACATTTTCATTTAGCTCATTGACTAACGTTTCAACCTCACGAACACTTAGGTTTTTTTCAATTACTTTTAGTGCGGTACCTTCAATTAATCCTTTTCGTTTTAATCCTAAAAGTGCTCTTCCATGACCCATTGAGAGCGTGCCTTCTTCAACCATTTTTTGAACAGAGTTAGGTAAGGTTAAAATTCTTAAATAGTTAGCAATATGTGGACGACTTTTTCCAAGTTTCTTTGCTAATTGTTCTTGTGTTAAGTGTAATTGTTCAATTAAAGTTTGATATGCTTCAGCCTCTTCAAGAGGATTTAAATCATCTCGCTGTAAATTTTCTAATACAGCTAGCTCCATCATTTGCTCTTCAGTAAGGTCTCTTACAATAACTGGTACTGTATTTAAACCCGCATTTTTTGCAGCGCGATATCGTCTTTCTCCAGCAACGATTTGGAAGCCCTTTATGCTTTTTCTAGCAATGATTGGTTGAAGAATACCATGTTCAATCACTGACTGAGTTAATTCTAACATTGCAGTTTCATCAAATACTTTGCGAGGTTGGTATGGGTTAGGTCTAAGTTCTTTTAAATCAATTTCCTGAACTAACTCTTCTTGCTGGTTTATATCTTGAAAAAATGCTCCAATACCTTTACCTAAACCTTTAGCCATTATCAATCACTTCCTTTGCTAGATCGAGATATACTTCTGCACCTCTTGACTTTGGATCATAAGTAATGATCGGTTTACCATGACTTGGTGCTTCACTTAAGCGTACATTTCTTGGAATAATTGATTTATAGACGCGATCTTGGAAATATTTTTTTACTTCTTCTATAACTTGGAGCCCTAAATTTGTACGAGCATCTAGCATTGTTAGCAAAACGCCTTCAATTGCTAAATTTTTATTTAAATGTTTTTGTACTAAACGTACAGTACTTAATAACTGACTTAAACCTTCAAGTGCGTAATACTCACACTGAACTGGAATAATAATTGAATCAGATGCAGTTAGTGAGTTTAAAGTTAATAACCCTAGTGATGGAGGACAATCTATTAAAATATAATCATAGTTACCTTTTACAGTATCTAAAGCACGCTTTAATCGTACTTCTCTAGAAATAGTAGGTACTAATTCAATTTCTGCTCCAGCAAGTTGAATTGTTGCTGGAATAATATCAAAATTTGGAATAGCAGTGTTTAAAATGACATTTTTCGCCTCAACGTCATCAACTAATACATTGTAAACACACTGATTTACATCAGCTTTTTCAATTCCAATACCACTAGTTGCATTACCTTGGGGATCTATATCGACTAGTAATACTTTTTTTCCTAAGTGAGCTAAACAAGCACTTAAATTTACTGATGTTGTAGTCTTACCAACACCACCTTTTTGATTAGCTATAGAGATTACTTTAACCACTATGTAATCTACTCCTTCCACAACAAACAATTCTTATTTTCTATTTTACCATGAATAGATTCATCGTTGTGTCTAGATTTAAAAATGAATAAAAAAATTCACCACTTAAAAGAGGTGAATTTAATGTTTATTTTTTTGGTATTTTAATTGTAATTTGATAATAGTCATCATGTTCTTCTTCTTGACTATCAATATTCATGCCTGTTTTAGTAACCATTTGTAAAGATTCACGGATCGTATTCATCGCAATTCTAATGTCTTTACTAATGGCCTTAAATTTACGTTTAGCTTTTGGCTTTTTCTCAGTAAGTAATGTAACGACTCGTTCTTCAGTTTGTTTAACATTTAACTGTTTTTCAATTATTTCTTGAAGAAGAGTAATTTGTAGTTGAGGCAACTTTAATGGAATAAGTGCTCTTGCATGACGTTCCGTAATCGACTTATCCAATAATGCTTGTTGTATTTCTCCTGGAAGTTTCAACAATCTCAGTTTATTTGCAACAGTCGATTGACCTTTACCTAATCGCTGAGCTAAAGCCTCTTGAGTTAAGTTATGTAAATCAATTAGTTTTTGGTAAGCTACGGCTTCTTCAAAAGGAGATAGTTCTTCACGTTGTAAGTTTTCAATCAGAGCGACGGAGGCAGTCTCTGTATCGTTAAATGTTTTCACTATTGCAGGAATTGTATCCCAACCTAAAGATGAAACGGCTCTGAATCTTCTTTCCCCGGCAATTATTTCATAAAAGTTTGGTCTAATTTCCCTAACAACAATTGGTTGAATAATACCATGAGTTCGAATCGTTAGCGCTAGTTCTTTAATTTTTTCATCATCAAAGAATGTTCTAGGCTGATACTGATTCGGTACAATGTCCGATACTGGAATTTGGCGAATAACTTCATTACTCGAAACCGAATTTTCATTAATTTCTTTTTCTGATAAGCCAAATAACCTAGATAATGTGCTTTTCAATGTGATTCCCACCCTTTTAGAATTTCGTTCACAATAGAATAAACATAACAAATGTTTCACGTGAAACATTTGTTAGTTTATCATATTAAACCTCTAATGGTTCTTTACCAGGGGTACCCGGTTTGCGAGGGTACTTAGTTGGCGTTTTGCGTTTCTTTTCTACTATAACAATATTTCGATCACTGTCTTCGCTTGGGAGAGTAAAGTGATTAATTGATTTAACTTCTCCACCAAGTGTTTTTATAGCATAATTTGCTTTATCCAACTCTTCTTGACCAGCTGCGCCTTTAAGTGCAACAAAATGGCCATTCGGTCTAACAAGTGGTAAGCATAATTCAGTTAACACAGACATTCTAGCAACTGCTCTAGCAGTTACAACATCGAAAGATTCTCTCATACCAGTTCTTTTAGCAAAAGTTTCTGCTCGATCATGAATAAATGATACATTCTCTAATTGTAATTCCTTCGCTAAATGGTTTAGAAATGTAATCCTTTTTTGAAGGGAGTCTACGATCGTTAATTTGATAGATGGGAAACATATTTTAATTGGGATAGAAGGGAAGCCCGCTCCTGCACCAATATCACATAAAGTAATTTCATCAGCGAAGTCAAAATAAAAGGCAGCGCTAATTGAATCATAAAAATGCTTTAAATATACTTCTTCTTCTTCTGTAATAGCAGTTAAGTTCATTTTATTATTCCACTCAACTAATGTGTGGAAATATATATCAAATTGTTTTAATTGAAAATCAGACAAATGGATTCCTTTATCTTTAAGAGCAGCGATAAATTGTTCTTTATTCACTAGTAATACCCCTATCTATTATTAGTTCGATATTCTTGCAATTTTTCCTTGTTCTAAATAAACAAGTAGAATTGAAATATCTGCTGGATTAACACCAGATATACGAGAAGCTTGACCTACTGATAGAGGACGCACTTGCTCAAGCTTTTGTCTTGCCTCAGTAGCAAGGCCATGAATAGCTTGATAATCGATATTTTCAGGGATTTTCTTTAAATCCATTCTTTTCATACGTTCTACTTGATTTAATGATTTTTCAATATAACCTTCATACTTAATTTGTATTTCAACTTGCTCTTTAACATCCGAATGTAAGTCTTTTTCAGATGGAGAAAGAAGATGGATATGCTCATAAAGCATTTCAGGACGACGTAAAAGATCTGCTGCACGAATGCCATCTTTCAGTTCACTACCACCATTTTTTGCGATTAATTCCTGTACTTCTTTTGTTGGTCTTAATTGTGTTGTTTTTAAGCGCTCTATTTCTTCTTCAATTAACATTTTCTTTTGTTCAAACTCTGCATATCTTTCATCGTTTATTAAACCAAGTCTTTGACCGATTTTAGTTAAACGTAAATCGGCATTATCGTGACGTAATAATAATCGATATTCTGCTCTAGAAGTAAGAAGACGGTATGGTTCATTTGTCCCTTTCGTTACTAGATCATCTATTAAAACACCAATGTAAGCTTCAGAGCGATCTAAAATTAACTCTTCTTTATCTAGTGAACGACATGCAGCGTTAATTCCTGCGATTAAACCTTGACCGGCTGCTTCTTCATAACCCGAAGTTCCGTTAATTTGACCAGCAGTATACAGATTCTTAATTTGCTTAAGTTCCAATGTTGGCCATAATTGAGTAGGTACTATCGCGTCATATTCAATTGCATATCCAGTTCTCATCATTTGAACATTTTCAAGACCTGCAATTGAACGCAGCATCTTTTCCTGTACATCTTCAGGTAAACTAGTTGATAATCCTTGCACATAAACTTCTTGAGTATTTCTTCCTTCTGGCTCTAAGAAAATTTGATGTCTCGGTTTATCATTAAATCGGACAACTTTATCCTCAATAGAAGGACAATAACGTGGCCCAGTACCTTTAATCATACCAGAGTACATCGGCGAACGGTGTAAGTTATCGTCGATGATTTGATGTGTAGTTTCACTTGTATAAGTTAACCAACAAGGAATTTGTTCTGTTTCAACTGGTTCTGTTTCAAATGAAAATGCACGAGGTACATCATCGCCAGGTTGTATTTCTGTTTTTGAATAATCAATACTATGACTATTTACACGAGGAGGCGTACCTGTTTTAAAACGAACAAGTTCAATCCCTAATTCCTCTAAGTGCTCAGAAAGCTTAATTGCTGGCTGTTGGTTATTAGGACCACTTGAGTATTTTAATTCTCCTACAATAATTTCTCCGCGTAAAAAAGTACCTGTTGTAATGACAACTGTTTTTGAACGATAAATAGCACCAGTTTGTGTAATTACACCTGTACATTGTCCATCTTCTACAATTAATCTTTCTACTAATCCTTGCTTTAGTGTTAGATTCTCCGTATTTTCAATGGTTTTCTTTAATTCGTGTTGATAAGCAAATTTATCCGCTTGAGCACGCAATGCGCGTACTGCCGGACCTTTACCCGTATTTAACATTCTCATTTGAATATGTGTTTTATCGATATTTCGACCCATTTCACCGCCAAGTGCATCAATTTCACGTACAACAATCCCCTTGGCAGGACCACCTACTGACGGGTTACAAGGCATAAATGCGACCATATCAAGATTTATTGTCAGCATTAGTGTTTTTGCACCCATTCGAGCAGATGACAAACCGGCTTCACATCCAGCATGACCAGCTCCAATAACGATTACATCATAATTGCCTGCTTCAAAACTCATCTTTTCTCCTCCTAACCATTATTTCCCTAAACAGAATTGAGAAAATAGCTGGTTGATTAAACTTTCCTGAACTGTATCTCCAACGATTTCACCTAACAATTCCCATGCTCTTGTTAAGTCAATCTGTACTAAGTCAATCGGCATACCATTTTTCATGGCCTCAATCGCGTCATTGATTGTCTGTTCTGATTGCTTTAATAGCGCAATATGTCTAGCATTAGATAAATAAGTTAAATCTTGTGCCTCAATTTGCCCTTCAAAATATAAGTCGGCTATTGCTTTTTCTAAATCATCAATTCCTTTTTCTTCTTTTAAGGAAGTTGTAACAACTTTAGCATTACCAACTAACGCCTTTACTTCATTCAGATCGAGCTTTTGTGGCAAATCTGTTTTGTTAATGATCACAATTACGTCTTTACCGCTCATTTCGACAAACAATTTACGATCTTCTTCACTTAATTGCTCATTATTATTTAAAACAAATAAAACTAAATCAGCTAAGTTCAATACTTTTTTAGATCTTTCTACACCAATTGCTTCTACAACATCCTTAGTTTCACGAATACCGGCTGTATCAATTAGGCGTAATGGCACACCTTTTACATTAACGTATTCTTCAATTACATCACGTGTTGTACCTGGAATATCAGTAACAATTGCTTTGCTTTCCTGGACAAGTGTATTTAAAAGAGACGATTTCCCAACATTAGGTCTACCAATAATGACAGTAGATAGTCCTTCACGTAAAATTTTACCTTGTTTTGATGTTTCTAGCAGTTTTTGTATTTCAACACGAACTGTTTTCGCTTTTTCAATTAAAACAGTATTGGTCATTTCTTCAACATCATCATATTCAGGGTAGTCAATATTTACTTCAATATGAGCTAAAATTTCAAGTAATGTTTGTCTTAAGCCATTAACTAACTTTGACAATCGACCTTCCACTTGATTCATTGCGATCGCCATTGCCCTGTCAGTCTTTGAACGAATTAAATCCATTACTGCTTCTGCCTGAGATAGGTCGATTCGTCCATTAAGAAATGCTCTTTTTGTAAATTCACCAGGCTCCGCTAATCTAGCACCTTGTGATAGTACTAATTCAAGTACTTTGTTAACCGAAAAAATTCCACCATGACAATTTATTTCGACAACATCTTCACGTGTAAACGTTTTCGGTGCCCTTAAAATCGAGACCATAACTTCCTCAACAGTATTACCCGAACTTGGATCGACTAAATGTCCGTAATGGATTGTGTGTGAATCTACTCTATTTAAATCTTTTTCTTTAAATAATTTATTCGCTATTTGAACAGCTTCATCGCCACTTAATCGAACGATGGCAATTGCACCTTCGCCTTTTGGTGTCGATATGGCTGTAATTGTATCGAATTCCATCAAAAAATCACCTCGGAGCATGTTAAACAAAAGTTAACATGTTACTTCTAAATCTATAGCATAGCATAAAGAATTTTATAATTGAATGTTTTTATATTATAACCGTACCAAAGTACAAGTAAACTTAAATGACTTGAATGAACAATATTAAAAAACCAATTAAGGCTTAGCCCTTAATTGGTTTCTTTAAATCTATAATTAATTGACGATGTGGATCTTGTCCTACAGACTTTGTAGAGATATTCGGCATATCTGTTAGTATATGATGTATAATTTTTCTTTCGAAAGAAGGCATTGGCTCTAAAGAGATCGCTTTTCTTGTTTTTAAAACTGTTTGAGCAGTCTTTTTTGCAAGAATTTCTAGCGATTCCTTACGTTTTAATCGATAATTTTCTGCATCAACGACAACATGAATCAATTGTTTTGAATGACGATTAACAAATGTTTGAACTAAGAATTGAAGAGCATTTAAAGTATTACCTCTTTTTCCAATAATAAGGGCAACCTTATCACCCTTTACTGTAAATAAGAAGGTTTGTTCTTTAGTACCTTGCAATTCGAAATTTACATCTGCAGTTTCATCAAGACTCTTAACAATATTTAAAAGGTAGTCATATGCTTTTTCGATTAAAGTCTTCTTTTTAACAACTAATACTTTAGCAGGTTTAGCACCAAATCCTAAAAATCCTTTTTTGCCGTCTTCGATTACTGTAATTTCTACGTCTTCTTCTGTTGAACTAAGTTGCTGAAGTGCTAATTGAACTGCTTGTTCGATTGTTTGACCAGTAGCAGTTACTTCTCTCACTTACTAGCCCCTCCTACATTGTTATTTTTAACGGTAGTGTTACCTCTATTAACAAATAATGTTTGAAGAATCATAAATGTGTTACCAACTACCCAATATAAAGCTAAAGCAGATGGTAGTCTAACAGCAAATATTAAAATCATGATTGGCATAACATAAAGCATGATTTTCATTTGTTGAGCAGCAGGTCCTGTCATTGAACCAGTACTCATTGATACTTTTTGTTGAATGAAAGTTGTAATACCAGCGATGATTGGTAAAGCATAAATTGGATCCGGATGTCCTAATTGGAACCATAAGAAGTCATGCGCTTTAATTTCCATTGTTCTCATAATTGCATGATAGAAAGCAATTAAGATTGGCATTTGAATAAAAATAGGTAAACAACCAGATAGCGGATTTACACCATGTTGTTGATACAACTTCATTGTTTCTTCATTTAATTTTTGGACAGTTTTTTGGTCCTTTGAAGAATATTTTTCTTTAAGTTTGGCCATTTCAGGCTGGATTGATTGCATCGCTTTTGTACTTTTAATTTGTTTAATCATTAACGGTAGTAATGCTAAACGGATTAAAAGTGTTACGACGATAATCGACATTCCATAACTTCCACCAAAAATTTTAGATACAGCTGTGATTAACCATGATAGTGGATAAACGAAATACTCATTCCAAATCCCCGTACTTTCAGACGTAATCGGTTGGTTTGTTTGCGAACACCCAGCTAACACGACTACTAATAAAAGAACTGTAACTAGCAATTGGTACTTCTTAGTCTTCAAACTAGTTCCTCCTTTAAGAAGTTACATTTAAATATGTAATTACTTAATTTGATTTTTATCTAATTTATGTTTTGAATCACGTATTTTAAGCGCTTCCGCCCTTTTCAACACATGAATTAAACTTTTTTTAAATTCATTAAAAGGTAGTTCAGTACAGGGCTTTCTTGCGATTACAACATAATCCATATTTACACGAAGATCATCACTTAATTCAGTAAGAGCTTGTCTTATATACCGCTTAATATGATTTCTTTCTACAGCATTACCTAACTTCTTACTAACAGATAATCCTATACGAAATTGCTTTTGATCTTCCTTTTTTAATGTATAGATTACAAATTGTCGATTTGCAGTTGACGATCCCTTTTGAAAAACGCGACTAAAATCTGCATTCTTTTTTATTCTGTTTTTCTTGTTCATGTTCTACTGACACCTCAAATGATTCCTTCAATTATCATAACAATTTTTTTATAAAAAATGAGGCCCTTTTTACTTACAAATTGTGACATAAAAGCAAAAAAGGCCTTCTTATTAGTGAAAAAGACCACTGTTGACAGTGGCCTACGCAGATAATACTTTTCTTCCTTTACGACGACGAGCTGCTAGAACTTTACGTCCATTTGCAGTGCTCATACGGCTACGGAAACCATGTACTTTGCTGCGTTTACGTTTGTTTGGTTGAAATGTTCTTTTCATTATATGACACCTCCCTGAGGAATTACTGTAATAGACAGTCCTATAAATTATAAAGAATAACTACTATTAATGTCAATGTAAGATGTTAAATCATGATTAATAATTATTTCCAATTTGTGAAGAATGGTTGATCCAGTGAGTTTTAATAAGAAAAAAATAAAAAAAAGTCACTTATTTTATAAAAGAAATGCGATTTACTCCTATCATTTCCCTCCAATAAATTTATAAACGATTAATCAGAGCAGAAAAATATGGTGTCGAAAGATTTTTTGAAACGCACTTTTCAGTGAATAAAAAAATCTACATAAAACTACTTCTTTCCCTTTTCTTAAAATTGTTAAGTGCTCTGTGGATAATATTTTTCTACACATTTTTTACCCACAGCAGTTACTGACAACTTTTACACAAGTCCGTTTTCTGTGGACAATTTTTTTAAACAAGTGGATTAGCATGTGGATAACATTAACTACTCATTGAAATAGCTAAAGATTTTTGATATTATTAATTTGTTTTCCACTTTGGACAAGTTGTTTTTTATTTTTATTTGTCCACAGATGTTAATAACTTGTGGACAGGTTTTACACTTGTACCATTTTTAAGTTATCCACATGGGTGAATACTGTCAAATAAAGTGGATTTTTGCAGTTTTATAAAATAACGCATATTCAAAGACATGAATAAAAATAAATACTTAATTTATGTGCTTGTACAAAAGTTGAACAAGCTTTGTAAGGAGGGATTACTGTTTGGAAAATATAGGGGATCTGTGGTCCAGGGTTCTAGCAGAAATAGAAAAAAAAATAAGTAAACCAAGCTTTGAAACATGGCTAAAATCAACAAAGGCATTTTCTTTAAAGAATGATACTTTAACAATTATTGCCCCAAATGAATTCGCTCGTGATTGGCTTGAGTCTAAGTATTCATCTTTAATAATGGATACAGTTTTAGAAATAACTGGAGCGGAATTAGAAATCAAATTTATCCTTCCTCAAAATCATGTAGAAGAAATAGAGATGAATATACCGGCCGTTAAAGCCAAAGTAAAATTTGAAGAACCAGTAGAGTTCAACCAAAGTATGTTGAACCCTAAATATACTTTTGATACTTTCGTAATTGGTTCAGGTAACCGTTTTGCCCACGCAGCATCATTAGCGGTTGCCGAGGCACCTGCAAAAGCCTATAACCCATTATTTATATATGGGGGCGTTGGGTTAGGGAAAACCCACTTAATGCACGCAATTGGACATTATGTACTCGAGCATAATCCAAATGCCAAAGTCGTTTATTTATCATCAGAAAAATTTACAAATGAGTTCATTAATTCAATTCGTGATAATAAAGCAATTGAATTTAGAAATAAGTACCGTAATGTAGACGTGTTACTTATAGACGATATTCAGTTCTTAGCTGGAAAAGAACAAACACAGGAAGAATTTTTCCATACTTTTAATACACTTCATGAAGAAAGTAAACAAATCATTATCTCAAGTGACCGACCACCTAAAGAAATTCCTACATTAGAAGATCGACTTCGCTCACGATTTGAATGGGGCCTTATTACAGATATCACACCACCAGATTTAGAAACTAGGATTGCGATTTTACGTAAAAAGGCTAAGGCTGAGGGGTTAGATATTCCAAATGAGGTAATGTTATATATTGCAAATCAAATTGATACAAATATCCGTGAATTAGAAGGAGCACTTATTCGTGTAGTTGCTTATTCATCGTTAATTAATAAGGATATAAATGCTAGCGTGGCCGCTGAAGCCTTAAAGAATTTAATTACAGCGACGAGGCCTAAAACAGTATCAATACATGACATTCAACGAACAGTTGGAGAAGTTTTTAGTATTAAATTAGAGGATTTTAAAGCAAAGAAACGTACAAAATCCGTAGCCTTCCCAAGACAGATTGCAATGTATCTTTCAAGAGAGCTGACAGACCATTCTTTACCTAAAATAGGAGAAGAGTTTGGAGGACGAGATCATACAACTGTTATTCATGCGCATGAAAAAATCTCAAAATTAGTCGAAACTGACTCACAGCTGCAATCTCAAATTAAAGAAATCAATGAAAAATTAAATCAGTAGAGTTATTTACCTGTGCATAACTTTCTCTCTTTTTTACACAGTCTATCCACATGTTGATAGACTTATTTTTCTTTAATAAATTATAGTTATCCACAAATTCACAGGCCCTACTACTATTACTATATTATTTTATAAATTATATAAGGAGTACAAACAATGAAATTTACTGTACAAAAAGATCATCTTGTTAAAGCTGTACAAGAAGTTATGAGAGCTGTTTCATCAAGAACAACTATTCCAATCTTAACTGGTATTAAATTAGTCGTTACAAATGAAGGACTAACTTTCACAGGTAGTGATTCAGATATATCTATAGAATCTTATTTACCAATAGTATTAGATGATCAGCAACTAGTTGATGTAAAACGAACTGGAAGCATTGTATTAAATGCTCGATATTTTAGTGATATTGTAAAAAAATTACCTTCAGATTTTGTCGAATTAGAGTCTGATAATAATTATGTAACAACAATAAGAGCCGGAAAAACTGAATTTAGCTTAAATGGCTTTGACTCTGAGGAATATCCACTACTTCCTCAGATTGAAGAACATGAAACAATTTCTATTTCTGCAGATTTATTAAAATTTATGATTCGTCAAACTGTATTTGCAGTATCAACTTCAGAAACTAGACCAATTTTAACTGGTGTAAACTGGAAGATTGAAAATGGTGATCTAACGTGTATAGCGACAGATAGCCATCGATTAGCTTTAAGACAAGCTAAAATTGACGGAAGTTCTATAACAAGTGAATTTAAAGCTAGCGTAGTAATTCCTGGGAAAAGTCTAAATGAATTAAGTAAAATTCTAGATGACAATAATGAAAAAGTAGAAATCGTCTTAACAGAACATCAAGCTTTATTTAAGACAAAACATCTATTGTTCTTTACTCGACTATTAGAAGGTAATTATCCTGACACATCAAAGTTAATTCCAAGTGAAAGTAAAACGGAACTAACTGTAATGACGAAAGAATTCTTACAAGCAATTGATCGTGCTTCTTTATTAGCAAGAGAAGGTAGAAATAATGTTGTTCACTTAGAAACAGTTGGCAGCTCAGTGGTCAATATTTCCTCTTATTCTCCTGAAATCGGTAAAGTAGTAGACGAAATTGTTTGCGAGGATATTAAAGGTGAAGAGTTAAAAATCTCTTTTAGTGCGAAGTATGTTATGGATGCATTAAAAGCAATAGAAAGCCCAGAAATTTATATTCAATTTACGGGGGCAATGAGACCATTTTTAATTCGTACTGTAAATGATTCAAGAACATTGCAATTAATTTTACCAGTTCGCACATACTAGTTAGTAATTTCTATCGAAAGGGGCTGGCCTAATAGAATGTACTAGCAATCTCCAAAGGGCAGAATAAATAAAGAATTTATTCTACAAATTTGTTTGGGGAGTGCATAGTACATTTAGGTCAGTCTTTTTGTACTTAATAGACAAAATAAGGGTTAAGTGTTTTTTTTCTTATAGAAGTTTAGTACAATTAAGGAATGGATAAATGAGGGTGATAAAAAATGAAAACAGAAAAAGTTAAAATAAATACAGAATATATTACATTAGGCCAATTTTTAAAGCTTGCGGGTGTAATTGATACAGGTGGAATGGCTAAATGGTTTCTATCGGAGCATGAAATCTTTGTAAACAATGAACCTGAGAATAGAAGAGGAAAAAAATTAGTTTTAAATGATACAATTTCTATAACTGGAAAAGGTTCGTATATTATAACTTCATAAGTTTTGGGGGAATCCCATTGTATATTAAAGATTTACAGCTAAAACAATATCGTAATTATGAAAAACTTGAGTTGAATTTTCAAAATAATGTTAATGTCATTATTGGTGAGAATGCTCAAGGTAAAACAAATTTAATGGAATCCATTTATGTGCTAGCTTTAACAAAGTCCCATCGAACAAGCAACGACAAAGAAATGATACGGTGGGATGAAGAATATGGTACAATAAAGGGTACGTTACAGAAAAAAAATCAGCAAGTAACACTACAGCTAATCCTCTCAAAGAAAGGTAAGAAAGCAAAGCTGAACCATCTTGAGCAGATGAAGTTAAGTCAATATATAGGCGTGATGAATGTCGTTATGTTTGCACCGGAAGATTTACATTTAGTAAAAGGTAGTCCGCAAGTGCGTCGTAAATTCCTAGATATGGAACTAGGACAAGTTTCGCCTGTTTACCTACATGAACTAAGTCAGTACCAGAGAATCCTCCAACAGCGAAATTCACTACTAAAAACATTACAAACTAGCCGAGATCGGAACTATTTAATGCTTGAAGTCCTAACATCTCAGCTTGTAAAACATGCCGTAAAAATAATTGAAAAACGAATTTCGTTCATCAAATTACTACAGGATTGGGCATCGCCTATTCATAGTCAAATTTCTAGAGAGACCGAAAAGCTAGAAATTATATATAAACCAAGCATTAATGTATCAGATTTAACAGATTTGACGAAAATGGAAGATGAGTACATAAAACTATTCGAAGCTGAAAAAGAGCGTGAAGTATCAAGAGGTACTACATTGCTTGGTCCGCATAGAGATGATTTGGTTTTTATGGTAAATGATAAAAACGTTCAAACTTTTGGATCGCAAGGACAGCAGCGGACAACAGCTCTTTCATTAAAACTAGCAGAAATTGAACTGATTAAAGAGGAAGTTGGAGAATATCCCATACTTTTATTAGATGATGTCCTTTCAGAGCTAGATGACTATCGTCAAACACACTTATTAAATGCAATTCAAAATAAAGTACAGACTTTTGTCACAACAACAAGTGTCGACGGGATTCAGCACGAAACGATAAAACAAGCTAATATTATAAATGTTTCACATGGAACAATTATAAGTACTTCTCGATAAATAATTTATGAAATTTCTACTACGCCGCCTAAAAAGCATAGCTGAAATTTACTAATTCTTTTATGTAAAATAAAAAAAGTAGGTGAGTGTTCATGACAATGGATCAAAAGATGCAAGAACATAATTATGATGAAAATCAGATACAAGTTCTTGAAGGTTTAGAAGCCGTACGTAAAAGACCGGGTATGTATATCGGTTCTACGAGCGGAAAAGGATTACATCACTTAGTATGGGAAATCGTTGATAATAGTATAGATGAGGCATTGGCTGGATACTGTGATGAGATTAATTTAACGATTGAAGAAGATAATAGTATTACTGTTAAAGATAATGGCCGTGGGATTCCAGTAGGTATCCATGAAAAAATGGGTAGACCTGCACTAGAAGTAATTATGACGGTACTTCATGCGGGTGGAAAATTTGGCGGTGGTGGATACAAAGTATCTGGTGGATTACACGGGGTTGGTGCTTCAGTAGTAAATGCACTGTCTACTTTGCTAGAAGTTCACGTTCATCGTGAAGGTACTATTTATTATCAACAATTTTCTAAAGGTATACCTGTTGAAGATATGAGTATCGTTGGTGAAACTGATGTTACAGGTACGATTACTCATTTTAAACCTGATGTAGAAATTTTCACTGAAACGACAGTTTATGACTTTGATACATTAGCAAACCGTTTAAGAGAACTAGCATTCCTTAATAGAGGTATTCGCTTAACAATTGAAGACCGTAGAGAAAATAAACAAAAGAAAGAATTCCATTATGAAGGTGGAATTAAATCTTACGTTGAACATTTAAACCGTTCTAAAGAAGTAATACATGACGAACCAATTTTTGTTATTGGTGAAAAAGATGGAATTAGTGTAGAAATTGCACTTCAATATAACGAAAGCTATACAAGTAATATTTACTCATTCACGAATAATATTAATACACACGAAGGTGGTACGCACGAGGTTGGGTTTAAAACAGCTTTAACTCGTGTAATTAATGATTATGGTCGTAAGAATGGTTTAATTAAGGATCAAGATAGCAACTTATCTGGTGAGGATGTACGTGAAGGATTAACAGCAATCGTTTCTATTAAACATCCAGATCCACAGTTTGAGGGACAAACAAAAACTAAATTAGGTAATAGTGAAGTTCGTACGATTACTGAGCAAGTTTTTGGAGAAAAACTTGAAAAGTTTTTATTAGAGAATCCAACAGAAGCTAAAAAAATAGTTGAAAAAGGTTTAATGGCGGCTAGAGCGCGTGTTGCTGCTAAGAAGGCTCGTGAGTTAACAAGAAGAAAAAGTGCTTTAGAAGTATCAAGTTTACCTGGGAAATTAGCAGATTGTTCTTCAAAAGATTCTTCTATTAGCGAAATTTATATCGTTGAGGGTGATTCAGCGGGTGGAAGTGCAAAACAAGGACGAGACCGTCACTTCCAAGCAATTCTTCCTTTACGTGGAAAAATTATTAATGTAGAAAAAGCTCGACTTGATAAAATTTTATCAAATAACGAGGTGCGTTCAATGATTACTGCTTTTGGTACCGGAATCGGTGATGATTTCGATATCGAGAAAGCACGATATCATAAAATTATATTGATGACGGATGCTGATGTAGATGGTGCCCACATCCGTACTTTATTGTTAACGTTCTTATATCGTTATATGCGTCAAATCATTGAAAGTGGTTATATTTATATTGCTCAACCACCTTTATATAAGATCCAGCAAGGGAAAAAAATACAATATGCTTATAATGATCGACAAATGAATGAGATTATGTCGACTTTAAATGCAGTACCAAAACCTGTTATTCAACGATATAAAGGTCTAGGTGAAATGAACCCTGATCAGTTATGGGAAACTACAATGAATCCAGAAACTAGAACGTTACTACAAGTTAACCTTCAAGATGCTATCGAAGCGGATGAAACGTTTGAAACGTTAATGGGCGAAAAAGTGGAGCCAAGACGTAACTTTATTCAAGATAACGCTAAGTATGTAAAGAATTTAGATATTTAATATGTATTTGTAAGGAGCTTTTATGCTCCTTTTCTCAGGTAGATACGGAAACTAAAGGGAGGTGCCGATGTTGAGTGAAAATCAACAAATTAAAGAAATAAATATTAGTCATGAAATGCGTAATTCCTTCCTAGATTATGCAATGAGTGTAATTGTTTCTCGAGCGTTACCAGATGTACGAGACGGCCTTAAGCCTGTGCATAGAAGAATTTTATATGCAATGAATGATTTAGGTATGACAGCTGATAAAGCCTATAAAAAGTCAGCGCGTATCGTTGGTGAAGTAATTGGTAAGTATCACCCGCATGGTGATTCTGCTGTATATGAAACAATGGTACGTATGGCTCAGGACTTTAACTTCAGATATATGTTAGTAGATGGCCATGGGAATTTTGGATCAGTTGATGGAGACGCGGCGGCGGCGATGCGTTATACAGAAGCTAGAATGTCTAAAATTTCGATGGAATTGATTCGTGATATTAATAAAAACACGATTGATTATCAAGATAACTATGATGGTTCAGAAAGAGAGCCAATCGTTCTTCCTGCACGATTCCCTAACTTGTTGGTAAACGGAGCAACGGGTATAGCGGTTGGTATGGCTACGAATATTCCTCCTCACCAATTAGGTGAAGTAATTGATGGTGTACTTGCATTAAGTAAAGACCCCGAAATCACTACACAAGAATTAATGGAATATATTCAAGGTCCTGATTTTCCTACATCAGGTATGATTTTAGGTAAAAGCGGAATCCGTAAGGCCTATGAAACTGGTAAAGGTTCGATCATCATTCGAGGGAAAGTTGAAATTGAAGAAAAAGCAAATGGCAGACAAACGATTATTGTTACAGAATTACCATATCAGGTAAATAAAGCCAAGCTTGTTGAACGAATTGCTGAACTAGTTCGAGATAAGAAAATTGAAGGTATTACTGATTTACGTGATGAATCTGACAGAAATGGTATGCGTATTGTCATTGAAGTTAGAAGAGACGCGAACGCAAATGTACTTTTAAATAATCTTTATAAACAAACTGCTCTTCAAACAAGTTTTGGTATTAATTTATTAGCACTTGTTAATGGTGAACCAAAAGTTCTATCTCTAAAGAGCTGTTTAAAACACTATTTAGACCATCAAATTGTTGTTATTAAACGTAGAACACAGTTTGAGTTGGAAAAAGCAGAAGCGCGTGCACATATTTTAGAAGGTTTAAAAGTTGCTTTAGACCATTTAGATGCGGTAATTAGCTTAATTAGAGCTTCTCAAACAGGAGAAATCGCTAAACATGGCTTAATGGAAACTTTTAATTTATCTGAAAAGCAAGCTCAAGCAATCTTAGATATGAGGTTACAACGTTTAACTGGTTTAGAGCGCGAGAAAATTGAAGAAGAATATCAAGAGCTAATCAAGTTAATTGCAGAATTAAGAGAAATTCTTGCAAATGAGGAAAGAGTTCTTGAAATTATTCGAGAAGAATTAACTCAGCTAAAAGAGCAGTATAATGATAAACGAAGAACAGCAATAGTTCCTGGTGGATTAGAAATCATTGAAGATGAAGACTTAATACCAGTGGAGAATATCATTTTAAGTTTAACTCATAATGGATATATTAAACGTCTTCCAGTTTCTACTTACCGATCTCAACGTAGAGGTGGACGTGGTATTCAAGGAATGGGTACTAATAATGATGACTTCTTAGAGCACTTACTAACAACTTCAACACATGATACTATTTTATTCTTTACGAATAAGGGAAAAGTATACCGTTCAAAAGGTTATGAGATTCCAGAGTATAGCCGTACAGCTAAAGGATTACCTATCGTAAACTTACTTGAAATCGATCGCGATGAAAATATTAACGCTATTATTCCAGTAAGTGAATTTTTAGAGAATTGGTACCTATTCTTTACAACAAAACAAGGAATAGCAAAACGTGTACCTTTATCTGCCTTTGCAAACATTCGTACTAACGGGTTAATTGCAATTAATTTAAAAGAAGATGATGACGTAATATCGGTACGTTTAACTGACGGAACAAAAGATATTGTTGTCGGTACTTCAAAAGGTATGATGATCCGTTTTAATGAAGATGATGTTAGATCGATGGGAAGAACGGCAACAGGTGTTAAAGCAATTACACTTTCTGATGATGATTATGTTGTTGGAATGGAAGTTGTTGAAGAGCATTTAGATATTCTTGTTGTCACGGAACTAGGTTATGGTAAGCGAACTGCACAGGAAGAATACCGAATTCAAAGTCGTGGTGGTAAAGGTCTAAAAACGCTTAATGTTACAGATAAAAACGGTAAAATGATTTCGTTAAAATGTGTAAGTGACGAAGAGGATTTAATGTTAATTACTGAGTCTGGTGTAATGATTCGTATGCCAATTGACCAAATTTCACGTTTAGGTCGAGTTACTCAAGGTGTTAAATTAATTAAACTTGATCAAGAAGGTCATGTTGCGACTGTAGCAATTGCTGCGAAAGAAGAAGAGGAAATTGATGAAGAAGCTGAAAATGAAGCTGATGAAGCAGTGACTCTTGAAAACGAAGATGAGATTGAAACAACAGAAGAGTAATTGAGCTGTGACTAGTAGAGAGAACAATTAGGTTCTCTCTTTTTTTGACTGTATATTAGTGAACTATTTTTGATTAAGAACTTACTAGTTCTATTTTGATTAGTATATCTCTATTATTTGTACTACTTTAGACAAGGGTTAAAATGCTTGAGATGAAGGGGATATTAATGAAGAATAAGGTTTTGTATTTTTTTTGAAATTATATTATAAAAACTATTGACCAAGGTTATCAGATTTGTTATTATATAGAAGTCGCCAAGAGATACGGACGACAAAGTGAACTTTGAAA